>NZ_JBHXNB010000014.1:9936-103591 GCF_042720095.1 Rhodococcus sp. NPDC058505
TCTAATTTTAGCCCGCGGTGGCGCGGGCCGCGGGGACGGCGGCGGGGGCCGGCCGATGGGCGCACCGCTACCCACGACAGAACAGGATCCATTCGTGCCCATCGACCCCTCGATCGCGATCGGCGCCGAACTTCCGGCCCAGGACTTCACCTGGACCGCCTCGGACGTCCAGCTCTACCACCTCGGCGTCGGTGCGGGCGTGCGTCCGCTCGACGCCGCCGAACTGCGCTACCTCGACGACGCCGCCCCGCAGGTGCTGCCGACCTTCGCCACGGTCGTCGCGAACATCCACGCCACCGAGGCCCCGAAGGTCTCCTTCCCCGGCGTCGAGATCGACCTCGCCAAGGTCGTGCACGGCAGCCAGGAAGTCACCGTGCACCAGCCGATCCCGGCATCCGGCAAGGGCCGCACCACGACCCGGATCGCCGAGGTCTGGGACAAGGGCAAGGCCGCGGTGATCGTGCAGGAATCGGTCACCACCGATCCCGACGGCAACCCGCTGTGGACCGCCCGGTCGTCCATCTTCGCCCGCGGCGAGGGTGGATTCGGCGGTGAGCGCGGACCGTCCGAGGCGGTCGCCCTTCCGGATCGCGCGCCGGACCACGAGGTCGAGATCGCGACCCTGCCGCAGCAGGCGCTGCTGTACCGGATGTGCGGGGACCGTAACCCGCTGCACTCGGATCCCGACTTCGCCACCGGTGCAGGGTTCCCCGCCCCGATCCTGCACGGGCTGTGCACCTACGGCATCGTCTGCAAGGCCGCGGTGGACACCGCGCTGGCCGCCGACGCATCGAGGGTGAAGGGCTACAAGGCCCGGTTCGCCGGTGTGGTCTACCCCGGGGAGACCCTGCTGGTGCGGATCTGGGCGGAACAGGACCGGCTGCTGATCTCGGCTTCCGTTCCGGCGCGCGAGAATTCGCCCGCTTTGGCAGACGTGGTTCTTACGCTCGCCTAAACTTCCGGGTCGGCGCTGTCGGGACGCGCGCCCTCGCTCGGTCTCACCCCCTCGTTACGACTGGAGTTCTTGCATGCCGAAATCGGACAACGCCACCGGGTTCTCCCGGCGCGGCTTCCTCACCGCGGGCGCGGGTGCCCTCGCCGTCACCGCGATGGGCGGGTGGACCCCGGTCTACGCCCTCCCGCTCGACACCGGATCGCTCGGCTCCGGGTCCGGGTCCGCTGGCGGCGCAACGCTGCCCGCGCCGCCGGACTTCCCGACCGACATCGAACTCGCCCAGCAGGCGTACCAGAACTGGTCCAAGGAGATCATGCTGGACGCCACCTGGACCGCGTTCCCCCGCAACGCCGGTGACGTTGTCCGACTGACCAACTGGGCGCACAAGAACGGCTACACCATCCGCCCCCGCGGGGCGATGCACGGCTGGACCCCGCTCACCGTGGAGAACGGCGCCAACGTCGACAAGGTGATCCTCGCCGACACCACCACGCACCTGGCGAGCATCGCGGTCAACGCGGGCAGCCCGGCCACCGTCACCGCGGGACCGGGCGCCACCCTCGGCGCCATCACCAGCGCGCTGCAGGACAAGGGGCTCGGCTGGGCGAACCTGCCCGCGCCGGGGGTCCTGACCATCGCGGGCTGCCTCGCGGTGGATGCGCACGGCGCCGCCCTGCCCGCGGACGGGCAGAGCGCGATGAAGGGTCACACCTACGGGTCGCTGTCGAACCTCGTCACCGAACTGACCGCGGTGGTGTGGAACGGCACCGAGTACGCGGAACGCACGTTCTCCCGCAACGATCCCAAGATCAAGCCGCTGCTGGCCGGACTCGGGCGCACCTTCATCACGTCGGTGACCATGCAGGCCGGGCCGAACTTCCGGATGCGCTGCCGGAGCATCACCAACATCGGGTGGGAGGAAATGTTCGGCGCCAAGGGCGCGGACGGCCGCACCTTCGAGAGTTTCGTCAAGTCCGACGGCGGCGTCGAGGCCATCTGGTACCCGTTCACCGACAAGCCGTGGCTGAAGGTGTGGACGGTGGCCCCGGACAAGCCCGCCGGGTCCCGAGAGGTCACCGGACCCTACAACTATCCGTTCTCCGACAACCTGCCCGAACCGATCACCGACATGATCGGTCAGATGAACGCGGGCGTGCCGGGCATCGCGCCGCTCTTCGG
Source organism: Rhodococcus sp. NPDC058505 (assembly GCF_042720095.1). Classification (NCBI taxonomy): domain Bacteria; kingdom Bacillati; phylum Actinomycetota; class Actinomycetes; order Mycobacteriales; family Nocardiaceae; genus Rhodococcus; species Rhodococcus sp. NPDC058505. The sequence continues at coordinate 12,071 of NZ_JBHXNB010000014.1, forward strand.
CCCCGCGATGTACGGGGTCACCGTCGCTGGACTGGCCGCCACCAACTCGACCGACATCTGGGGCTGGTCGAAGGACGTCCAGTTCTACATCAAGGCGACCACGCTGCGGCTGACCGAGGGCGGCGGCGCCGTCATCACCAGCCGGGCGAACATCGGTCAGGTGATCCACGACTTCACGCACTGGTTCAACGAGCGGATCGAGTACTACCGCGGCAAGGGCGAATTCCCGCTCAACGGCCCGGTCGAGATTCGCTGCTGCGGTCTCGACGAGGCCGCGGACGTGCTCGTCGACTCGGCAGGCGCGCCGACGATCTCCGCGATGCGGCCGCGCCCGGACCGCCCCGAATGGGACACCGCGATCTGGCTGAACGTGCTCGGCGTGCCCGGCACCCCCGGCATGTTCGCGTTCTACCGCGAGATGGAGCAGTGGATGCGCTCGCACTACACGGGCGCCGACTACACCTTCCGTCCCGAGTGGTCGAAGGGCTGGGCGTTCGGCCCGGACAAGCCGTACACCGACGGCGGCATCATCAGCGGCGCGCTGCCGAAGAGCTACCGCGACGGCCTTCCCGCATCCGACAACTGGGACACCGCGGTGCAGGTGTTCAACGAGTTCGACCCGCACAAGGTGTACAGCAATTCGTTCATGGACCAGCTGCTGCCCTGATCCACCCTCCCCGGCCGAAGGCCCGGTGCCGTTGCGGCACCGGGCCTTCGGCCGGTCAGCGTCCCCGCAGCGGAAGCAGCGCAACCAGGACCGCCGCCACCGACACCGCGGCCCCGATCCAGTACATGGCGGTGAAGGCCCCCAGCGTCGGTACCGTCACCCCCGAGACGGTGAGGGTGGACGCGGCGAGTACCGCCGCTCCGACCGCGGCCGCCGACGAGGTGCCGACGGATCGAAGCAGCCCGTTGACGGCGTTCGCGGTCGCGGTCTGGTCCACCGGGACCGCGTCGGTGATCAACACCGGCATCGCCGCCAGCGTCAAGGCCACCCCGCCGGAGATCATGGCGGCGCTAACGGTCACGTTCGCGACCGACGGCCCGAGCACCGCCCGCAGGAGGTAGCCCGCCGCGATGACGATCGCCCCGACGACCAGGGTGACCCGGGCGCCGCGGCGCCTCGTCATCCGCGCCGACAGCGGGGCCAGCACCACCATCAGCAGCCCGCCCGGCATCATCGCCAGCCCGGCCGCCGCCTCGGACAACCCGGGGCCATAACCGGATTCGACGGGGGCCTGCAATTCCTGCGTCGCCGTGTACGCGCTGAGGAACATCGCGAAACCAAGCAGGACCGCACACACATTGGAGATCAGTACCGGACGCAGCAACGAGGTCCGCAGGTCGACCAGCGGGTCCGGGATGCGCAGTTCGAGCCATATCCACACCGTCAGGGTCAGCGCGCCGCCCACCGCGCATCCCACCGTGGCCGGGGCACCCCAGCCCCACTGCCCGCCCTTCGAGATGGCGAGTAGCAGGGCCGTCAGCCCGGTGGTCAGCAGCACCGCGCCGGCGATGTCGAATCGCCCCCTCGCCCGGACCGTCGACTCGGGGACGGTGAGCGGCAACAGGATCGCCAGCAGCACACCGACACCGCCGGAGACCCAGAACAGCGCCTGCCAGCCGAGGTGCGCGTAGATGACACCGGCCATCGGCATGCCGATCATGCCGCCGATCCCGAGGGTGCCGCTCATCAGCGCGACCGCACCGCCGAGGCGGGCTGGCTCGAGCACATCGCGCAACAGGCCGATCCCGACCGGCAGCAGCGCGATCGCGAATCCCTGCATCACCCGACCGGCCACCACCATCGGGAAGCTCTGCCCGAGCGCCGCGACCACCGACCCGCCGACCATCACGGCCAGGCACAGCAGCATCATCTTCCGCTTGCCGGTCAGGTCGGCGAGCCTGCCGATCAGGGGTGTGGCCACCGCCCCGGTCAGCAGCGTCGCGGTCACCAACCAGGACGTCGTGGTGTGCGACACGCCCAACGCCGTGCTGAACGCAGGGAGGATCGGCACCACCAGCGTCTGCTGGAGCGCAACGACCACACCGGTCAGGCTCAGCACCGCGACGATCAGGCGTTGGCGCGCCGCACCGGTCGAGACGTCGGGCGCCGCGACGCCGACCGTCACCCGGTCACGCGCGCGGCGTTGCCTGCGTCGATGGGCAGCACGGTGCCGCTGATGTGGGCGCTGGCCTCCGCCGCGAAGAACAGGACCGCGCGGGTGATCTCGGTCGGGTCGAGCCACGGCACCGGCTGCGCGTGCAGCGACTCGAACACCGGGGCGACGTCGTCGCGGGTCGGGGACTCGAGGTCGGGACGCATCATCGAGTACAGGGCGGCGTTGTGAATCATCGGCGTCGAGATGTTGCCTGGGGAGATCGCGTTGACGGTGATGCCGTCCTGGGCAAGGTCGAGCGCCGAACTCTTGGTCAGGCCGATCACACCCCACTTGGACGCGGAGTACGCCGCCATGTTGGTGTTGCCTGCGCGGCCGAGCATCGACGAGATCGTCACGATCCGGCCGTACCCGCGGGAGATCATGCCCGGTGCCACCGCGCCGATGGTGTTGAAGACACCGGTCAGGTTGCTGGCGATCGCCTCGTTCCACTGCGCCGAGGTCATCGACTGGACCGGTGCGGCCACCGAAACGCCCGCATTCGCGACCGCGATGTCGACGCTGCCGAACTCGGCCTCGGCGCGCGCGACGAGGGCGTCCATCGCGGCCCGATCCGCGGTGTCGGCCTTGACCGCGATGCAACGCCGGCCAGCGGCCTCGACCAGGCGCGCGGTCTCGGCGAGGTCCGCCTCGGTGGCGAGCGGGTAGAACACCACGTCGCTGTCCTCGCAGCGGTCGCAGATCACCACGTCGGCACCCTGCTCGGCGAACGCGACCGCGTGTGCGCGGCCCTGCCCCCTGGCACCGCCCGTGATCAGTGCGACCTTGCCGTCGAACTCGCCCATGTCGTTGTCCTCCTCGTAGTCGGGTGCACGTCATCACTACCGCGCGGGCCGCGTTCGGCGCACGGCAATCCCGACCACCGGTACCCCGGCGGGCGGGCCACCGTCCACCATGCCCCGAATTGTCCTGTTCCTCCACGGATGGGGACCGGCGGTCGATATCGTGAGCACCCGCCCGCCGCCGACCTCGATGGGGCTCCATGGATTCCGCGCTCGCCACGACTGCCCTTCCGATCGCGCTGGCGATCATCATGTTCGGGCTCGGCCTGTCCCTCACGGTCGCCGACTTCGCCCGCGTCGCCCGGCATCCGCGGGCGGTCGCGATCGCGCTGGTCTGCCAACTGCTGGTGCTCCCGGCCATCGCGTTCGGGCTGGTACTCGCGTTCGGGCTGTCCCCGCTCCTCGCGGTCGGCATGATGCTGCTCGCCGCGTCACCGGGCGGGACGACGGCGAACCTGTTCTCGCACCTGTTCCGCGGCGACGTCGCGCTCAACGTCACGCTCACCGCGGTCAACTCGGTGATCGCGGTGGTCACGCTGCCGCTCGTCACCAACCTCGCGATCGGCTACTTCGAGCCGACCGAGGGCGGCGCACTGGGGCTGCAGTTCGCCAAGGTGGTGCAGATCTTCGCGATCGTGCTGGTGCCGGTCGCGCTCGGCGTGTGGGTGCGCCGGATCCGTCCCGTGTTCGCGGACCGGATGGATCGTCCGGTGCGGATCGGGTCGGCCGTGGTGCTGGCGCTGGTCATCGTCGGCACCGTCGCCGCCGAATGGGAGAACGTGGGCGGCTACCTCGCGGACGTCGGGCTGGTCGTGCTGCTCTTCTGCCTGGCGAGCCTGGCCATCGGGTACCTCGTCCCGCGGGCGCTGCGCGTCTCCGATCGGCAGTCCATTGCCTGCTCCATGGAGATCGGGATCCACAACAGCACCCTGGCGATCACGATCGCGATCAGCCTCCTCGACAGCACCCGCATCGCGGTCCCGGCGGCGGTATACGGCGTGGTGATGTTCCCGGTCGCGGCGCTGGTCGGGTGGGCGATCACCCGGCGCCGACGCCCCGACGCGGCACCGGCGTTGGCGGGAGACGCCGAACGGGCGGTTACCGGACCATCCCTCGAGAGGGACGCGCGGTAACCGCCCGTTCGGCGCGTGCGGCTCAGGCCGTGAGCACGAGTCCCGAGGTGGGCACACCGGTGCCGGCGGTGACGAGCACCTTCTCGGCTCCGGGCACCTGGTTGACGGAGGTGCCGCGGATCTGGCGAACGCCCTCGGCGATGCCGTTCATGCCGTGGATGTACGCCTCGCCGAGCTGGCCGCCGTGCGTGTTCAGCGGCAGCGCGCCGCCGACCTCGAGGGCGCCGGGCTGCCGGACGAAGTCCTTCGCCTCGCCGCGGCCGCAGAACCCGAGGTCCTCGAGCTGCATCAGCACGTACGGGGTGAAGTGGTCGTACAGCACCGCCATGTCCATGTCCTGCGGACGCAGACCGGACTGCTGCCACAGCTGGTTGCCGACCAGTTCCATCTCCGGGATGCAGGCCAGATCGGGCCGGTAGTAGCTCATCATCGTGTACTGGTCCTTGGCGCTGCCCTGCGCCGCGGCGGCGATGGACACCGGCTTCTGCTTGAGGTCCTTGGCGCGCTCCGCGGACACCACCACGATCGCGATGCCGCCGTCGGACTCCTGGCAGCAGTCCAGCAGGTGCAGCGGCTCGGCGATGAACCGCGAGTTCTGGTGGTCCTCGAGGGTGATCGGCTTGCCGTAGAAGAAGGCGTTCGGGTTGGTCGCCGCGTGCTTGCGGTCGGCGACCGCGATCCGGCCGAAATCCTCACTGGTGGCGCCGTACTGGTGCATGTACCGGCGGGCCATCATCGCGACCGTGCCCGCCGGGGTGCTCAGCCCGTGCGGGTACGAGAACGCGTAGTCCGCCCCGGACGAGTCGACGCGGTTGACCAGGCCGGTGTCGACCTGGCCGAACCGATGCCCGGACCGCTCGTTGAACGCCCGGTACGCCACCACCACGTCCGCGACACCCGACGAGACGGCGAGGGCCGCCTGCTGGATCGTCGCGCACGCGGCGCCGCCGCCGTAGTGGATGCGGGAGAAGAACTTCAACTCCGGGATGTCGAGCGCGCGGGCGACCGCGATCTCGATGTTGGTGTCCATCGTGAACGACACCAGACCGTCGACGTCGGCGGCGGTCAGACCGGCGTCGGCGAGGGCGGCGTTCACCGCCTCCGCGGCCAGGCGCAGTTCGCTGCGGCCGGAGTCCTTGGAAAAGTCGGTGGCGCCGATGCCGGCGATCGCCGCCTGCCCTGACAGACCGCTCATGCGCCCGCCCCCTTCGCGTCCGAACCGTCCATGACCAGCGTGACCGTGGCCGTGATGTGCTTGCCGAGCGAGTCGGTGCCGGTGACCGCGACGGTCACCAGGCCGTCGTCGATCGACTCGACCGTGCCGGTGAGGGTGAGGGTGTCGTAGGCGTACCAGGGCACACCGAGGCGCAGCGAGATGGACCGGACGACGGCCTTCTGGCCCGCCCAGTCGGTGACGTACCGCTGCACCAGGCCGGTGTCGGTGAGGATGTTGACGAAGATGTCCTTCGAGCCGCGCTGCTGGGCGCGGTCCCGGTCGTGGTGCACGTCCTCGAAGTCCCGGGTCGCCAGCGCGGTGGCCGTGATGAACGTGGGCGTGCCCTCGATCGCGAGCGACGGCAGCGCGTCGCCGACCGCGACGACCGGCGGCTGCGCCGGGGGTACCTGCACGGTCGTGGTCATCGCTGCTCCTCAACGGGTCGCCAGGCGTACAGGGTCCAGGGACCCCGCTTCTCGTTGTCCGGGTCGGCAGGGAAGTCGAGGAAATCGACGGTCACCGGCTGCCCGATCTCCACGGCCTCGGGGTCGACGCCGCGCAGCTCGCCGAGCATCCGCACCCCCTCCTCGAGTTCGATCAGCGCGATCACGAACGGCAGCTGCCTGCCCGGAACCTGCGGTGCCCGGTGCACGACGTAGCTGAAGACGGTGCCGCGGCCGGAGGCGACGACGTAGTCGGTGGTCTCGCCCTTCGGCTTCCAGAGCGCCGGCACCGGCGGATGCTGCAGCGACCCGTCCGGCCGCTGCTGCAGGCGCAGCTCGTGGGCGGCGACGCCGTCCCAGAAGAACTGGGTGTCGCGCGAGGCCTGCGGACGCATCAGCCGGGCGCCGTCGAGGTCGTCGACGGCGTCGCCGCTGGCCGCGCGGGCCGCGGCAGGCTGCTCGGCCGCGGCGGGCTCCGCGGTGGGCGGCCGGAACTTGAGGATCCGGAACTCCATCTCCGCGACGACCTCGCCGTCGGCGTCCCGCCAGAAGTTGCGGGTGGTGAAGAACCAGCCCTCCCCCAGCCCGGTCTTCTTCGGTCCCACAACGTCTTCGAGGACCGACTCGATGGTGACCTCGTCGCCCGGGGCCAGGTACCGGTGGTACGTCTGGTTGCAGTTGGTGGCGACAACCGAGGTGAACCCGGCCTCGTTGAGGATGTCGGTCATCCGGCCGAGCGGGTCGTCGGCCTCGCGCACCGCGCCGAGCCCGCGCATGGTCCACACCTGCGCCATCGCGGGCGGGGCGACGATGCCGTCGTGCCCGGCGGCCTTCGCGGCGTCCGCGTCGACGTAGATCGGGTTGCGGTCACCGATCGCCTCGACCCAGTTGTTCACCATCGGCTGGTTGATCGGGTCCCGGCCACGCCGCGGCGCGCTGCCGCCGGCGTCCCGAACCTGCTGCGCGGCAGCGAGAATGTCGATGTCGGTCATCGCCGCGCCACCTTCGGCAGGCCGAGGCCGCCGGTGGAGATGAGGTCACGCATGACCTCATTGACGCCACCGCCGAAGGTGATCACCAGGTTGCGCTTGGTCTGCGCGTCCAGCCACCGCAGCAGGTGCCCGGTCTCCGGGTCCGCCGGGTCGCCCCAGCGTCCGACGATCTCCTCGGCGAGCCTGCCCATCCGCTGGATCTGCTCGGTCGCGAACACCTTCGTCGCCGACGCGTCCGACATGTTGAGCGCCCCGGTCTGCGAGGCCACCTGCCAGTTGAGCAGCTCATTGAGCCGGTAGATCGCGCGGATCTCGCCGAGCGCGCGCTGCACGTCGGGCTGGGTCAGCAGCGGGTTGCCGTCCGGTCCGGGACGCCCGGCCCACTCGCTGACGTGGTCGTAGAGTCCGCCGACGCGGCCGCACGGGCCGAGCATGACACGCTCGTGGTTGAGCTGGGTGGTGATCAGGCGCCAGCCCTTGTTTTCCTCGCCGACCAGCATCGACGCTGGGACGCGGACGTTCTCGTAGTAGGTGGCGTTGACGTGGTGCGCGCCGTCGGCGGTGATCACCGGGGTGGAGGAGAAGCCGGGATCGGTGGTGTCGACGATCAGGATGGAGATGCCGCGGTGCCGGTCCTCGGTGCTGCCGGTCCGCACCGCGAGCCAGATGTAGTCGGCGGCGTGGCCGCCGGTGGTGAAGTATTTCTGCCCGTTGACGATGTAGTCGTCGCCGTCGCGGACCGCGGTGGTGCGCAGCGACGCCAGGTCGGTGCCCGCCTCGGCCTCGGTGTAGCCGATCGCGAAATGCACTTCGCCGGAAAGGATGCCGGGCAGGAACTTCGCCTTCTGCTCCTCGGTGCCGTACACCTGCAGCGTCGGGCCGACGGTCTGCAGCGTCACCGACGGCAACGGCACGTCCGCGCGAACCGCCTCATTGGTGAAGATCTGCTGCTCGATCTCACCGAAACCCTTGCCGCCGAACTCCGTCGGCCAGCCGACACCGAGCCAGCCGTCGCGGCCCATCCGGCGGATGACCTCGTGGTACTCCGGTCCGTGCCGGTCGGTGAGCATCGCCTCGGCCTCGTCGGGCGAGATCAGGTCGGCGAAGTACTTGCGCAGCTCCGCCTGGAGCTTGCGCTGCTCGGGGGTCAGATCGATGAGCATGCTGCCTCCACACCGAGGTCGCGGGCGCTGAGCGCGCCAAGAATGGTCAGTCGGGACGAGGGACCGCCGACGAGGCGGGCCAGGTCCTTGGTCTGCTCGTAGAACAGGTGCGCCGGGTAGGTGACATCGGCGCCCATGCCGCCGTGCAGGTGGCTGCACTGCTGCATCGACACCGGCAGCTGCTCCGCGAGCCAGTAGGCGGCGACCGCGGTGTCCTCGGTGGCGTCGAGTCCCTCGGCGAGCCGCCAGCAGGCCGAGGTCGCGGCCAGTTCGAGGGTGCGGGCGGTGACGTAAGAGTCGGCGAGCTGCTGCGAGACGGCCTGGAAGACCGCGATCGGCTTGCCGAACTGTTCCCGACCGCTCACGTACTTCGCGGTGAGGTTGGTCATCCCGGTGCCGAGGCCCGCCGCCTGCGCGGCGACCGCGGCGAGCGCGATCCGGTACAGCGCCTCGACCGGGGCGCCGGTGAGCAGGGCGCCGGCGTCGATCCGCACCCCGTCGAGCGCCATCGTGTACTCGGGGGCGAGCGAGGCGGTGAAGGTGCGGGTCAGGGTGACCCCGTCGGCGTCGGGGGCGACGACGGCGACACCGGCGGAGGTCGGCACCAGCACGTAGGCGGCCTGCTCCGCGTAGCGGACACCGACCTTGCGACCGGTGACCACGAAGCCGTCGCCGTCGGCGGTCGCCGTGGTGGCGGGGACCGCGGGCAGCGGGGCACCCGGTTCGGCGAGCGCCGCGGTGAGGATCCCGCCGCCCGCGACGCCAGCGAGGAACCGCTGCGGGTCGCCGCCGAGCGCGAGCAGCGGCAGCACACCGAAGCCGAGGGTCTCGAGCACCGGCACCTGAGCGGCCTTGCGCCCGACCTGCCCGAGCAGCACGCCGATCTCGGCGATGCCGAGGTCGTCGCCGCCGAGCGATTCCGGCAGCGGCAGCGACAGCACGCCCTCGTCCGCCAGCCGACGCCACAGCGTGGTGTCCCACACCGGGGCGCCACGGTCCATCGCCGCGAGCGCCTCGGCGCTCGCGGCTGTCTCCAGCACCGCGGCGGCCACCTCGGCCACCGCCTGCTGTTCACTACCGAAAGTGAAGTCCACCTGAGATTTCCGTCCTGTAGAAGTGCGTAGTGGTCAGCCGCGCGGCAGCCCGAGCAGGTGCTCGGCGGCGACGGTGAGCAGGATCTGCTCGGTGCCGCCCGCGATCGACAGGCAGCGGGTGTTGAGGAACTCCCGGGACAGCGGGCCCTCGACCGCGCCGCCGACGCCTGCCAGCTCGAGCGCGTACTCGGCGACCGCCTGCCGGTGCCGGACACCGACGAGCTTGCGCACACTCGACGCCGGACCCGGGTCCTGCCCGTCGAGCTGCCGCAGCGTGGTGCGGTGCTCGAGCAGCGACCCAACCAGTGCCTCGCCGACCAGGAAGCCGATCCGGTCCTCGGTCACCGGGTCGGTGCCGCCGCGGCCGGCCAGGTCGAGGAGCTCCTCCATCGCCTTGCCGAGCGAGGAGCCGCCGCTCATCGCGACCCGCTCGTTGGCGAGGGTGGTGCGGGCCAACTTCCAGCCGCCGTTCACCTGCCCGACAACGCACTCGTCGGGCACGAACACGCCATCGAGGAACACCTCGTTGAACAGGGCGTCGCCGGTGATCTCGCGCAGCGGGGAGATCCGGATGCCCGCGGACTTCATGTCCACCACGAAGTAGGTGATGCCGCGGTGCTTCGGTGCGTCCTTGTCGGTGCGGGCCAGGCAGATCGCCCAGTCCGCCTCCATCGCGAGCGAGGTCCAGACCTTCTGCCCGTTGAGGATCCAGCCGCCGTCGACCTTCTCCGCGGTGGTGCGCAGGGCGGCGAGGTCGGAACCGGCGCCCGGCTCGGAGAACAGCTGGCACCAGATCAGGTCGCCGCGCAGGGTCGGCATCGCGAACCGTTCGATCTGCTCGGCGGTGCCGTGCTCGAGGATGGTCGGCACCGCCCACCAGCCGATGACCAGGTTCGGGGTCTCCAGTTCGGCGCGCACGAGTTCCTCGCCGATCAGGATCTGCTCGGCGGCCTTCGCGGACTTGCCGTACGGCGCCGGCCAATGCGGTGCCAGGTAGCCGGATTCGGCGAACGCCACCCGGCGCTCCGCCTCGGGGAGCGCGACGATCGCCTCGATCTCGGTGCGCACCGCGGCACGCCGCGATTCGAGATCGCCGAGGTCGACGGTGAGGTGCCTGCGGTCACCCGCGCGGGTCAGTTCCGCGACCCGGGCGCGCCAGGCGGCGCCGCCGCCGAGCAGCTGCCGCAGCGCCACGACCCGACGCAGGTAGAAATGCGCGTCGTGCTCCCAGGTGAACCCGATGCCGCCGAGCACCTGAATGCAGTCCTTCGCGGTGTCCACGGCGGCGTCCAGCGCGACCGACGCGGCGACCGCGGCCGCGATCGGCAGCTCCTCACCGGACTCCGCCGCGACGGCGGCGTCCCACGCGACGGCACGGATCTGCTCGGTGCGGCACAGCATTTCGGCGCACAGGTGCTTGATCGCCTGGAACGATCCGATCGGCTTGCCGAACTGCTCGCGGATCTTGGCGTACTCGACGGCGGTGTTCAGGCACCAGCCGGCGATCCCGGCCGCCTCGGCGGCCGCGAGTGTCGCGGCGAGGTCGCGGACCAGCCCCGGCCGCAGGTCGGACAGCACCCGCTCGGCGGGCACCCGCACCCCGTCGCAGCTGACCGACGCGAGCGGAACGCTGACGTCGACGTTCTGCACGGCGTCAACCGACAGGCCCTCCGCCCCGGCCTCGACCAGGCACCAGACCTCCCGACCGGAGACGGTGGCGGGCAGCAACACCCCGAGATCGGGGGCGCCGCCAAGCACCAGGCCTGCCGCACCGCGAAGCACCAGGCCGCCATCGGGGCCCGGCTCCGCCGCGACGTCACCGTCGAGGGCAACCCCGACCGGGAGGGCACCCTCGGACAGCTCCGGTCCGCACTGCTTCGCTGCCGGTTCGCCGCTGCGACCGACGACGAGCGCCGCGAGCGCCGTGGACAGTACCGGGCCCGCGGCGAGGGCGGCGGCGGCCTCCTCGAGCATCGCCGCCAGGTCGACGATCTCGCCGTCCGCGCCGCCGACCTCCTCCGTCTGCGCGACCATGAACAGGCCGAGCTCGGCGAGCGCGCTCCAATGCTCGCGCCACGAGTCGGCCGGACCCTGACGCAGCGTCTCGACCGGGTTCGCGGAACGGGCCCAGGATCGGATCGATTCCTGGACCGCCCGCTGCTCCTCCGTCGTGGCAATACTCACAAGCCTGGCCGCCCTTTCCGTGCTGACAAAACAGTCTAGAACGTGTTCTAATCTCTTAGTCGGCTCTCAGTCAAGGCCGGACGCCAAGCGCACATAGAACCTTTAGACATTGAGCAGCACAACAAGGAAGCTCGTTGATGACCTCCTCTTCACGCACCCGTTCCGCAGGCAAGGGCAATGGAACCGTCTCCACACTGACGGACGACGACCTCAGCTCCAACGCCCAGCGTGAACGGCGTAAGCGCATCCTCGACGCGACCCTCGCGCTCGCGTCGAAGGGCGGTTACGAGGCGGTGCAGATGCGGGCGGTCGCCGAGCGGGCCGATGTCGCGGTCGGCACCCTGTACCGCTACTTCCCGTCGAAGGTTCACCTGCTGGTGTCCGCGCTGGCCCGCGAGTTCGAGAAGATCGACTCCCGCAAGAAGATGCCGCCCGGCGACAGCCCGATCGAGCGGATGAACCTGATCCTCGGCCAGATCACCCGGGCGATGCAGCGCGATCCGCTGCTGACCGAGGCGATGACCCGCGCGTTCATGTTCGCCGATGCGTCGGCGGCGGCCGAGGTCGACCAGGTCGGCCAGCTGATGGACTCGCTGTTCGCCCGCGCGATCAGCGACGGCACCCCCAGCGAGGAGCAGCTGCAGATCGCCCGCGTCGTCTCCGACGTGTGGCTGTCCAACCTGGTCGCGTGGCTGACGCGGCGCTCCTCCGCCACCGATGTCGCCAAGCGTCTGGAACTGACCATCGAACTGTTGCTCGGTGGGTACCAGGATCCGGCGACTTCCTAAGTAGACTCTGCGCAGTGAGTGCGCAGGATCTGCCAGTCGAGCTCCGTCGGCGTCTCGTGTCGATCGCGAGGACGCCGCGCCTACTTGTCGCGTCCGATTACGACGGCACCATGGCGCCGATCGTGTCGGACCCGTCGAAGGCGTTCCCCCACGCGGACGCGGTGCGTGCCCTGCGCGCGCTGGCGATCCTGCCGGGAACCACCTCCGCCGTGATCTCCGGTCGCGCGCTGCGCGACCTGGCGATGCTGTCCCGGCTCCCGGTCGAGGTGCAGCTCGTCGGCAGCCACGGGTCCGAATTCGACGTCGGGTTCGTGCACGAGATCAGCGACGACGCTCGCCGCCTGCTCCGGGAACTGACCGCGGAACTGCAGGCCGTCGCCGCCGACGGCCCGGGGGTCGACGTCGAGGTCAAGCCGGCGAGCGCGGCACTGCACGTGCGCAACGCCGCGCCGGACGTCGCCGAGGACGCCCTGGCCCGGGTCCGCGACGGCGCGGCCAAATGGAACGGCGTTCAGGTCACCGAGGGCAAGGCGGTGATCGAACTGGCGGTGATCGTCACGGACAAGGGCGAGGCCCTCGACATCCTGCGACATCGGGAGGGCGCCTCGGCGACCGTGTTCTTCGGGGACGACGTCACCGACGAGAAGGCCTTCGCCCGGCTGCAGGGACCGGACGTCGGCATCAAGGTCGGCGACGGCGAGTCCCTCGCGGAGTTCCGGATCGACCGCACCGAGGACGTCGGGGCGGCGCTGGCGTTTCTGCTCGAGGAGCGGCGGACCTGGCTGCACGGGGAGAGCGCCCCGCAGATCGAGCGGCTCACCATGCTCGCCAACCCCCGGACCGTTGCCCTGCTGACGCCGGACGCGACGGTGACCTGGCTATGCCATCCGGAGCCGGATTCCGCGGCGGTCTTCGCGCATCTGCTCGGTGGGGTCGGCGCGGGCCACTTCACGGTCGAACCGCTGCGTCCCGGGTTGCCGCTGAGCCAGAGTTACGTCGACGGCACGATGACGGTGCAGACCCGATGGGCGAGCCTGCAGGTCACCGACTACCTGCCGCACGATGTCCCGCAGGGACACACGGAGCTGACCCGGGTCATCACCGGGCGCGCCAAGGCTGGAGTCACCTTCGCGCCGCGCCCCGAGTTCGGTCAGGTGCAGGTGCACCTGGAGGTCGAGGAGAACGGCCTGCGGGTGTACGGCACCAACGACCCGGTGGTGCTGCGGTCGCCCGGGGTCGAATGGGAGATCACCAGCGACGGCATCCAGCAGACCGCGCACGCCGTTGTCGACCCGAGCAATGGCCCGATTGTTCTCGAATTGCGCTGCGGAACAACAGATCTTGGTCCGTCCGCGGTCCCGGAGGCGGAGCGACGCAGCACCAGCGAGGCGTACTGGCAGGACTGGGCGGACGGCCTGGAGCTGCCGTCCCGCAAGACCGGGCTGATGAAGCGGTCCGCGTTGACCCTGCGCGGGCTCGTGCACGCGGACTCCGGCGCGATCCTCGCCGCGGCAACCACCTCACTGCCCGAGGAACTCGGCGGGGTCCGTAACTGGGACTACCGCTACTGCTGGCTGCGGGACGCATCGATGACCGCGTCCGCCCTCGTCGCGCTCGGATCGGTCGGCGAGGCCGAGGGACTCCTCGAGTGGGTGCACCGCGTGCTCGAGACCATCCCCGGACCGGAACGCCTGCACCCGCTGTACACGATCCACGGCACCAATCTGCCGCCGGAGGCGGTGATCGACTCGCTGCCCGGCTACGGCGGCTCCCGGCCCGTTCGGGTGGGCAACGCGGCGAACTCCCAGGTCCAGTTGGACGTGTTCGGGCCGATCGTGGAGTTGATCGCCGACCTCGCGCAGGCCCGCAAGAAGAAGGGTGCCGCCGAGCCGCTGACCGACCGGGACTGGGACCTGGTCCTTGCAATGGTGTCGGCGGTGCAGCGCCGGTGGGCGGAACCCGACAACGGGATCTGGGAGATCCGCGGAACCCCGCGCCACCACGTGTACTCGAAGGTGATGTGCTGGGTGACCGTGGACCGGGCGCTGGCGCTGGCCGCGGACTTCGGTCGAGTGCCGGGCGCCGACTGGGAGGCGCTGCGGCGGGAGATCTCCGACGAGGTGAAGGACCGCGGCTGGAGCGACCGCGCAGGCTCGTACACCGCGGCCTACGAGGGCACCGACCTCGACGCCGCGACCCTGCACATCGGGCTGTCCGGCCTGATCGACCCGTCCGACCCCCGGTTCGCGGCGACCGTCACCGCCACCGAGGCCGAACTGCGGAGCGGCGCAACGGTGTACCGGTACCACCACGACGATGGACTGCCCGGCGGGGAGGGCGGCTTCCACCTGTGCGCGGCGTGGCTGGTGGAGGCGTACCTGCTGGTGGGGCAGCGCGCCGACGCGGAGGCGCTGTTCGCGCAGCTGGTCGACGCCGCGGGCCCCACCGGCCTGCTCGCCGAGGAGTACGACCCGGTCGCGGAGCGCTCGCTGGGCAATCACCCGCAGGCGTACAGCCACATCGGCCTGCTGCGCTGCGCCCAGCTCCTCAGCTGAATCGGCTCCGCCGCCGTGCGTGATGTGCACCCCGGTCGGGGTACCCATCACGCACGGCGCGCAGCGCCTACGACACGATCATGTCCGACGGCGCCCAGTAGGCGCGGAGGGCGACGATCTCGCCCGCGTCGTTGAACCGGAAGGTGTCGATCGGCTCGGTCGTGTATGTCGTGTCGCCCGCCTTCGAGGCGACCCGGAAGTGCGCGGCCGCCTCATTGCCCGCGACGCGAACCCGGAGCAGCTCGGTGGTGTTCTCCATCGCGGCGGCGCGGTCGTAGAACTCTGCCAGGGCGGCCCGCCCGACCTTGGGCTCGCTGCCGACCGGGTCCTCCACGCTGCCGTCCTCCGCGTACAGCGCGGCGATCTCCGCGCCGGTGCCCGTCGCGATCAGGTGCACGTAGCGCTCCACGACTGCCCGCAATTCCTCGGCCGACGCCATCGATGAACCTCCCATGTCACGGGCGGGCACCGGTGGCCGGTTTCGGCACACGCACTGCAGTGACCCGCCCGACGGTCAACCTAGGTCGGATCGGCGACGGTCGCCGGCGGGTCCTACTCAGCGAGACGTGCTGGGGTCACTCGGCGGGGCCACGCTGCTGGGGTCACTCGGCGGGGCCACGCTGCCAGGTGCGGGGCGGCGCCGAGGTGCGGCCACGGATGAGTTCGGTGTCGAGCATCTCGACGTCGACGATCCCGGACTGCGCGGTGCGGTGCAGCAACTCGCCTGCCCGCCTGCCCTTCTCCTCCGCGGGCTGCCGGACGGTCGTCAATCCCATGCGCAGCGCCCTGGACACCCCGTCGAAGCCGGTGACGGTCAGTTCGGCTGGCACGTCGATGCCGCGCCACCTGGCGAATTCCAGTGCTCCCAGCGCGAGGACGTCGGTGGTGCACACCAGCGCGGTGATGTGCGGGTTGATCGCCAGGGCGCGTTCGGCTGCGGCGTATCCGGCGTCGCCGGTGTGGTCGGCGCTCTCGATGACAGTGAGCGTCTCGGGGTCGTGGCCCGCGGCCACCATCGCATCCTGCACGCCGCCGATGCGTTCCCGTTGGACGTGGGAGTGGGGCGACCGGAGCCGTTCGGGGTCGGCGCGACCGTTGCGGGCGTCGCGCCCGAGACGCATGCACAGGATCCCGATTTCGCTGTGCCCCAATGAGGTGACGTGGTCCGCCAGCTCGCGCATTGCGCCGCGGTCGTCGATGCCGACCAGTGCGGCGTCGGGGACCCGGCGGGGCTGGTCACACACGACGACGGGCAGGCGGCGTTCCAGGACGGCGGCCAGGTGCGGGTCGTCGTCGGCGACGGAGTAGACGACGAATCCGTCGACGCCTGCCTTGTGAACGGCTGCGGCGGCGTCGTCGGCGGCGCGACCCGGCCCCGCAGGGATCAGCAGCAGGCCCTGCCCCGCCTCTTCACAGGATTCGGAAAGGCCCGCCAGGAAGCTCATTGCCGCGGGGTCGCGGAACGAGTAGCTGAGCGCCTCGGTCAGCAGCAGGCCGACCGCACCCGCCTTGCGGGTGCGCAGCGACCGCGCGACGGGGTCGGGGCCGGGGTAGCCGCGCCGCTTGGCCGCCTCGAGGACTCGAGCGCGCAGCTCGGCGGAGAGCTGATCGGGCCGGTTGTACGCATTCGAGACGGTGGTGCGGGACACCTTCAGCTCCGCCGCGAGGGAGGCCAGGGTCGCCTGGCGATGCGGATGAGGGGAGCGGGGCATAACGGGACGGTACGCGCCCGGTCGGGTGACCGAACGCACGACCCCGCCAATGTACAACGGAAACGGTTTCCATTAATGTTATGGGCATGCCGCTCCCCCCGCCGTCGCCCCACCGCGCCCCGCGCCCCGCTCGCGGCGGGCTCGGCCGCCGGGCCGGGGCGGCACTGGGACTGGCCGCCGTCACCGTCCTTGGCCTGAGCGCCTGCGGAACCGCCGCCTCCGACGCCGCCGGGGACGGGCGCATCCAGGTCGTCGCCTCGACGAACGTGTGGGGCTCGGTCGCGACCGCCGTCGCCGGTGAGCACGCGGACGTCACCGCGCTGATCGACGAACCGTCCGCCGACCCCCACTCCTATGAGGCGTCACCGCGGGATGCCGCAGCCCTGACCGACGCCGATCTCGTCGTGCACAATGGGGGCGGCTACGACGAGTTCATCGACGACATCCTCGCCGCGCTGCCCGACAAGCCCGCCGTTACCGCCGTCGACCTGCTCGGGATCGAGTCCGACCTGCACGCGGGCGACGACCATGCCGGGCACGACACCGCGGCGCCTGCCGACGACACCGAGGCCGGGGACGGACACGGCCACTCGCACGGCGGCAGCAACGAGCACGTGTGGTTCGACGTCCCGACCGTCGACTCCGTCGCCCACCGCGTCGCCACCGAACTCGCCGCACTCGACCCCGCGAACGCCGCCGCATACACCGCGAATGCCGACGCGTTCCACGGGAAACTGCATTCCGTCGCGGACGTCACCGCTGGCATCGCCGCACGGCACCCCGGGACGGCGATCGCCCAGACCGAGCCGATCGCCCACTACCTGCTCGCGGCAGCAGGCCTGCGCGACGAAACGCCGGCCGACTTCACCCGCGCCATCGAGGAGGGCAACGACCCGCCGCCCGCCGCGATTGCCGCCACCCGGGACCTGCTGGCAGGTAAGAAGGTGTCCGTGCTCGTCTACAACGGCCAGACCGAGGACAAGGTGACCCGCAGCATCCGCGAGGTCGCCGAGGCCGCCGGGATCCCCGTCGTCGAGGTCACCGAGACCCTCCCCGACGGCATCGACTACGTGCAGTGGCAGATCGGCACCGCGGAACGGCTCGCGCAGGCGCTGGACGGCGCCGCCGCCGCACCCGCCGCATGAGCACCGCCAGCGCACTCGAACTGAAGGGTGCCGAACTGTCCTACGGCGCCCGCACGCTGTGGTCGGGGCTCGACCTCGACGTCGCCCCTGGCGAGTTCATTGCGGTCCTCGGCCCCAACGGGTCGGGCAAGACGTCGCTGCTGAAGATGCTCCTCGGCCAGGTTCCGCTGACCGCGGGCAGCGCCCGGATCGCGGGCAGCCCGGTCCGGGTCGGCAACCCGCACGTCGGATACATCCCGCAGCAGAAGTCGATGGACGAGGGTTTGCCGCTGCGGGGTCGTGACCTCGTCGGACTCGGCGTCGACGGGCACCGTTGGGGCACCGGGCTGCGGGGGCGGCGGACCAGGAGGGCGATCGTCGACGCTGCGATCGCCGAGGTCGGCGCCCAGTCGTACGCGAATGCCCCGATCGGCGCCCTCTCCGGCGGGGAGCAGCAGCGTCTGCGGGTCGCGCAGGCACTGGTCGGCGACCCCCGGGTGCTGCTCTGCGACGAGCCACTGCTCAGCCTGGACCTGGCGAACCAGCATCGCGTGTCCGACCTGATCGACCGCAGGCGCCGCAGCCACGACACCGCGGTCCTGTTCGTCACCCACGAGATCAACCCGATCCTGCCGCTCGTCGACCGCGTCCTCTACCTCGTTGACGGCCGGTTCCGGATCGGCACCGCCGCCGAGGTGATGACCTCGCGGGTGCTGTCCGAGCTGTACCGCACCGAGGTCGAGGTGCTGCACGTACGCGGCAGGCTCGTCGTCGTCGGGACCGGCGACGCGATCGACGCGCTCGGCGGCGCTGGCGAACTGAGCACCGACTGCGCACACCACGAGGACCGCGACGCATGAACGACAAACTCTCCGACGCGCTGTCGAGCATGCTCGACTGGCGGACCACGCTCGACCTGCTGCAGTACGACTTCGTCCAGCAGGCGCTGCTGGCGGCCGCGATCCTCGGCCTGCTCGCGGGCGCGATCGGCCCGCTGATCATCAGCAGGCAGATGTCGTTCGCCGTGCACGGCACCAGCGAACTGTCACTGACCGGTGCGTCCGCCGCCCTGCTCGCCGGGATCAGCGTCGGGGTCGGCGCCATCGTCGGCTCGGTGATCGCCGCCGTCCTGTTCGCGCTGCTCGGCAGCAAGGCGCGCGAACGGGATTCGGTGATCGGGGTCATCATGTCGTTCGGCCTCGGTCTGTCGGTGCTGTTCATGTGGCTCTATCCCGGCCGCACCGGCACCAGCTTCTCACTCCTCGTCGGGCAGATCGTCGGCGTCGGCAACAGCGGTCTGCAGCTGCTGCTGGTGTGCGCGGTTGCCGTGCTCGCCGTGCTGGTGCTCGTGTACCGGCCGCTGCTGTTCGCGAGCACCGACCCCGACGTCGCGCGGGCGCGGGGCGTCCCGGTCCGCGGGCTGTCACTGGTGTTCGCCGTTCTCGTCGGCGTCGCCGCCGCCCTCGGCGTCCAGATCGTCGGTGCACTGCTGGTGCTGTCGCTGCTCATCACGCCTGCCGCCGCGGCCGCCCGGATCACCTCGAGCCCGCTGAGGACGACGCTGCTCGCGATCCTGTTCGCCGAACTCGCTGCGGTCGGCGGGATCCTGCTCTCCCTCGCGCCCGGGGTGCCGGTGTCGACGTTCGTCACCACCATTTCGTTCGTGATCTACCTGATCTGCCGGTTCGTCGGGTCGCGGCGCCGCGCGAACACGGGGCGGCTCGTCGCGGCCTGATGTGTCGGGCGGCTCGTCGCGGCCTGATGTGTCGGGCGGCTCGTCGCGGCCTGATGTGTCGGGCGGCTCGTCGCGGCCTGATGTGTCGGGCGGCTCGCGGTCGCGGCCTAGGATCAGCCCCGTGGCGATGATCGATCTCAACAGCGACCTCGGCGAAAGCTTCGGCACCTGGCGCCTCGGCGACGACGACGCGATGCTGGCGCTGGTGACCAGCGCGAACGTGGCCTGCGGTTTCCATGCGGGCGACCCGGCCACCCTGCTGTCGACGTGCCGGTCCGCCGCCGCACGCGGGGTCCGGATCGGCGCCCAGGTCGGCTACCGCGACCTGGCCGGCTTCGGCCGCCGGTTCATCGACGTCTCCCCCGCCGATCTCACCGCCGACGTGATCTACCAGATCGGCGCGCTCGACGGCCTCGCGCAGGTGTCCGGGTCCGCGGTCGGGTACGTCAAACCGCATGGTGCGCTGTACAACACGGTGGTCCGACACCGCGAACAGGCGCGGGCGGTGGTGGCGGCGGTCGTCGCATACGACCCGACCCTTCCGGTCCTCGGGCTTCCCGGGTCGGTGTTCCTCGCCGAGGCGAAGGCGGCCGGACTGCGCACCGTCACCGAGGCGTTCGCGGACCGCGGCTACCTGCCGACCGGCGAACTGGTCCCGCGCTCGCAGCCGGGGGCCGTGCTGACCGACCCGGACGCGGTCGCCGCGCGGGTGCTTCGGATGGTCGAGGACGGTCGGGTCGAGGCCGTCGACGGCACCGTCCTCGAGGCCCGGCCGGAGTCGGTGTGCGTGCACGGCGACTCGCCGGGCGCCGTCGCGATGGCGGTCAGGATCCGGGAACGGCTCGACGGCGCTGGCGTCGACGTGGCGCCCTTCGTGTGATGCGCATCCTCGACGTCGGGGACAGCGCGATGCTCGCCGAGTTCGACTCCCTCGACGCGGTTCTCGCGGCGTTCCGGGCGCTCGACGGGACCCGCCCGGTCGGAGTCGACGAGGTGGTCCCCGCGGCCCGCACCATCCTGGTGCGTTTCGACCGGACGGTCGTCGACCGGGCGACGGTGCTCGGCTGGCTGCGCGACACCCCGCCGCTGCCGGACGCGGACACCGGGCGCCGGGATACCGTCCGGGTCGGCGTCCGGTACGACGGGCCGGACCTCGACGAGGTGGCGGCGCTGACCGGGCTCGGGGTCGATGGGGTGGTTGCCGCGCACACCGCCGCGACGTGGACGGTCGCGTTCGCCGGCTTCGCCCCCGGATTCGGTTACCTCGTCGGGGGGCCTGCGTCGCTGCACGTCCCGCGCCGAGGGACGCCCCGCACCGCTGTTCCCGCTGGCGCGGTCGGGTTGGCTGGCGAGTTCTCCGGCGTCTATCCGCGCTCATCGCCTGGCGGTTGGCAGCTCATCGGCACCACCGATGCCCGGTTGTGGGATGCGGACCGCGATCCGCCTGCCCTGCTGCGACCCGGCGCCACCGTCCGCTTCCACCCCATCTAACCCCCCGAAGCATTGAACGGGGGTTCATGCGTCGATCTGGGCGAGCAGGTGACGCATGAACCCCCATTCAGCGGTTGGCTGGGCCGAGATTCAGCCGCCGAGGGCGAACGCGACCAGGAAGCCGAGCGCCGTCGACAGCCCGACCCACCAGCCGCCCTCCCGGTACGCCTCCGGCATCAACGAGTCGGCGAGCACCGCGATCGTGGCACCGCCGGCGAACGCCTGGATCACCGCGATCCGCTGCGGGGAGATGCTGTCGGCGGCGGCATATGCCGCGACCACGACGAGGATCAGGACGACGGCGGTGACCGTCCACAGCAGCGCGGCCCTGCGGCGGTCGAAGTTCGGCTGCGCCCGCATCGACGCCGCACCCGCAACCGCCTCGGGCACGTTGCCGACCGCGATCGCGACCAGCAGGACCAGCCCGCCCTCGACACCGAGGGAGACGCCGAGGGCCGTGTTCTCCGGGATCCCGTCGAGCAGTGCACCCAGCATCAGTGCCCACCCAAGTGCGGCGGCGCCGAGCTTGTTCTCGATCAGGCGGTCGGCGACGACGTAGACCAGCGCACCGAGCATCAGCGCGACACCGGCCACCACAATGCCCTCGGCCTCGAACGCGGGCTGGAACAGTTCCGTCGACACGGCGGCCACCATCGCGCCCGACCCGAACGCCATCAATGCGGCCAGCAGCGGACGGGGCAGGTCGTACCGCAACCCGACGAAGGCGCCGACGAGCATCGGCAGCGCGGTCCCCAGACCGTAGAGCAGCGCGGTCACCATGCGGTGATGCTACGGCGCTCCGGCGCCGCCGCCAGGGATGCGCGACAATCAGTTTCGTGGGATGGCTTCTCGTTGAGCGGGTCGGCGCATCGGTCACCGTGCAGGACCGGGGTCGACCCGGCTACGCACACCTCGGGGTCGGGCGGTCGGGCGCCGCCGACCTCACCTCCCACGACACCGCAAACCGACTGGTGGGCAACGCACCCCACGCGGCGACCCTTGAGGTGCTGCTCGGCGGACTGCGAGTGCGCGCCGCCGCGCCGGCCACCGTCGCGGTCACCGGGGCTCGGGTTCCGCTGTCCGTCAACGGGGTTCCGCACCCCGACTACACCGTCGTGCACCTGGCCCCCGGCGACGTACTCGCCCTCGGCCGGGTGACCGGCGGCCTGCGCAGCTACCTGGCAGTGCGCGGCGGCGTGGACGCGCCCGTCACCCTCGGCAGCCGGGCAACCGATACCCTCGCCGGCCTCGGTCCCGATCCCGTTCGGGCCGGCGATCGGCTGCCGATCGGACCGTCCCCCCGGGAGTGGCCCGCATCGGATCTCGTCCCGCCGCCACCCACCCCGCCACGACCGGCCGTGCTTCGGGTGCGGATCGGTCCTCGCGCGGACATGTTCGATCCCGGCGCGCTGCGCGTCCTGACCGAGCAGGCGTGGACGGTGACCACCGAGACCAACCGTGTTGGCGCCCGGCTCGCCGGACCCACGCCCCTCGTCCGAGCGGTGACCGCCGAACTGCCCAGTGAGGGCATGGTTCCGGGGGCACTGCAGGTTCCCGGCAGCGGGCTACCCGTCCTCTTTCTCGCCGACCACCCGGTGACCGGCGGATACCCGGTGATCGCGGTCGTGGCCGACGCGGATCTGGGCGCGGCCGCACAACTGGTGCCCGGGGACGTGGTCCGCTTCTCCGCAGATCAGCGACTGTGAGCGATTTTTACCCCAGTTGGGGTAAAAATCGCGCACGGGCGCGTCAGCGCCTCTGGCGGGCGATGTCGGCGAGGACGACGCCCGCGGCGACGGACGCGTTGAGCGACTCGACGGGGCCCGCCATCGGGATGGACAGGATGCTGTCGCAGGTTTCGCGGACCAGACGAGAGAGGCCCTTGCCCTCGGAGCCGACGACGACCACGACCGGGCCGGTGCCGTCGTACTCGTCGAGGGTGGTGTCGCCGCCCGCGTCGAGGCCGACGACCTGCACGCCCTTCGCGGCCCAGTCCTTGAGGGTGCGGGTGAGGTTGGTGGCCTGCGCGATCGGGAGCCGGGCCGCGGCGCCCGCGCTGGTGCGCCAGGCAACGGCCGTGACCGATGCGCTGCGCCGCTGGGGGATCACCACGCCGTGACCGCCGAACGCAGCCACCGAACGGACCACGGCGCCGAGGTTGCGGGGGTCGGTGATGTTGTCGAGCGCCACCAGCAGCGCGGGCTCCTGTTGGGCGCGGGCATTGGCGAGAAGATCGTCCGGGTGCGCGTACCGGAACGGCGGCACCTGCAGCGCGACACCCTGGTGCAGGCCGTTGGCACTCATCCGGTCCAGATCGGTGCGCGGCACCTCGAGGATGGAGATGCCCTTGTCCGCGGCGATCTGGACGCTTTCGGACAACCGGTCGTCGCTCTCGGTGCCGACCGCGACGTACAGCGCGGTCGCGGGCACACCGGCCCGCAGGCATTCCAGGACGGGGTTGCGGCCGAGGACGTTCTCCGGGCCTGCGTCGCCCTTGCGCGGCGATCCGCCACGACCGCGGGGCGCGCTGCCGCCGGGACGTCCGGAGGCCGCGGCCTTCTCGGCCGCCCGGGCCCGCTTCGCGGCGGGGTGCTTGGTCCGCTCGACCGCAGGCGGGGTGGCCCCCCGGCCCTCGAGGCTGCGCCGCCCCTTGCCGCCGGAGCCGGTGACCTGCCCCTTCTTGGTGCCGCTCTTGCGGACCGCGCCGCGCCTGCTCGAATTGCCTGCCATCACTACCCTGCTTCGTTGCGGTTCTTCTCGAGGGACCACTCTGGCCCGTTTGCCGTATCGGTGACCGCGATGCCCGCGGCGGCGAGCCGGTCCCGGATCGCGTCGGCCGCCGCCCAGTCCCTGTCCGCCTTGGCCTGCTGGCGGGCGTCGAGGGTGGCGCGGACCAGCACGTCCAGTGCGTCGAGGGCGGCGGTGGCGTCGCCGGATTCGCGTGCCCAGTGCGGGTCGAGCGGATCGACACCAAGGATGCCCATCATCGCCCGCACCTGCCCGGCGATCACGACTGCCGTGTCGAGGTCGCCCGCGGTCAGCGCCCGGTTGCCCTCCCGCTGGCGGCCGTGGATTTCGGCGAGCGCCTTCGGCACCCCGAGGTCGTCGTCGAGCGCGGCAGCGAACGCCTCGGTCCAGGTGCCGACCGGTACGTCGCCCGCACGCTCGGCGGTCTTGAGCACGAACGCCTCGATACCGCGGTAGGTCTCGGCGGCGACATCGAGCGCGTGATCGGAGTACTCCAGCATCGACCGGTAGTGCGCGCCGCCGAGATAGAACCGAAGCTCCTGGGGCCGCACCCTTTTCAGAACGTTGGGGACGGACAGCACGTTGCCGAGGGACTTGGACATCTTCTCGCCGCCCATGGTGACCCAACCGTTGTGCAGCCAGTACCTGGCGAACCCGTCGCCGGCGGCGCGCGATTGGGCGAGCTCGTTCTCGTGGTGCGGGAACACCAGGTCCAGTCCCCCGCAGTGGATGTCGAACTCGGCTCCCAGGTAGGCGCCCGCCATCGCGGAGCACTCGAGATGCCAGCCGGGTCGCCCGCGTCCCCACGGCGTCGGCCAGGACGGCTCACCCGGCTTCTCCGCCTTCCACAGCGTGAAGTCCCGCGGGTCGCGCTTGCCCTCGGCTGCGCTTTCACCCTGGTGCACGTCGTCGAGCTTGTGCCCGGACAGCGCCCCGTATGCCTTCCAGCTGAGCACGTCGAAGTACACGTCGCCCGCGGACGGGTAGGCGTGCCCGGCGTCGATGAGACGCTGCATCAGCTCGACCATCTGGGTGATGTGTCCGGTGGCCCGCGGCTCGACCGACGGCGGCAGCACCCCGAGCTGGTCGTACGCCCAGGTAAACGACCGCTCGTAGGTCGCGGCCCACTCCCACCACGGCCGGCCCGCGTCGGCGGCCTTGTTCAGGATCTTGTCGTCGATGTCCGTGACATTGCGGACGAACGCGACGTCGTTGCCGTGCGCGGTCAGCCAGCGGCGGAGCACGTCGAACGCCACCCCGCTGCGCACGTGACCGATGTGCGGCTCGCCCTGCACGGTGGCCCCACACAGGTAGATCGACGCGTAGCCGGGGACCAGCGGGACGAACTCACGCAGGGCCCGCGTTTCGGTGTCGAACAGTCGCAGGGTCACGACGTGCGATCCTACCGGTCCGCCGCTGCGGTGATGACCAGCGCGGTCGCGACCGCGGCGATGCCCTCACCGCGTCCGGTCAGCCCAAGGCCGTCGGTGGTCGTCGCGGACACCGAGACGGGCGCCCCGAGAACCGCCGAGAGGGTGTCCTGCGCCTCGGCCCGCCGGGGCCCGACCTTCGGCCGGTTGCCGATCACCTGGACCGCGGCGTTGCCGACCTCGAAGCCGTGTTCACGGAGCAGCCTGCGGACCTCGATGAGCAGGGTCGCCCCGCTCGCACCGTCCCACTCGGGGCGGCCGGTGCCGAACACCGAACCCAGGTCGCCGAGGCCCGCCGCGGACAGCAGCGCGTCGCACAGCGCGTGCGCGGCGACGTCACCGTCGGAATGGCCCGCACATCCGTCCTCGCCCTCGAACAGGATGCCCGCGATCCAGCATGGCCGTCCCGTCTCGATCGGATGCACATCCGTTCCGATGCCCACTCGCACTGCCGCGCACTCCTATTCGTTGGTGTCGGGGTCCGTCAACGCCCGCGCCAGCGCGAGGTCGAGCGGTGTGGTGATCTTGAAGGCGAGGGGTTCGCCGGCGATGGTGCGGACCCGCGCACCGATTCGTTCGACCAGTCCGGCGTCGTCGGTGGCGATCGTGTCGGCGGCCAGGTATGCCCGCCGGAGCAGTTCCGCGGCGAAGCCCTGCGGGGTCTGCACGGCCCGCAGCTGCGACCGATCCGGGGTCCCGGTGACCACGCCGAGCAGGTCCACCGTCTTGATGGTGTCGGCGACCGGGAGGGCGGGCACCACCGCGTCGCGGCCCGCCCGCAACTCGGCGACCACCCTGGCGATCAGGGTGGGCGGGGTGAGCGCGCGGGCGGCGTCGTGCACGAGCAGCAGGTCCGCGTCCCCCGCCGCGGCGATGCCCGCCCGCACCGAGTCGGTCCGTTCCGCTCCGCCGCCGACGACGTCGACGCCAGCGGGCAGCTCACCGCGGATCCGGTCGACATCGTCGGGCGGCACGATCACCACGACGCGGTCGACGGCGCCGGAGTCAAGGAGTCCGCCGACGGCACACTGCAGCAGCGTCCGGCCGCGCAGCGTCACGAACGCCTTCGGTATCCCCGCCCCGAGCCGGGTGCCCTGCCCCGCCGCGGGCACCAATGCGACGACCCGGCCTCCGCTGGGTGCGTCGGCCGGGCCTGTCACGGTGTTCATCTGTGGTGCATTCGTGTCTGCGTCGTCCTGCGTCGGGCGTCAGGACGCAGCCGCGAGGACCTCATCGAGAATGGTTTCGGCCTTGGCGTCGTCGGTGCCCTCGGCGAGCGCGAGCTCACCGACGAGGATCTGGCGAGCCTTGGCGAGCATCCGCTTCTCCCCCGCGGACAGGCCGCGGTCCTGCTCGCGACGCCACAGGTCACGAACGACCTCCGCCACCTTGTTCACATCGCCGGAGGCCAGCTTCTCCAGGTTGGCCTTGTACCGCCGCGACCAGTTGGTCGGCTCCTCGGTGTGCGGCGCGCGCAGCACCTGGAAGACCTTGTCCAGACCCTCCTGGCCCACCACGTCACGAACGCCGACGTACTCGGCGTTCTCTGCGGGGACCCGGACGGTGAGGTCGCCCTGCGCGACCTTCAGTACGAGATATTCCTTTGCTTCACCCTTGATGGTGCGAGTTTCGATTGCCTCGATCAGCGCCGCTCCGTGGTGGGGGTATACGACGGTGTCTCCGACCTTAAAAATCATCTGTCCCGTGCCCCTTTCGATCTGCCCAGTTTATCACGGGTTCTCGCGATACCGGTTCCAACGTCCCTGGTCAGACGCACAGTGGGCTGATCAGAGGGGTTGACACGAGGTCACGAACATGCATCGACGGGGCCCGATCGGGGGCCCGTCCCCCCGGGATTCACGCACCCCGCGAACGGTGCGCAACCCGGGAAGATCGACCCGGGGACGCGCGATGTCCGCGTGACTACTACTCTGCCTAGTTGAGTTACACGACCCGACGCCGTGGAGGACACCCCGTGACAGCACTGAACGCGTCGACTCGCCGAGTCGCCACCGCCGTTGCCCTGGCCGCAGCCGCGGCCATCTCGCTGTCCGCCTGCAGCGCGGGCCAGATCTCCCAGACCGCGACGCAGGTCGCCGCGGTCAACGGCAACTACGCCAACCAGGGCGACATCTCGCTGCGCAATGTGCACATCGTGTACCCCGACTCGGCGTCCGAGCACAGCCTGGAAGCGGGCGGCACCGTCGCCCTCGCCTTCACCGCGGTGAACGAGAGCGAGTTCCAGCCGGAGCGGCTCACCAAGATCACCACCGACAAGGCGGCCTCCGTCACCATCGCGGGCGAGGTCGGCGGCCGGGTGATCAAGCCGCAGACCGCGCTGAGCGCCGGCACCCCCGACGCAACCGTGACCGACGACGGCGAGCAGATCGAGACCGACATCATTCTGGTCACCCTGAACGACGTCGCCGAGACCGTCCGGCCCGGCCTGACCGTTCCGGTCACGTTCACGTTCGAGCGCTCCGGGGAGATCACCGTCGACGCGCCCGTCGACGCCGGCCCGATCCTCGACCGCCACGAGTCCGACGTCTCCGGCAACGCGGGCACCGGCACGCTGGCCGAACTCGTCGGCGGCCACTGATCCGAACCGCCGCCGTGGCCCCCGACCTGTACCAGGTCGGGGGCCACGGTCGTTCCGGGGGCAGCGCGAAATAGAGTGCAGCACAGTCTGCTCGACCGACGATCAGGAGAAGCGCATGACCGGTCCGCACGTGGTGTCCTTCGACGACGCGGCGCCAACCGTCGCCGAATCGGCATGGCTGGCGCCGACCGCCACCGTCATCGGTGACGTGACCCTCGGCGAGCAGGCCAGCATCTGGTATGGCGCGGTCGCGCGCGGCGACGCCGAATCGATCACGGTCGGCACCGGAAGCAACATCCAGGACAACGTCACGCTGCACGCCGATCCCGGGCTGCCGCTCACGGTCGGCGCGAACGTCAGCGTCGGGCACAACGCGGTCCTGCACGGCTGCACCATCGGCGACGCCACGCTGATTGGGATGGGCGCCGTCGTCCTCAACGGTGCCCGCCTCGGCGCGCACTGCCTCGTCGCGGCGGGCGCGGTGGTCCTCGAGGGCACCGAGATCCCGGACCGGTCGCTGGTCGCCGGGGTGCCCGCGAAGGTGCGGCGCCAACTCACCGACGAGGAGGTCGCGCACATCGGGCACAACGCGGAGGGATACCGGGCCCTCGCCGCGAAGCACCGGTCCGCGACGGTCTCCTGACCGAACCCGCCCGCGGACCCACCGTCAGGCTAAATGTCGGTGCCGGGTCCTAGGCTCACCGGCGTGGCCAAACCGAAGACCAGCTACCGCTGCACCGCCTGCCAGTACGCCGTCGCGAAGTGGGTCGGCCGCTGCCCGGAATGCGGCGAGTGGGGGTCCGTCGAGGAGGCCGCGCCCGTCCTCACCGCCGTCGCCAATCGACCCGGTGCCAGCGCCGCCCGTGCGGGCACCGGGCTGACGCCCACCTCGCCCGCGACCCCCCTGACTCAGGTCAGTGCCACCGTCAGCCGGGCCAAACCGACCGGCGTGCCCGAACTCGACCGGGTGCTGGGCGGCGGGATCGTGCCGGGGTCGGTGGTGCTGCTCGCCGGCGAGCCCGGTGTCGGGAAGTCGACGCTGCTGCTGGAGGTGGTGCACCGTTGGGCGCGCCGCGGCCCCGACGACCGGTCCCTCTACGTGACGGGCGAGGAATCGGCAGGCCAGGTGCGTCTGCGCGCCGACCGCACCGGCGCGGTCCACGACCGGGTGTACCTGGCGGCCGAATCGGATCTCGCGACCGTGTTCGGGCACGTCGAGCAGGTGAAGCCGACCCTGCTGATCGTCGACTCGGTGCAGACGATGCTTGCCGCCGACGTCGACGGCGTCACCGGCGGGGTGACGCAGGTCCGCGCGATCACCGCGGCCCTGACCACCCTCGCCAAGACCAGCGGCATCCCGGTGCTGCTCATCGGGCACGTCACCAAGGACGGCGCCGTCGCGGGCCCCCGCGCCCTCGAACACCTGGTGGACGTGGTGCTGCACTTCGAGGGCGACAAGCATTCGACGCTGCGAATGCTCCGCGGGGTCAAGAACCGGTTCGGGTCCGCCGACGAGGTCGGCTGCTTCGAACTGCACGAGGACGGCATCGAATGCGTCACCGACCCGTCCGGGCTGTTCCTCCACCACCGCGACGACACCGCCCCCGGCACCGCGGTGACCGTCGCGATGGACGGCAAACGCGCCCTCCTCGGGGAGGTGCAGGGGCTGGTCGTCCCGACGCAGAACCCGTCACCGCGCCGCGCGGTGAGCGGCATGGACGCCGCCCGGGTCGCGATGGTCCTCGCGGTCCTCGCCAAGCACGCGAGCATCCGCACCCACGACAAGGAGGTGTACGCCGCCACCGTCGGCGGGATGCGGTTGACCGAACCGTCCGCCGACCTGGCGTTGGCGCTGGCCATCGTGTCCGCCGACCGTGACAAGCCGCTGCCGTCCGGGCTCGTGGTGCTCGGCGAGGTCGGGCTGGCAGGCGAGGTCCGCCGGGTCACCGCCGTCGGACGCAGACTCGCCGAGGCCAAACGCCTCGGCTTCACCCATGCCGTGGTGCCGCGCGACTCCGGCCCGCATCCGAAGGGCATGCGGGTCGACGAGGTCGCGACCATCAGGGAGGCGCTGCGCGCGGTGCCGCGCCGGATGGAGGTGGTCTAGGAGGCAGGCCCTACAGCGTCGAATTGCCGAAGCTCGGTGCGGTGGGCTCCCCGTCGACGAACTCGGCCATCGGCGTGAAGTGCTCGGGCTTGATGGTGAGGAACAGGCCCCGCGACGTCGCGGCCACCTCGTCGCTCGCCGCGGGCCCCTCCACGATCCGGACCTCGGAACTGGTGTACGCCTTCCGCCGGACGAGACCGTCGATCCGGGCTCGGAACTCGAGCACCGACCCGAGCGGGATCGGGCGGGCGAAGTCGATCTGCAGGTGCCCGGTCACCACCGGCACGCCGAGCACCATGCACGCCATGCCCTGCGTCTCGTCGAACGCGGTCGTCAGGATCCCGCCGTGGATCACGCCGGGGCCGCCCTGGTAGCGGGACGCGACGGTCAGCCTGCCGACCACCTCGATGCCCTCGGTCGCGGTGAAGTGCATGACGAGTCCGGTGGGCTGGTCGTCACCGCACCCAAAGCACTTCGCCCAGTGCTGGGGCAGTGCTCCGCCGGGCTCCGGGAAGAAGTCCGGTCGGGTGGGAATCTCGAGATCATCAGGCAACGTCCAGGTACCGCTCATGTCTCGGTAATCTAGTCGCGACACAGTTGCGCGGGACGAGGGCCTCCCGCGCACCGGCACGCGCCACTCGGCGACGGCGAGGCAAGGGGGACGGCGATGGAGGTCACCGCGGCCACGCTTCGCGAGACGATCGCGAGGCTGGCGCCGGGGACGGAACTGCGGGACGGGCTCGAACGCATTCTGCGCGGACGCACCGGTGCGCTGATCGTGCTCGGCTACGACCCGCAGATCGAGGAACTCTGCGATGGCGGGTTCGAACTCGACGTGGAGTTCGCCCCGACCCGGCTGCGGGAACTGTCGAAGATGGACGGTGCCGTCGTGCTGTCCACCGATGGCACCCGGATCGTCCGCGCGAACGTGCAGCTCGTCCCGGACTACAAGATCCCCACCGTCGAGTCCGGCACCCGGCACCGGGCAGCGGAGCGGACCGCGATCCAGACCGGGTACCCGGTGGTGTCGGTGAGCCAGTCGATGAGCATCGTCTCGGTGTATGTCGGCGGCGTCCGGCACGTGCTGGAGGGGTCGCCGACGATCCTGTCCCGCGCGAACCAGGCGGTCGCCACCCTGGAGCGGTACAAGTCGCGCCTCACCGAGGTCACCAACGCCCTCTCGGTCGTCGAGATCGAGGACTTCGTCACCCTCCGCGACGCGCTGACCGTGTCACAGCGGCTGGAGATGGTGCGTCGGGTGTCGGTGGAAATCGAACGCGACGTGCTCGAACTCGGCACCGACGGCAGGCAACTTGCGCTGCAACTCGAGGAACTCGTCGGGGACAACGATGTGGCCAGGCAGCTGGTGGCGCGCGACTACCTGGCGGGCACCGGCCAACCATCCACCGAGGCGGTCGAGCGTGCCCTCGCCGCGCTGGACGAGCTCACCGACGCGGACCTGCTGGACCTGACCACCCTGGCACGGGCATTCGGATACCCGGCGACGATCGAGGCCCTCGACGCACCGATGAGCCCCCGCGGCTACCGGGTGCTGGCGCGGGTGCCGCGGCTGCAGTTCCACCAGGTGCACCGGCTGGTCGCGTCGTTCGGGACGCTGCAGGGCCTGCTGGCCGCGACGGCCGCCGACCTGCAGTCGGTCGACGGGATCGGCGGCCTGTGGGCCCGCCATATCAGGGAGGGCCTGTCCCGGCTCGCCGAAACCTCGATCGCGGGACCGTTCGACTGAACGCTTCCGTTCACTCGATTAGATCGACTGAACGGTTCCGTTCACTCGGCGGACGGGCGGGGCCGACGGGCGGGAGCTCAGCTCAGGTTGAACGGCTCCGGGGAGCTACGCAGGTTCCCCAGCTGGCCGACGACGGAGTACGCGCCGGCGCCGACCGGGGTCCGGGGCGCCGCGCACCCCGGCTCGGACGTCGAGCCGGACCACTTGACCGTGAACGCGGCCTGCTCGCCCGGCTTGAGGGTCCGCACGTCGGGGGTCGAGTTCGGGTAGCAGTCGTTGTTCGACCACAGTCGCTGCTGGCCGTCCAGGCTGTACACGAGGACCTGCTGCATGCCCGCGCCGAGATCCCGGTCGCACGACGCGTTGCCGATGTTGGTGACGACGATCCCGAACTCGGGTTCCTCCCCGGCCTGGTAGGTCGCCTTGTCCGCGCTGACCTTGATGGCGAGGGAGCTGTCGGCACACTGACCCGCCGGTGCAGCGGCAGCGGTGCCCGACGGGGCGTCGTCGCCCGATTCGGTCGTCGACTCGCCGCCGTCCGCGGCACCGGACTCGGTGGCGGACGTGGTGTCCGAGGCGGCGGTCGTCGACGTCAGGGACGAGCTCGCGGCCGCCGCCTCGGCGGTCGGATCGTCGTCGCCACCGCCGCGGAGGGCGGTGACGATCCAGATCAGCAGGACCAGCGCGACGACCGCTGCACCGATGGCAAGCCAGCGACGTCGCCAGTAGATCTCGGAGGGCAGCGGCCCGGACGGTTCCATCACGGCTACCACGGTAAGTGCCCGTGGTATTGGTACCAGCCACCAGGTCCGGCGTGTCGCACCGACCGGCGCTAGAGGGCGTCCTTCTCGTCGACGACCTCCCCGATCTCCCCGACCGAACCGCGCAGCTTGATGCCGCCGTCGGAGAGGGTGTACGTGACGCCGACGATCGCGCAGGTGCCGTTCTCGACCCTCTCCGCGATGATCCGAGACCGCTCCATCAGCAGATGACCGGTCTCGACGACATGCCTGCCTTCGAGCTCGTCGATGGTGGACAGCCCCTCGTTGCGCCCGACCAGGATCGACGGCGCGACCCGTTCGACGATGCTCCGGATGAATCCGCCGGGCACCTCGCCGTTGTCGAGGGCCTTGAGGGTGGCGGCGACCGCGCCGCAGCTGTCGTGGCCCAACACCACGATCAGCGGCACGTTGAGGATGTCGACGGCATACTCGATGGAACCGAGAACTGAGCTATCGATGACATGTCCGGCGGTGCGCACGACGAACATGTCGCCGAGTCCCTGGTCGAAGATGATCTCCGCGGCGACCCGCGAATCTCCGCATCCGAACAGCACTGCGGTCGGATGCTGCGAGTTCACGAGCTTCGCCCGGTCGGCGATGCCCTGACTGGGGTGCAGCGAGGTGTCGCTGACGAACCGCTCGTTACCCTGCTTGAGGGCCTTCCAGGCTGAAATGGGGTTCGAATTCGGCATGTCTGCCATTGTGCACCCGGCCCCGAATCGGACATGGCGGCGACCTGGTGAATCGACGAAGGACAGGTGTGACGTTCCGGTGAATTCCTCCGCGCTGATCGGCTGGTACGAGCGTGCGGCCCGTGACCTGCCCTGGCGGCGCGACGACGTGACCGCCTGGCACATCCTGATGAGCGAGATCATGCTGCAGCAGACGCCGGTGGCCCGGGTTGCCCCGATCTGGGAGCAGTGGGTGCAGCGCTGGCCGGTGCCGTCAGCGATGGCCGCGTCCAGCCAGGGCGAGGTGCTGCGCGCCTGGGGTCGGCTCGGTTATCCGCGCCGGGCGCTGCGGCTGCACGAGTGCGCGGGCGTCCTCGCCGCCGACCACGACGACGCGGTCCCGGCCGACGTGCAGGTGCTACTCACCCTGCCCGGCATCGGCGACTACACCGCCCGGGCCGTCGCCTGCTTCGCCTACGGTCAACGAGTTCCGGTGGTGGACACCAATGTTCGACGGGTCGTCGCCCGCGCGGTGCACGGGTCCGCCGAACCGGGGAATCCGTCCACCCGCAGGGACCTCGCCGACACCGAGGCGCTGCTACCCCGCACCCGCGCCCGCGCCGCGGTGTTCTCCGCCGCGTTGATGGAGCTCGGTGCGACGGTGTGCACCGCCCGCACCCCGGACTGCGACCGGTGTCCGCTGACGGACTGCGCCTGGGTGGCCGCGGGCCGCCCCGCGCACACCGGCCCGCCGCGGAAGGTGCAGCGGTTCGCGGGCACCGACCGGCAGGTGCGCGGCCTGCTGCTCGGCGTGCTGCGCGAGAGTCACGTCCCCGTCGAACGCGCCCGTCTGGATCTGGTGTGGCACGCCGACCCGACCCAGCGGGACCGCGCGCTGGGGTCGCTGTTGGTGGACGGGCTGATCGAACAGACCGAGGACGGGTTGTTCGCACTGGCAGGCGAGGGCGGCCCCGAGCACTGACGAGCCCGGGGGCCGGGCGGCGGTGCGCCTCGGTCAGCGGTCGCCCGGCTTGCGGATCACCTCGAACAGGCTGGTCCAGCTGTCCCGGCCGTGCCCCGCCGCAACGGCCCGCTCGTAGTGCTCCTGCACCGCGAGCGGCAGCGCGAGATCGATGCCAGCGGCGCGGCTGGCGCCGACGATGTGGTCGGCGGTCGCCGCCATCATGGCGACGTTGGCACCGTCGTCGCGATGGTCGCCGACGTCGAACCGGGTCGCGGACTCCGACAGCATCGACGCGGCCAACGCGAACGTCTCCGCGGAATAGGGCACGAGTTCGGTGGCGGTCACCCCGGCCGAGCCGACGAGCGCGGCGGCGTGCGCGAAGCTCGACAGCGCGGTCAGGAACACCTCCAGCTGCGCCTGGTACCAGAGCTGCGCGAGCGCCGGGTCCGCACCGCGATAATCGGGTCGGCCGATTGCGGCGAGGGTCTGCCGGTGCGCGTCCATGGTTGCCGCGGAGCCGCTGTAGAAGACGTAGGCGCCGTCTCCCCCGACCATCGGGGCGGGCACCATCACCCCGCCGACCAGGAGGTCGGCGCCCCGATCGGCGAGCCACCCGCTCGCGACCCGGGTCGCCTCGGGGGTGTCGGAGCTGAGGTTGACCACCACCCGCCCGGCCAGTGCGTCCCCGACCGTGTCGAGGATGTCGTACATCGCGCCGTAGTCGGTCAGGCTCAGGATCACCAGTTCACTCGCCCGCACGGCCTCGGTGGGTGTCGGGGCTCGACTCGCGCCCCTCGCGACCAGGTTGTCCGCGCGGCTCGCCGTCCGGTTCCACACGGTCACCGGGTGCCCCCTGTCGAGGTACGCGCCGGCCATGGCCTGCCCCATCGGCCCGAGTCCGATCACGGTGACCGGGACGTTCGCGCTGCTGCTCATTGTGTGCCCTTCCCTTTTCTCCTGCGGCGGTGTGCTGCTGACGGATCCGAGCCTGCACGGACCCCCTTGCGTATCGCTTGCGGTCCGCTGACGCCCCCTGCGATGTCGGTGATCTGCACTACCGTTGCGGCATGCGGTTCGGAGTCCTCGGCCCACTACGCGTCGAGGCCGCGCGCGGCGAGCCGATCGCGATCACCGAACCCAAGGTCCGCACGCTGCTCGCCGCGCTGCTGGTGCGGCCGGGCAGGCCGGTGTCCACGGATCGACTGATCGAGGCACTGTGGGGTGACGAGCCGCCGGCGAGCGCACCGAACACCCTGCAGGCCAAGGTTTCGCTGCTGCGCCGAGCGTTCGGGGAGGCCGAGCCGGGGGGACGGGAGTCGGTCGCGCTCGAGGCGTCGGGCTACCTGCTCAGGGTCGACGGCGATGCGGTGGACGCGGCCCAGTTCGACCGGTTGACGACGCTGGCACGGACCGCGCCGGATCCTCGGGAGCGCATCGCCCTGCTCGATCAGGCCCTCGGACTCTGGCGCGGTCCGGCGTTCGCCGACCACGCCGACCGTCCGTTCGCCCGGGGCGTCGCCGCCCGACTCGACGAGGCCCGGCTCACCGCGCTTGAGGATCGGGCCGAGGCCCGCCTCGAACTCGGCGAGCACGCGACGCTCGTCGCCGAACTGGCGGACCTGGTGGACCGCAACCCCCTCCGAAACCGGTTGCGCGGGGCCCACATGCGGGCGTTGTCTCGGGCCGGTCGGCAGCCGGAGGCGCTCGCGAGTTTCGCGCGGCTGCGTGCGCTCCTCGCGGAGGACCTCGGCCTGGATCCCGACCCGGAACTCGTTGCCCTGCACACCGCGATCCTGCGCGGCGACCCCAGCGTGCTGCGGGCCCACGCGAGCGGTCCCCCGCCGCGGGGCAACCTGCCGGTACCGGTCGCCGCCCTCGTCGGGCGGGCTCCGGCGGTGGCAGGCATTCGCGCCGCGCTCGACGACTCGCGATTGGTCACCCTCACCGGCCCCGGCGGCGTCGGCAAGACCCGCCTCGCCGTGGAAGTCGCTCGGCAGCTGAGGGATTCGAGCCCGGACGGCACCTGGCTAGTGGAGCTGGCAGCACTGACACCCGCACCGGAGTCGGGCACCTCGATCATCGCCGATGCGGCACTGGCGGCGCTCGGCATCCGCGAGCACCTCCCCACTCCGGACCTCCCCGCGCCCGACACCGGCACCGACCTCCAGCGCCTGACCGAGGTCCTCCGCACCCGGCGGGCGCTGCTGGTGATCGACAACTGCGAACACCTGGTTGCCGCCGTCGGCCTCGTCGCGGGCCACCTGCTCGCCGCCGCCCCCGGCCTGCGGATCCTCGCCACCAGCCAGGCCCCGCTGGCGATCGGCGGCGAAAGACTGTTCGCCGTGGAACCGTTGGGACTCCCCCGTGGCGACGAGCCGATTGCGGAGTCGGCCGCGGTGCAACTGTTCGTCTCCCGCGCCGCCGCGTCGGCACCCGGCTTCGCGCTGACACCGGACAATGCCGCGGCGGTGGCCGCGATCTGCGCGCGACTCGACGGGATCCCCCTCGCGCTGGAACTGGCCGCACCTCGCGTCCGGGTGCTCGGCGTGGCCCGCCTGCTCGAGCGGCTCGAGGACCGTTTCGGGCTGCTGACCTCCGGCTACCGGGATGCGCCCCCGCGGCAACAGACCCTGCGCGCGATGATCGACTGGAGCAGTTCCCTGCTCACCGCCGCCGAGCGCACCCTGTTCCATCGGCTTGCCGTCTTCGCGGACGGCTGCACGCTCGAATCCGCCGAGGTGGTGTGCTCGGATGCGGGCATCGACGCGTCCGATGTGCTCGACCTGATCTCCGGTCTGGTCGACCGTTCGCTGGTGTCCGTTGCCGAGACACCGGACGGACCGAGATACCGACTCCTGGAGTCGATCCGCGTCTACGCCGCCGACCGGCTGGCCGAATCCGGGGAACGCGACGCGACGCTCGGGCGGCACTGCCTGCATTTCACGGAACTGGCCGAGACCGCCCGGCCACACCTGCATCGAGAGTCGCAGCCGGCCTGGCTGGCCCGGCTGGACGCGGAAGGCGCGAATCTGCGCGGCGCTGTGACCGTCGGCTGCGCCGACCACCCGGATCTCGGGCTGCGGCTGGCCGACGCGCTGACCTGGTATTGGGTGCTGCGTGGCAGGTTCACCGAGGCCGACCGCTGGCTCGGCGAGGCGCTGCGGAACGCCGGTGACCCGGAGAATCCGATCGCCATCCGAGCCGCCCACTGGCACAGCGGAATTCGAATTCTTGGTGACACACCAGACGGGTCCGGCGACCGCGGCACCGAGCCAACACTGCCACCGGCAGGCGGCGAGTTCCCCGGCCGGGGCCGCGCCACCTGGTTCCTCGCGTACGCGAGATACGGGGCCGTCGACGTGGTGGGCGGGCGTGCATGGGCGGACCTGGCGCTGGCCCGGCTGAGCGCGGAGGACGACCCGTGGGCGACGGGCGCGGCCCTGTGCACGCGGGCCCAGTGCCACACCGGACCGGACGCACTGGCCGCGACCGCCCGCGACGGCGAGCGGGCCATGTCGATCTTCCGGGAGCTCGGCGACCGTTGGGGTCAGGCCCAGGCTGCCTACCCGCTCGCCACTGTCGCGGAAGTCACCGGCGACTACGCCCGCGCGCGGGGCCTGCACGCCGACGGTCTCCGGGTGGCTCGGGAGCTCGGCCTGTGGCGCGAGGTGACCGATCGACTGTGCGGCCTGGCCCGAATCTCGCTCCTGACCGGTGATCTCGCCGCGTCCCGCGAACTGCACGAGCGGTCACGGCGCCTTGCACGGGAACACGGGTACCGGAACGGGGAGGTGTCCGCCGAGATCGGGCTCGGACTGACGGACCGCCGAGCCGGACGCCTCGAGGAGGCGGAACCCCGACTCCGGTCGATGCTCGACTGGGGCAGGCGCAGCGACTTCGGTCCGATCACCACGCTCATGCTTGCCGAACTCGGCTTCCTCGCCGAGCTGCGCGGCGACGCCGACCACGCACGCGCACTGCACGAGGAGGGGCACGCCGCTGCGCTGCGCCTCGGCGACCCCCGGGCTGCGGCCCTGGCAATGGAGGGCCTTGCCGGGGCCGAGGTGCTGGCGGGGTGGCCTGCGGCGGCCGCCCGACTGCTCGGCGCCGCGGCGGCCGCTCGCGACTCGGTCGGTGCACCGCTGCCCGGGGGCGAGCGTGGCGACGTCGACCGGATCACGGCCGCGGCGACGAGCGCGCTTGGCGCGGCAGGCTTCGAGCGCGCCTTCGCCGCGGGTGCCACCCGGGCGACCCTGGCGGGTGACGGTCACCGAGCGGGGACGTGACCAGGCAACCCGTCCAGAAACGCTTCCACCGCAGCGCGAAACTCGGCAGGCCGGTCGTCGTGCACCAGATGCCCGGCGCCCGCGACCAGTTCGTATCGCGTCGTCGATCCCCGTTCCGTCTCGGCCATCGCGCGCATCTGACCGGGCGGGGTGATGGTGTACTCCCCCTCCAGGAGCAGTGCGGGCGCCCGCACCGCCGACCACGGCGCCCAGAAGTCGCGGGTACCCCACTCCTCCGAGATGTCGCGCCACACCGGCACCTCACCGTGCAGGTGAAATCCGTCCTCCCGGCGCTCGAACGAATCCATGAAGTACTGCGCGGCAACGGGTCCGAAGAAGTCGACCATGTGCTGCTCGTCGCGGAACGGCGTCGGCCAGGCACCGATCATTGCCGCCCAGTCCGCTGCGGTACGGCCACGGAAGTCCGGCGCCATGTCCTCGACAACCAGGGCGCGCACCCGGTCGGGGTTGGCGGCGGCGAAGCACCAGCCGTGCAGCCCGCCCATCGAGTGGCCGATCACGGTGATCTGCTCCTCGAGCGGCGCGAGCGCGGCGGTGAGGTCGTCGACGAACGCCTCGGTGGTCAACCGTGGGGGTGCCGGTCGGCCGTGGCCCGCCGCGTCGAAGGTGTAC
Source organism: Rhodococcus sp. NPDC058505 (assembly GCF_042720095.1). Lineage (NCBI taxonomy): Bacteria > Bacillati > Actinomycetota > Actinomycetes > Mycobacteriales > Nocardiaceae > Rhodococcus > Rhodococcus sp. NPDC058505. The sequence goes on from NZ_JBHXNB010000014.1 coordinate 50,630, forward strand.
ACGTGCCCGTGCTCGCGCAGCCACGGCACGTGTCGGCGCCAGGTGCGGGCACTGCCCATCAGCCCGTGGAGCAACAGAATCGGTCGGCCCGTCCCACCCTCGTCATGCAGCACGGCACCGAGGCTAGCCCGGTACCGTGCCGCAGTTGCGCAGTCTCCCGGATCAGTCCCGCCGGGGGGCGGGAACCGCGGTGTACCGACGGCGCCGGATCAGCGGCGCGGCGGTGATCGCGAGGCCGACCAGCGCCACCCCGGTCACCAGGACGAGGCCTGGACGGAACTGCGCGAAGCCCGCGCCCGCCGCCTCGGCGGTGTGCGAGCCTGCCGTGACCAGCGCCGTGGTCAATGCCAGCACGAGGGCGGCCCCGACCTGGGCGGAGGTCTGCACCAGCCCCGACGCCAGCCCCTGCTCCGCGTCGTCCACCCCGGCGGTGGCCTGCGCCATGATCGAGGTGAAGCCGAGCGCGAACCCGACGCCGAGCAGGATCGCCGCGGGCAGGATGGCCACCACGTACGACGGCTGATCGTTGCCGACGAACAGGAACCACAGGTAGCCGAGGCTGAGCGAGGCAAGCGCCGCCAGGATCATCGGCGAGGTGCCGAACCGGTCGATCGGCCGTCCGACGAACGGTGAGGCTACGGCGACGATCAATCCGGTCGGGAGCAGCGCCAGCGCCATCTTCAACGGCGACCAGCCGAGGACCGACTGCAGGAAAATCGTCATCATGAACTGGAAGCTCAGGTAGGAACCGAACAGCGCAACGATGCTGAGATTGGCGCGCACGATGGTGCCGACCCGAAGGATGCTCAGCCGCACCAGCGGGTGCGCCACCCGGTTCTCGACCAGGAAGAACGACGCGAGCAGGACGGCGGCGAGCGCGAACGATCCAAGGGTGAGCGGATCCGCCCAGCCCCGCGACGGGGCGGAGACGACGGTGTAGACGGCCAGCATCATGCCCGCGACGAGGGTGATCGCCCCACCGAGGTCGTGACCACCGCTGTCGGCGGGTCGGTCCCGTGGGATCAGCACCCACGCCGACGCGAGGGCCGCGGCCGCGAACGGCACCGGCATGAGGAATGTCCAGCGCCAGCCCGCGCTGGTGAGCAGCCCCCCGAGGATCAGGCCGGACGAGTAGCCGCTGGCACCGAACACCGAGAAGATCGATAGCGCCCGGTTGCGGGCAGGCCCCTCCCTGAAGGTGGTGGTCAGGATGGACATCGCGGTCGGGGCGGTGAACGCCGCGGCGAGGCCCTTCACGAAGCGCGTGACGATGAGCAGGGTTCCGTTGTCGACGAGGCCGCCGATCAACGAGGCGACCGCGAAGACGGCCAGTGCGGCGAGGAAGACCCGGCGACGGCCGAGCAGGTCGGCGGTGCGCCCACCGAGCAGCAGCAGGCCGCCGAAGCCGAGCACATAGCCGTTGATGATCCACTGCAGGGAGGTCGTGTCGAGGCCGAGTTCGGTGCCGATGGACGGGAGCGCGACGCCGACCATCGAGACGTCGAGTCCGTCCAGGAACATCACGACGCAGAGCACCGCGAGGATCCCCCACAGCCGGCCGGTCCAACCCTGCTGCGGGACTGAGGAATCCGATGTCGTTGGGTTCGGGGCGGTTTCGGTGAAAGTCACGCCAGCCAGACTAGATGCATGTGCAATCAATGCACAAGCATAAATTCTCTTTGCATTTATTTTCCTTGCACTGATCTGTGGGCCGCACTATGATGCGGCCATGACCTCAGAAGCGGAGCTGCGCGAGAGTTGGCGCGCCCTGCTCAGCCGGTACAACGGCATCGCGTGCGAGCTCGACCGGCGGATGCAGAGCGCACACGGGCTGAGCATGAGCGACTTCGAGACGCTGGACCGGCTGGTGTCGGTCACCTGCAGGCATCCCCGCATGCAGGAACTGGCCGCCGACATGTACCTCAGCCCGAGCGCGCTCTCCCGCAGCGTTGCCCGCCTCGAGAAGGCGGGCCTGGTGGCGCGATCACTGTGCGAATCGGACCGTCGCGGCGTCTTCGTCGACGTGACCGACACCGGACGCGCGGTGCACGCCGATGCGGGCAGGACCCAGATGGCCGTGCTGACCGAGCATCTCGGCGACGGCGCCGCCACCGCCGAGTGAGGTCGCGGTCTTCGCAGGAATCGGGAGTACCCTCTCGGCCATGGCAGTGGTGAAGATCAACGCAATCGAGGTGCCCGAGGGCGCCGGTCCCGAACTCGAGAAGCGCTTCGCGCAGCGCGCCGGAACCGTTGAGAACTCCCCCGGGTTTCTCGGCTTCCAGTTGCTGCGCCCAACCGGCGGGGAGACCCGCTACTTCGTGGTGACGCAATGGGAATCGGAGGACGCCTTCGCCGCGTGGCGGGACGGCGACGCCCGCGCCGCGCACGCGGGTGAGGCGAAGAAGCCGGTCGCGACCGGCGCCTCGCTGCTCGAGTTCGAGGTCGTGCTCGACGTCGCGGCGAAGCAGGACTGACCACAACGGTCCTGCGCGTGCCTGCCCGGTATTTTGCGCGGCAGGCACGCGGTGGTCGCAGCCACGATCGGCGACATCCTGACCGGATTCGCCCGCGGCACGGCCGGTTCCGTACCGCGGGCGGGGGATTCGTCCCAATTGACACGGCGGGCGCCTCGGTGCGACAGTGCGCCAGTAATAGCGATGTCGGACGGGAATTCCGGTGCAACTCCGGAGCGGTCGCGCCACTGTGATCGAGGCACTGCCTCGACAGCCAGACCCCGCCGCCATCGCATGGACTTTGCGGGACGCGTTTATCCCAGGAGGAACCTATGGCTGTCGTTCACACCCCCAGCACGTCGACCGAATCGGTCGGTGTCGCGTTGATCATCGCGGGTGTCGTCCTGCTCGCGATGCTGACCCTGTACCTGGTCGGGTTCGACCAGGGCGCGGTCTCGCGCACCGGCATGTACATGCACGAACTGATGCATGACGGTCGCCACCTGCTGGGCCTGCCGTGCCACTGACCGAGAACTTCACGAAACTCCTCATCCGCGGCCTGCTCGCGGGCCTCGTCGCGGGCCTGCTTGCCGGCGCCGTCGCCTTCGTGATCGGCGAACCGCACATCGATGCGGCCATCGCGATCGAGGAGTCCGCCGCCCCGGCGGAGGACCACGCAACCGACGCGGGCGCGCACGGCGGGGCGACAGCCGAGGAGGGGCACTCGCACGGGGAGGATGCCCTGGTCAGCCGCGACGGCCAGCGCATCGGCCTGTTTCTCGCGACCACGCTCGCCGGCCTCGCGCTCGGCGCGATCTTCGCCGTCGTCGCGCATTACGCGCGGCGGGTCACCGCCATGTCCGGTCCGGCGCTCGCACTGGCGTTGGCCGGGGCCGGTTGGCTGGCGATCGAGGCGGTGCCGTTCTTCAAGTACCCGGCGAACCCGCCCGCGGTCGGCGACCCCGACACGATCAATCAGCGCACCTGGCTGTGGCTGGCGACGGTGGTCCTCGGACTGGTTGCGGTCGGTGTCGCCGCGTACGTGGCCCGGCTCGTCGCGTCGACCGGTTACCTGTCCGTGCAGGTCGGGGCGCCGTCCCTGGCCTTCCTCGCGATCGTCGCGGTCGGCTATGTGCTGATGCCCGGGGTCAACGAGGTCGGGGAGGACTTCCCGGCAACCCTGCTGTGGGAGTTCCGGGTCTCGTCGCTGGCGATCCAGGCAACGCTGTGGCTGGCACTCGGCCTCGGTTTCGCGTTTCTCACCGAGCGCGCCGCCCGTGCGCAGAGCGCGCCCGCCGTCGCCAGCTAGCCCGACCCCCGGTACCCAACGCTCCCTAATGTCACATTCGGTCACCTCACGATCCCGAATGTGACATTAGGGAACCCGCGGGTGGGGTCAGACGGCGCAGGAGCCGTCGGTGCAGGAGCCGTCGGCGTCCGACGCGCCTGCGAGGGTGACGATCGGGTTGGCGTCGGCGTACGCCCGCTCCAGCAACTGGGTGAACACCTCGACGGGCTGCGCACCCGAGACGCCGATTGCACGGTTGGCGACGAAGAACGGGACCCCGGTGACGCCGAGCGCGCGGGCCTGCTCAACGTCGTCTCGGACACGATCCGCCTCGGCGTCGGCGTCCAGTGCCGCCCGCGCGGCGCCCGCGTCGAGTCCGACCTCGGCGGCGATCGCAACCAGTTCGTCCCGGTCGTCGACGACCCGGCCCTGCTCGAAATGGGCGCGGAACAGCGCGGACATCAGGTCCTCGCCACGCTCCCCTGCCCAGTGAATCAGCCGGTGCGCGTCGACGGTGTTGGCGGCGATGACGGTGTCGAAGTCCATGACCAGGCCGTCCGCGGCCGCGGTGCTCGCGACGTGCGCGAACATCTGCTTCACCTGGGCGGCGGGCATGCCCTTCATCTCGACGAGGGCGTCGACCTCGGGGCGCCGCAGACCGACCGGGGTGTCCGGGGACAGCAGGTACGACCGCCACACCACCTGCACCCGGTCGCGGTGCGGGAACAGCGCAAGCGCGGTATCGAAGCGCTTCTTGCCGATGTAGCACCACGGGCAGGCGATGTCGGACCACACCTCCAGCACGACGGTGGTGGCTGCGGACTGGTCAACGGGTTCGGGAGTCACGAATGGTTGAAACGTCCACCATCGACATCTTGTTCCTGCACGCGCCCCGAACCGGGCTTGACCATCGGCCTACTCCGCGGCGGGGCAGTCCTTCACTGCCTTCACGTTTCCGTCGATGTTGCAGCTGCCGCCGAGATTGGTGGCAACGGCCGGGGCGGCAACGACGCCGACCGGGAGAGCGGTCAAGACGCCGACCAGGGCGATCTTGGCGGCGAGACGGCGAGCGGGAGCCTTGGCGGAGTTCGTCACGGGGAGTGATCCTCAGTTCGTCGGCACAAGTGCTACCCACGGCATCGGCCATTGGACCTTCGGATGCCATTCACCCTGTGCCAGGTACTTCCAGGGAGATTCCGATATTTCAAACGGAATTCCGCGCTTCACGGTGTATTCACCTGTCAGTGCGGCGGAATCCAGGATAACCGAGAATTCGCCGGGTGACGAGGGTCAATCTTTTGTACGGAATCAAACGAGGGCGGCGTCCAATGTGATGTCGACGCCGGTCAGTGCCTTGCTGACCGGGCATGATTCCTTCGCCGCCTGCGCAACCGACGCGAAGCCGTCGGCATCGAGTCCGTCGACCTCGGCGCGCACGGTGATCGCGATTCCGGTCAGCTTGAATCCGGGATCGTCGGGGCCGAGGCCCACCACCGCGGTCACCTCGAGGCTCTGCGGCACCCCGCCCGCCTCCCCGATCAGCGCTGACAACTGCATCGCGTAGCAGGCCGAATGGGCGGCCGCGATCAATTCCTCCGGACTGGTCGCGCCGTTCGCGGCGTCGGCGGCCCGGGTGGGGAAGGAGACGTCGAATGTCGCCAGGCCCGAACTGGTCAGTTCCGTCTGACCGGACCCATCCTGGAGAGTGCCGTTCCATGCGGTGCGTGCGGTACGAGTGGGCATGCGTCCCAGTCTCCCCCCTCCCCGCCGCCCTGTCGTGCCGGACGACGGACGGGTCCGGTCACCGCCCGGACCGCGCCATCGGCTCGGTCGCATCCTCGGCGCGGTACCGCTCGAGGAGCGCCAGCTCCGAGTCTCGCTTCGGGTACATCAGGAACACCAGCGCCGCACCGAGCAGCACGATTCCGATTGCCGCCGCGTACGCGCGACCGTCACCGGCAAGGAACGCCGCTCGTGCGGCGGCAAGGATCGATTCCGAGTACTGCGGGTAGCGCTCGGCGATGTTCACGGCGCCGGCGAACGACTTCTCCAGCGCGGCCTGCGTCTGCTCGCTCACCGCCGATGCCTGTGGGGTGGCCGCGATCGTGGCCGCGAACGATGCCGAGTATCCGGCCGTCAGTAAGGACCCGAGAACGGACTGCACGATCGCTCCGCCAAGGTCACGCTGGAGATCGGCCGTGCCCGAGGCCATTCCGGCCCGGAACACCGGAACCGACCCGGTCAGCGAATGCGAGGCCGGGGTGCCCGCCAGCCCGACACCCGCGCCGAGCAGCATGAAGCCGAGCGCGATCCGCCAATAGTGCGCCGTCTCGTCCCACATCAGCCAGGCCACCAGCAGTCCAGCGACGATCGCGACATACCCGGCAAGCAGGGTGAAACGCGACCCGTGCGACTCGACGAGCCGCGCCGATCGGGGGGCCACCAGAACCATCACCAGCGCGGCGGGCAGGGCCGCCGAGCCCGCCGCGAGGGTCGAGTAACCGAGCACGTTCTGCAGGTACTGCTGGCTGATGTACATCGTCCCCATCAACGCTCCGAACACGATAATTCCCGCGACCGCAGCGACCCAGAAGATCCGGCGTCGAGCAATGTGTAAGTCGTACAAGGGATTCCGAGCCCGTGCCTGCCGGATCACGAACGCGATGCCCGCGGCGAGCGCGATCCCCAACGCGGAGATCGCGGTCACCGCCATCCCGTCGACGGGTGCGAAGTTGATCCCGAGGACCAGCGCCGCGACCAGGACCACCGACACCAGGCCCCCGAGGTGGTCGACCGGATCGGTGGACTCGTTGACGTGACTCGGCACAACCAGCACCGTCATCGCCAACGCCACCAGCGCGAGCGGGATCGTCACCAGGAACACCGACCCCCAGTCGAATCGCTCGAGCAGCGCACCCGCGACCAGCGGACCGAGCGCGGTGAGCCCACCCCCGATCGACGACCACAGGGCGATCGCCCGGGTCCGCGCCTGCCCCGACCACAACGCGGTGATCAACGCCAGCGTCGTCGGATACGCCAGACCCGCGCAGACGCCGCCTGCCACGCGCGCCGCGAACAGCACCTCCGGGTTCGGCGCGTACCCGGCCAGCAGCGACACCGGTACCGACAGCGTCATCCCGAGAATCAGCATCAGCTTCCGGCCGTAGCGGTCGCCGACCGCACCGAGATAGAGCACCGACGCGGCGAGTCCCACCGAGTAGCCGACGGCGATCAGATTCAACTCGGTCTGACTCGCGTCGAAGGCCCGCCCGATATCCGGCAACGCCACGTTCGCGACCGCCAGGTTCAGATTCGCCACCGCAGCAACGAGAATCAGCCCCGTCAGCACGAGCAGGGCGCGCGCGGGCCGAGCATCGACATTCATGGCCACCGGTCAAGTGGACACCACCCCGACTCCGCCCGCCACCCGATTCCCCCTGCCCGCGCCCGCGGACGGTGTAGCCTCGACAACCGAACCCCGTTGAATCGCGACGATCATGCCGTTCCCGGGAGGAAACATGGCTGTAGTCCATTCACCAAGCAGCGCGACGCAGTCGATGGGCGCGGCCCTGCTCGCCGCCGGAATCGTTCTCCTCGCACTTCTCGCCCTGTACCTGGTCGGATTCGACCAGGGCGCGATCTCACGCACCGGCATGTACATGCACGAACTGATGCACGACGGCCGCCACCTTCTTGGCCTGCCGTGCCACTGACCCGCGCCGCGCGGATCACCTACTGAGCCTTTCGCGTTGTCGCACACATCTTTTCGAAGGACTCGACATGAGTTCACCCCGCACGTTCGACGACCTCCAGAGCGAGGTCACCCGCATCTCCCCCACACTCCGCACTCCCCTCGACTCCCCCTACACGATCTCCAACGACCTGTTCGCCACGCTTCGCCATGTCCTGCACGACGTCGGCGGGCAACCCGACCTGCCAACGCCGTTTCTGGAGAAGGTCGAGGAGCAGTGGGAGATGAACACCTACGTCACCTGCGAATGCCTTGGCTGGCGCGGGGTGTGGAACTCCGAGGAGCGCAGGCGGGCCGAGAACGATCTCGGTGCCACCCTGTACTTCGGGTTGCCGTACTACGCACGCTGGGCAACCGTCGCCGCAAAGACGCTGATCAACAAGGGCCTAGTCACACCCGATGAACTCTCGGCAAAGCTGGACGAGGTTCGGGCCAGGCTGACCGGGGCGCGCGCGGAGGCACCGTCATGACCAGATTCGAGATCGGCGATCGCGTCACCGTCCGCGACGCAACGACCATGTTCCACACCCGGACCCAGGCCTACACCCGAGGCCACACCGGAATCGTCGTCGAACACCGTCCCGACTGGGTGATCCCCGAGGACGAGGCGTGGGGCCGCGACGACGGCCGCACCGAGCCGTTCTACGTGGTCCGCTTCCGGCAACGCGAGCTCTGGCCGAACTACACCGGATGCGACGGCGACACCCTCGAAACCGAATGCTCCGAGCGGTGGCTCGAGCACGCCAAGGAGGAGTCGCAGTGAACGACAGCCACGACCAGCACGCACCGATTCAGGAGTCTCCCGAGGTCAGCGAGTTCGAGGTCCTTGAGACCGCGATCCGCGAACTCGCCATCGAGAAGGGCCTGTTCTCCCACGAGGACCATCGCCGGTTTTCCGAATGGGCGGAGTCGATCGGCCCGGCGGCCGGGTCGCGTCTGGTCGCAAAGGCATGGACGGATCCGGAGTTCAAGGCCCGCCTGCTCGCCGACGGTACCGAAACCTGCGCGGAGATCGGCATCGACTGGCGCGACCCCACCGGATCCGGAACGCCGAGCGACTACACCTGGTTCTACGTCCTGGAGAACACCCCGACCGTGCACAACGTCATCGTGTGCACCCTCTGCTCCTGCTATCCGCGCCCGGTCCTTGGCATGTCTCCCGACTGGTATCGCACCCCCAACTACCGGCGTCGGCTGGTGCGCTGGCCGCGGGAAGTGCTCGGCGAGTTCGGGCTGCACTTCCCTGCCGACGTCGAGGTCCGGGTGCACGACTCGAATCAGAAGTCACGGTTCATGGTGATGCCGATGCGCCCCGAGGGCACCGAGGGCTGGACGGAAGACCAGCTCGCTTCGATCGTCACCCGCGACACGATGATCGGTGTCGCGCTGCCGCAGGTGGACTGGACCGCCACCGAGTCGCCGACCGAGGTTGGCGCGTGATGGGCGGCACCGGATATCAGGTGCTGCTGTCCACCCTCGCCCCGGGAACTCGGCGCGAGGAGGCCCTGCCCGAGCTGGACGGCCCGCCGTCACCGTGGGAGTCGAGCATGCAGGCCACGTGCGAATGCCTGTCCTGGCGGGGCGCGCTGGACAATCTCGACCGCCGCAACGCGGAGGACGCACTCGGGGAGTCGGTCTACGTCGGGTTCCCGGTCCGCGCCAGATCGGCGATCGTCACCGCCCACACCCTGCTCGAGCGCGGGGTGATCACCGAGGACGAGTTGCGGGCGAAGATGCTCGCCGTCCGCGCGCGCTTCGAGCGCGAGTGAGGCCTCACGGACATTGACGACCTGACGGCCGAGACCCTGACGGCGGCCCGGACCCGGATCGACGAGACGCTGCTCGGAATCGTCCGGGAGCTGGTGACGTCCATCGACGCTGACCGGGGACCGACCGAGCGCCTCGACCGGGCGTCCCGCGCCTGACGCTCCCGCAACCACCACCGGGCACAGGGACGACGAACGCCCCGCGAGCCTTCGCTCGCGGGGCGTTCGTCATGCGTGACCTACTCGGCGCCGCCGCCCTCGGCCGGGGCCTCGCCTGCCTTCGCCATGTCGACCGGCAACGAGTCCGGCACCGCGACCGGCCGCGGGCTCGGGGCGAACGTGAACTTCGCGTCCTCGCCCGCGCCCTCGCCGTCCCAGCCCTCGACGTCGACCAGGACGATCTGACCGGGGCCGACCTCGTTGAAGAGGATCTTCTCCGACAGCTGGTCCTCGATCTCGCGCTGGATGGTGCGACGCAGCGGCCGCGCACCGAGCACCGGATCGAAGCCGCGCTTCGCGAGCAGCGACTTCGCCCGCTCGGTCAGCTCGATGTCCATGTCCTTGTTCTTCAGCTGCTTCTCCACCCGGCCGATCATCAGGTCGACCATCTGGATGATCTGGTCCTGCGTCAGCTGGTGGAAGACGATGATGTCGTCGATGCGGTTGAGGAACTCGGGACGGAAATGCTTCTTCAGCTCGTCGTGCACCTTGAGCTTCATCCGCTCGTAGTTCGACTCGTTGCCGCTACCGGAGGTGAAGCCAAGCCCGACCGCCTTCGAGATGTCGGCGGTGCCCAGGTTCGAGGTGAAGATCAGCACGGTGTTCTTGAAGTCGACCGTGCGGCCCTGACCGTCGGTGAGGCGGCCGTCCTCGAGCACCTGCAGCAGCGTGTTGTAGATCTCCTGGTGGGCCTTCTCGATCTCGTCGAACAGCACGACCGAGAACGGCTTGCGGCGCACCTTCTCGGTGAGCTGGCCGCCCTCCTCGTAGCCGACGTAGCCGGGAGGGGCACCGAACAGTCGCGACGCGGTGAACCGGTCATGGAACTCGCCCATGTCGATCTGGATGAGCGCGTCGTCGTCGCCGAACAGGAAGTTCGCCAGGGCCTTGGACAGCTCGGTCTTACCGACGCCGGACGGACCGGCGAAGATGAACGAACCGGACGGACGCTTCGGATCCTTCAGGCCAGCGCGGGTACGCCGGATCGCCTTGGAGACCGCCTTGACCGCGTCCTCCTGACCGATGATCCGCTTGTGCAGCTCATCCTCCATGCGGAGCAGCCGGGTGGTCTCCTCCTCGGTCAGCTTGAACACCGGGATGCCGGTCCAGTTGCCGAGCACCTCGGCGATCTGCTCGTCGTCGACCTCCGCGATGACGTCCAGGTCGCCGGAGCGCCACTGCTTCTCACGCTCGGCGCGCTGCGCGACGAGCTGCTTCTCCTTGTCGCGCAGGCTGGCGGCCTTCTCGAAGTCCTGCGCGTCGATCGCGGACTCCTTCTCCCTGCGGGCGTCGGCGATCTTGTCGTCGAACTCGCGCAGGTCCGGCGGCGCGGTCATCCGGCGGATGCGCATCCGGGCACCGGCCTCGTCGATGAGGTCGATCGCCTTGTCCGGCAGGAACCGGTCGTTGATGTAGCGGTCCGCGAGGGTGGCCGCCGCGACCAGTGCGCCGTCGGTGATCGAGACGCGGTGGTGCGCCTCGTACCGGTCGCGCAGGCCCTTGAGGATCTCGATGGTGTGCTCGACCGTCGGCTCGCCGACCTGCACCGGCTGGAAGCGGCGCTCGAGAGCGGCGTCCTTCTCGATGTACTTGCGGTACTCGTCGAGGGTGGTCGCGCCGATCGTCTGCAGCTCGCCGCGGGCCAGCTTCGGCTTGAGGATCGACGCCGCGTCGATCGCGCCCTCGGCCGCGCCCGCTCCGACGAGGGTGTGCAGCTCGTCGATGAACAGAATGATGTCGCCGCGGGTGTTGATCTCCTTGAGGACCTTCTTCAGGCGCTCCTCGAAGTCACCGCGGTAACGGCTGCCCGCGACCAGGGAACCCAGGTCGAGCGTGTACAGCTGCTTGTCCTTGAGGGTCTCGGGGACCTCACCGTTGACGATCGCCTGCGCGAGACCCTCGACGACGGCGGTCTTGCCGACGCCGGGCTCACCGATCAACACCGGGTTGTTCTTGGTGCGCCTGCTGAGCACCTGCATCACCCGCTCGATCTCCTTCGAGCGGCCGATGACCGGGTCGAGCTTGCCCTCGAGCGCGGCCTGCGTCAGGTTGCGGCCGAACTGGTCGAGGACCAGGGAGGTGGACGGGGTCCCGGCCTCGCCGCGGCCGCCGCTGGTCTCCTGCGGCTCCTTGCCCTGGTAGCCGGACAGCAGCTGAATGACCTGCTGACGGACCCGGTTCAGGTCGGCGCCGAGCTTGACCAACACCTGGGCGGCGACGCCCTCACCCTCGCGGATCAGGCCGAGCAGGATGTGCTCGGTGCCGATGTAGTTGTGGCCGAGCTGCAGCGCCTCGCGCAGGCTCAACTCCAGCACCTTCTTGGCGCGCGGGGTGAACGGGATGTGACCGGACGGGGCCTGCTGGCCCTGACCGATGATCTCTTCCACCTGGCTGCGCACGCCCTCGAGGGAGATGCCCAACGACTCCAACGACTTCGCCGCAACACCCTCGCCCTCGTGGATGAGGCCGAGCAGGATGTGTTCGGTGCCGATGTAGTTGTGGTTGAGCATCCGGGCCTCTTCCTGGGCCAGGACAACAACGCGCCGTGCGCGGTCGGTGAACCTCTCGAACATCGCTCTCCCTCACGTTCTTTATGGGTAGATCCCCAGCGGGATTTACGAGCCGCACCTCCCACTGTAGTGGCCGGTGATGCGGCCTGCGCCGCCTCCATCCCATTGACAACGGGGACAGTCTGCATGCTTACCCGTGACAACGCGGCATCCAGGTATTTCGTTTCCACCGGCCGCTACGCCAACAGCGAACACCGGGAGACCGACCGGTCTCGTATCCGTCCGGCCAAGTCGGGACCAACGGCCCTAGTCGCCCGATTTCGCCAGGCCGACACTGGTCCTCACACCGCACAGTGAGGACAACGCCATGGACGCGCTCATTCCCGACACCGAGGTGGTGCGCACCGCCGTCGACCTGGCGTGCCGGGCACCGTCGGTGCACAACAGCCAGCCCTGGCGGTGGCGGTACGACGCGGGCCGACTCGAACTGTCCGCAGACCCGGCCCGGCTGCTGGTCGCCGCCGACCCCCGCGGACGCCAGCTGATGATCAGCTGCGGCGCCGCATTGCAGCATCTGACCGTCGCGTTGACCGCGCTGCGCTGGCAGACGCACATCGACCTGTTTCCCGACCCCGCCCGCCCGCAACTGGTGGCGGCGATGCGGTTCGCCAACAACGCCCGGCCACAGTCGCACGACTTCGACCTGCTCGCGGCGATCCGGCGCAGGCGCACCGACCGAACCGCGTTCGCCCCGCTGCCCGACACCCCGCTGCTGCGGAACCTGCTCGGCGCGGCAGGCGCGGAGGTGACGGTGACATTCCTGGGCGCCGACGCCCGCCCCGTCCTGGCGGAGGCGACCGCGTCGAGCCTGGCCGCGCGCCGCTACGACGCCTCCTACCAGGCGGAACTGCGCTGGTGGGCGGGCCATATCCGGGACGGTGACGGCATCCCGGAGGCCGCCCTTGCCACCCGCACCGAACGGCAGCGCGTACCGGTCGGTCGCAGGTTCCCCGATCCGCACGGCGCGACCCGCACCGACGACGGCCCCGACGACGAATCGACCGTCCTCGTCCTGAGCACCACCGCCGACGACGCCGCCGCGTGGCTCCGGTGCGGCCGGGCGCTGTCCGCGATCGCGCTCGAAGCGACGGTGCAGCGGCTCGCGACGTGCCCGCTGACCCATCTCACCGACATCGACCGCAGCCGGGACATCGTCCGGACGCTGATCCCCGGCGCGGAGGTGCCGCAGCTGCTGCTGCGGGTCGGAATCCCGACCCGCCCCACGCCACTCAACGACACCCCGCGCCGCCCGATCGTCGAGGTCCTGACCTTCGGGTGACGCTCAGCCGACCACCGGCGGAACGAACACGCACGGGACCGGCCGCGGATGCGCCGGATCGAGCGCGTTGAGCACCAGGGCGGCGGCAACGGGTTCGCCCGCGATCGACAGGTGGTCGCCGAAATCCTGGGCGCAGTGATCCTGGACGACGATGTTGGTCGCGTTCGGGCCCTCCTCGTAGCCGCTGGTGTACGGCACCACCAGCTCGTCGTACCGGGTGAGGATGTTCGTGTAGGTGACGCCGGGGGCGTAGACGCCGCCGTCCCGCAGCTGGGTCATGAACCGTGAGCCGGCAAGGAACTGCCCGCACGCGCCGCACAACGGTGCCATCACCGGGCCCGCCGCGTCGACACCGAGATCGCGGTACGACGCGAGGGCACGGGGCAGGTCGAACGCGCCCTCCCCCTTCCACAGCGGTGCGAGGGACACGTACCGGTCGACCTTGTCGGCGCCGCCGAGATATTTCACCCAGTAGGTGGGCATCAAGGTGCCCTGGGAGTGTCCGATGATGTCGACCTTGGCCGCCCCCGTCGACGCCAGCACCCGGTCCACGAACGCGCCCAGTTCGGCCGCGCTCTCCTCCATCGGCCGCATCCCGCCGATCGCGTTCAACGGCCAGGGCAGCTGCTCGTAGGCGCCGTAGGTCAGCGAGTAGACGCAGTACCCCTCGTTGGCGAGGAGTGGCGCATAGGTTGCCCAGTTGGTCTGCCGGTTTCCGCCGGTGCCGTGGACGAGGACCACCGGATTCGGGTGCTCCGCGGTCGGGGTGCACGACCAGTCGTTGGAGCCGGGCGCGGACCCGCCGGGATTGCCGAGTTCCAGGGGAACGCCGGCGAGGAACTGGTAGGGCACGGGCAGCGGCGTCGCGCCCGCGACGCCGCCGAAGAACAGGGACGCAATCCCGACGAGAACCGCGCCGACTCTCGCCGCGACGACATTTCGCACCCGCACGTCATTCCCCCTGATTTTCGCACCGTGTTCGCCTGTCCGCGCAGGCTAGCAGTGCAGCCGGACGCGGACAGGCGAAACGTGCGAGTAGGGACGACGGTTCAGTTCGCCTTGTTGTAGAGCTCGGTGATTTCTGCGGAGATTCGTCCCCGCGCGGAAACCGGGTGACCATTTCGTCGTGCCCACTCACGGATCGCCGCGCTCTGTTCCCGATCGGCAGCGACCCGCGACTTTCCTACCGCTGGAGCGGGCTTTCCACGCCGCCTGCCGGTCGACCGGCGGGCGTGCGCGACCCATTCCTCGAGCTGATCCCGCAGTCGCGCCGCGTTCTCCGAGGAGAGATCGATCTCGTAGGTCACCCCGTCGAGCCCGAACTCGACCGTTTCGTCGGCGGTCGATTCCTGATCCACGTCGTCGATAAGAGTGACGGTGACCTTCTTTGCCATGTCCCGAGTTCCCTTCGAACAATTCCGTATTCCGGGCCCCGCGCACCGGATTCCGCGAGTGTACCCCCGGGGCGAGAATTGCGAGTGCTCGAGCTCGACAAATCTATTCGAAATGGATCAGCGTGCGGATGGGCGCACAATTGGGAACAGGATCGTTTCCCGGATACCCAATCCGGTCAACGCCATCAGCAGCCGGTCGATGCCCATCCCGGTCCCCGTCGTCGGGGGCATGCCGTGCTCCATCGCCGCGAGGAACTCCTCGTCCAACGCCATCGCCTCGTCGTCGCCTGCCGCGGCGAGGCGGGCCTGGTCGACGAAGCGATCCCGCTGGATGACCGGGTCGACGAGTTCCGAGTACCCGGTCGCCAGCTCGAACCCCCGGACGTACAGGTCCCACTTCTCGGTGACCCCGGGCAGGCTCCGATGCTGCCGGGTCAGCGGCGACGTCTCGACCGGGAAATTGCGGACGAAGGTCGGCTCGTTCAGCTGATCACCACACTGGTGCTCCCACAGTTCCTCGACGAGCTTGCCGTGGCCGTACCCCTTGTCCTTCGGCACCTCGAGCCCGACCTTCGCGGCAAGCGCGAGCAATTCGTCGACGGTGGTGTCCGGCGTGACCGATGCCCCGATCGCGGCGGACAGCGACGGATACATTTCCATCGTCTTCCACTCGCCGCTCAGGTCGTACTCGGTCCCGTCTGCGAGGGTGACGACCTGGGTGCCGAGCGCGTTCTGCGCGACCTCCTGGATCAATTCGCGGATCATCGTCGCGGAATCGTCGTAGGTGCCGTAGGCCTCGTAGGTCTCGAGCATCGCGAACTCGGGCGAATGCGTCGAGTCGATGCCCTCGTTGCGGAAATTGCGGTTGATCTCGAAGACCTTTTCGATTCCGCCGACGACGCAGCGCTTGAGGAACAGCTCCGGCGCGATCCGCAGGTAGAGGTCGATGTCGAGCGCATTCGAATGCGTGACGAACGGACGCGCGGCGGCCCCGCCCGCGATGGTCTGCAGCATCGGGGTCTCGACCTCGAGGAATCCGCGCCGTTCGAGCGCGTTGCGCAGCTCACGCACCACCGCGACCCGCTTGCGGGCCATCTCCCTTGCCTCCGGGCGCACGATCAGGTCGACATACCGCTGCCGGACCCGGGATTCCTCGTTCATTTCCTTGTGCGCGACCGGGAGCGGACGCAGCGACTTGGCGGCGAGCTGCCAGGAATCGGCCATCACCGACAGTTCACCGCGACGCGAGCTGATCACCTCGCCGTGCACGAACACGTAGTCGCCGAGATCGACGTCGGACTTCCACGCCGCGAGCGCGTCCACACCGACGTTCGCGAGGCTGAGCATTGCCTGCAGCTGGGTGCCGTCGCCCTCCTGGAGGGTCGCGAAGCACAGCTTGCCGGTGTTGCGGACGAAGATCACCCGGCCAGCGACGCCGACCTGCTCGCCGGTCGCGGCGTCCGGCTCCAGGTCGGGGTACTTCGCCCGGATCTCGGCGAGGGCGTGGGTGCGCGGCACCGAGACCGGGTAGGCCTCCTGCCCCTGCTCGAGGATCCGTTCCCGCTTCTCGCGGCGGATGCGCAGCTGCTCGGGGGTGTCGTCTACAGGCTGGGCGGGTGCGTCACTCACGGAAGACAAGACTAACGGTTCGTCACCGTGCGTGATTCTTACCCCGGTCGGGGTAAGAATCACGCACGGCGGCGGAGCCGACCCGGGCGCACGGCGGCGGAGCCGACCCGGGGCCACGGCGGCGGAGCCGACCCGGGGGTCAGTGCGCCGATACGGCCGCCAGTTCCCGGGTGCAGTGCCGCTCGGCCATCAGCGCGCCGAGCAGTCGGGCCGCCTTGATCGCCTGGTACCCGCCGACCAAGTCGGTTGCTCGGTGCAGGCCAAGCCTGCGCAGCGACGCCGCGGCGAGGCTGGAGGTGTAGCCCTCGGAGCAGACGATCACCCATTCGACGTCGCGGTCGACGGCCAAGGCGAGGGGCGCGCTGCTGGACGGGTCGAGCCGCCACTCGAGCACGTTGCGTTCGATGGCGAGCGCACCGGGCAGCGTCCCCTCGCGTGCGCGCTGGGCCTGCGGCCGGATGTCCACGACGATCGCGCCGCGCCGATGCGCCTCGGCCAGTTCGAACACGGTCAGGCGGTCGAGGTGAGTGCGGGCGTCGTCGAGCATCTCGTCGATGGTCATGCCGACAGTCCTTCCGGGAAATCGGTCAGCTCGGTGCGGGTGCGGCGCAGGCTGCCATGGTCGGTGACCTCGTAGTAGGACATCGCGGTCAGTGGTGGCGAATAGGCGTGCACGCTCAATGTCGGCGGTCCCGGGTCGGCGTCGGCCTCCGGTGCCAGCGCGACGTCATGCACCCAGCCGAGCGGAAACGAGGCCTGGTCCCCGGCATCGAGGGTGCGGTACTTGAGTTCGCTTCCACCCCACCGATATTCGGCGAGACTTCCACTGAGGACGGTGAGCGCCCCGAGCGAGCCGGCGTGGTCGTGCAGCTCGGTCGCCTCACCGGGAACCCAGCTGATCAGCCAAAGATCGACATCGTCGTCGGCGTGCAGTCGGGCGGACCAGCGTTCGGTGGTCCACCAGCGCTCGGGGAGCAGCGGGGCGTAACGCCCGTCGAGGACGTCGCTTGCGCCCTGGTCGGTTATCCGCAGCAGGTCGGCGGGCTTCAGGCGGCTCGGCGACACCGAGATCCGAGGGGATGGGAAAGACAGGGAATGCAGATCAGACATGGATGTGACTCCGGGAGGGTGAAATCGGCCGAGGCGAAATGACGTGCCTCAACGAGTCGAGGCGGCAGTCAGCCTCGACAACACTCCCGGGTGGCCATGCGAGCAATCACGTCGACCAGTGTGACACAGAACCGGAGATCGGCAAAGGGTCCGTCCGTGGTGACGCGTCACGCCACGGGCGGACGCTTCGCCGCCCGTCGAGCCTGGTTGCGCTCGTACACGATCCGCAGGCCCTCAAGCGCGAGGTCGCGCTCCAGATGGGCGATGGTCTCGGATTCCGGCATCACCAGGGGTGCGCTGTCCCCGGTCGCGATCACCGTCACGTCGTCGCCCGCGAAGGCGGGCAGCTCGGCCCGCACCCGGCGGACCAGTCCGTCGACCAGCCCGGCGAACCCGAACACGGCGCCGGCCTGCATGCACTCAACGCTGCTCTTCCCGACCACCGCGCGGGGTCGCACCAGCTCGAACTTGCGCAGCGCGGCCGAGTGCGAGGCAAGCGCGTCGGTGGACGTCTCGAGGCCCGGCGCTATCGCGCCGCCGAGGAACTCCCCCTTGTCGGACACGACATCAACACAGGTCGCGACACCGAAATCGACGACGATGCACGGGCCGCCGTAGAGATGGTGGGCGGCAAGACTGTTCACGATCCGGTCGGCCCCGACCTCCTTGGGGTTGTCGACCAGCAACGGCACCCCGGTCCGGACCCCCGGCTCCACGACAACGTGCGGGACGTGACCCCAGTATCGGGACAGCATCACCCGCAGCTCGCGCAGCACCGACGGCACCGTCGACAGCGCCGAGACTCCGACGACCTGCTCGACTTTCGCCCCGAGCAGTCCGCGCAGCATCAACGCCAACTCGTCGGCCGTCATCCGCGGATCGGTGCGCATGCGCCAGTCCTGCTCCAGCCGTGCGTGTTCCCCGCTTCCGGCGAACAGCCCGAGCGAGACGGTGGTGTTGCGGACGTCGACGGCCAGCAGCACGGTTACACCAGCGCCGAGGTGTTCTCGAGGGTGCTCAGCATGCGCGGGGTGATCAGGCCCGATCCCTCGGGTGCGTGCGCCGGGTCCGAGCCCAGCTCGACCTGCCGGTTGTCGGCGTCGACGAACACCACCCGCGGGTCGTAATCCCGGCATTCCTGCTCGTTCATCACGCCGTAGGCGATCAGGATGACTAGGTCACCCGGATTTACGAGATGTGCTGCCGCACCGTTGATTCCGATGACGCCGCTCCCGCGCTCTCCCGCGATGACGTAGGTCTCAAGGCGGGCGCCGTTGTCGATGTCGACAATGCACACCTGCTCCCCCTCGAGCAGGTCGGCGGCGTCCATGAGGTCCTGGTCGACGGTCACCGAGCCGACATAGTGCAGGTCGGCGTGCGTGACGGTGGCGCGGTGGATCTTCGACTTCATCATCGTGCGAAACATGAACTGCCCCTTAATGGTCTAACGAGCGAACTGGTCGTCGCCGGTGGTACGGGTATCGACGTCCCGTTCGAGGAATCCGGTGCCGACGGCGACACCGACGTTGTCGATCAGCCGGGTGGCTCCCACCCTGGCCGCGACCAGCAGGCGCCCGTCACCCCGTTCGGGGGCCGGACCGAGGTCGACACCGCGCACCTCGAGATAGTCGACGACGATGTCGGGCGCCGTCGCGAGCACCTCCCGGGCGGTGGCGACGATCGCGTCCGCACCGCCCGCCGCGGCGTGGGCGCCTGCGACGAGGGCCGCGGAAATCGTTGCGGACGCGGCACGCTGCTCCTCGTCCAGGTAGCGGTTGCGCGAGGAGAGCGCCAGCCCGTCCTGCTCGCGGACCGTGGGGACTCCGCGAATCTCGACGTCGACGTTCAGGTCTCGAACCATCTGCCGGATCAGCGTCAGCTGCTGGTAGTCCTTCTCGCCGAAGTAGGCGGTGTTCGGCGCCACGATCTGCAGCAGCTTCGCCACCACCGTCAACATCCCGGCGAAATGAGTTGGCCTGCTGGCGCCTTCGAGTTCCTCCCCGAGCGGCCCCGGATGAATCGTGGTGCGCTGACCGTTCGGGTACATCGCTGAGGCGGTCGGGGCGAACACCAGCTCCACCCCCTCACCGCGGAGCAGCTCCAGGTCCGCGTCGAGGGTCCGCGGATAGGCGTCGAGGTCCTCCCCCGCCGCAAACTGCAGCGGATTGACGAAGATCGAAACCACAACGACCGCACCGCGCAGCTTCGCCTGCCGCACCAGTTCCAGGTGGCCCGCGTGCAGGGCGCCCATGGTCGGGACGAGCGCGACCTGCCTACCGACACCGCGCAGTGCGCGGGTGACCTTCGTCAGCTCGGCGGGTTCGCGGTGCACGGTCAGTTCACCGCGTGTGTAGCCGTTCACGATCGGTCCTCCAGAATCTCGATCAACGCCGGGTCCGCCCCGGCGATCTGCGCCGACCGCAGCGACATCGCCCGGTAGCCCCCGGCGAGTTGGGGATCCACCTCCGCGAGCACGCGCAGGTGGGTTGCGACGGCCGCACGGTCACCCCGCGCCACCGGTCCGGTCAGCGCGGCGGGCCCGCGCCGCAGGGCGTTGTCGAGCGCGGCCGACAGCAGCGGCGCGAGCACCCGTTCGGCCACCCCGTTCGGCTCGCCGTCGACGGCCTGCTGGCCGAAGAACTCGTCACCGGACAAGGCCACCCGCAGCGCCGCGACCGCGTCCGACACCAGCGTGACGAGATGGTTGCTGCCGTGCGCGAGGGCAGCGTGGTAGAGCGGCCGAACCTCCTCGCGCACCCGAACCGGCTCGCCGCCGATCTCCAGAACCAGGGACTGCGCGATCGCGTAGCCGATCTCGTCGGCCGCGGTGATCCCGAAGCAACTGGACGCCAGCCGGGCAACGTCCTCGTCGTGCCCGGTGAACGTCATCGCCGGGTGGATCGCCAGCGGCAATGCGCCTGCCCGGGCCAGTGGCGCCAGCACACCGATCCCGTTCGCGCCGGAGGTGTGCACGACGATGGTGCCGGGCCGGACCGATCCGGTCGCCGCGAGGCCGTGCACCAGGTCGGGGAGTTCGTCGTCGGGGACGGCCAGGATCAGAAGTTCGGAGCGGGCCGCCACGTCGGTCGCGGGCAGGATCTCGGTGTCGGGCAGTCGCTGCTGTGCGCGTCGCACCGAGGCGTCGGACACCGCGGCGCAGGCGACGACCGGATGGCCGACTCGTTCGAGGGCCGCGCCAAGGGCGGTGCCGACCCGTCCCGCCGAGACGATGCCCACCGTCAATCGGGCTGGCGCCGGGTCGCCGACGGACCCACCTGGAGTGATCTCGAATGAGGTCACCGTTGTTCCTCTCGTTCGTTCCAGTCCCGCAGCGCGGGTACCGGACGTTCACAGCGAGGATAGTCGGGGGGCGGGACCGACCGCCACGGTCGGAAAAGTGATCTACGGCTCACCCGCGCCTGCGGCGGCCGGTCCTTGCCGCATCCGGATCCGCGGTTGCGGCCTGCATGTTCGCCATGATCTCGGCGACCGAGAGCCCGTTGGAATGGGCACCGGCGGACTCGTCGTCGGTGCCGCGGTCCTCCGCCGCGCGACGCCGTGCGCGACGCGAACTCAGCGCGTCGTCGGCGGGAGATGCGTCCGCGGGAGGAGCGTCCGCGGGAGGGACGTCGGCGGGAGGCGTAACGGCGCTGGCCGCGTCCTCGGCGACAACCGACACCTCGGCCGTCACGGGTTCGTCGAACGGCGAGGCGAAGGTCGGCCCGGCGCCCGGCTCGACGTATGCGGGGTTCGGCGCGAACGGGACCGGCGGGCGTACCGCGGCGGCACCCGCCGACAACTGGCCCATCGTGGACCGCTCCGCCTCGATCGCCACCCGGTCCGCGGGCATCCGGCCCTCGAACAGCACCTCGAGGCTCCCACGCAGCGCGGCGAGTTCGGCGCGCAGCGCGGCGATCTCGGACGCGTCAACGGCGACTTCGCTGCGCACCCGCGCCTCGACGCCTGCCTCATACTCGCGGCGGGCACCGATCTCCCGCTCGAGTTGAAGTTCGTACACGGTCTGCAGATCCCGGATCTTCGCCTTGTCCGCCGCGGACTCCCGGCGGTACCGGGTCATCGCGATGGCGCCGATCACGGCCGCCCACAATGCGGCCATCAGGCCGATGCGCAGCACCTGCACGCTGTCACTGAAGATCAGGAACAGGCTGGCGACCACCGCGAGCACCACGAGACCGGCCGCGATCATCTGGCTCGCGCTGCGCTTGCCCCTCCGCATCGAACCCGCGCGACCAGAAGCTGTCATGGGCCCCAGGATAGCGGCAGCCCGCGGCGGCGCCGGGGTGCGCCCGCGGCGATTCCCGACCCGATCGACCTACATCGCCGGTTCGTCCGGCGGTTCGTCCGGGGTCCGGCAGCAATGCTCGAGCCACATCGCGGCGGCGACCAGGACCACGCCGGCGAGCACACCGACCAGGGTCCCGGTCATGTCCTGCGCTGCCGCATCGACCTCGGCCCGCTTCGGCAGCAGGTACAGCAGCAGACCGAACCACACGCCCGCGCTCGCGGCACCCACCAGTGCCGATGCCTTCGCGAGCGCCACCGCACGCGCCGCGGTGATCGGGTGCAGCTGATGCCGGTCGGGCCCGATCCGATGATCCTCGATGCGGGCCCGAATCACGAACGCGAGCACAACCTCAATCAACGCCACCGGGTAGAGCGATGCTCCCGCAAACACCGAGATCGGCGGCAGCGAACCGTAGAACGCGCGCACCAACAGCCAGGTCGCGATCGTCGCGAACAGCGCCAACCCGACCAGGTCGCGGACTCGCGTCGGGTTCATCACGACCGCACCAGCCTCGCGTCCGTTCGCCGAACCCCGGCGATCTCCTCGGGATCGAGCGCGGCAAGCAGATCCCGCGCAGGCACCGGGGTGCCGTCGACCGTCAACGACGCGTCGGGGTCGATCTCGAGCCACGGCAGCAACACGAAGGCGCGCAGGTGCGCCCGGGGGTGCGGCAACGTCAGTTCGGGGTCGGCGCTGACCGTGCCCGCGCAGTCCACCACGTCCACATCCAGACTTCGCGGCCCCCAGCGGACGTCCCGGACCCGGTCCGCCTGCTGCTCGAGATGCTGGCCGAACTTTAGCCAGCCACGGCAGCTCAGGTCCGGATCGTCGACGATCAGGGTGGCGTTGAGGAAGTCCTGCTGCTCCACCCCACCCCACGGCGCCGTCGCGTACACCCCGGACGCCGCGACCAGCCGATCCCCCAGCGCATCGACCACCGACCGCAGATTCGCGACCGGGTCGCCGAGGTTCGACCCGATCGACAGCACCGCCCGACTCATCCGCGCAGGCCCTTGCGGGATCGCCGGGCCACCACCGCCACGTCCGCGAACGTCAACGGGATCGGCGCCGACGGCTTGTGCAGGGTCACCTCGACCGCGTTCACCCGCGCGTCCAGCAGCACCGCGTCGGCGATCTCCGCCGCGACCGTCTCGATCAGGTCCCGCGGCGGCCCGGCGACGATGTCGGCGGCGGTCTGCGCGAGCGTGCCGTAGTCGTAGGTGTCGGCGAGGTCGTCCGACGCGGCGGCCGGCGCCAAGTCCAGCCACAGGGTCACGTCGACGAAGAAGTCCTGACCGTCCCGCTTCTCGTGGTCGAACACGCCGTGATTGCCGCGGACCTGCAGGCCCCGCAACTCGATCCGGTCAGACACCGTCGACCTCCTCCGCCGCAGGCCAGGCCTGCGCAACCGCGATCGCGTCCCGAGACGCCCTGACGTCGTGCACCCGCACACCCCATGCCCCGCCGCGGGCCGCGAACGCCGACACCACCGCCGTCGCGACCTCCCGCCCGTCGGGCACCCGG
The DNA here is from genome assembly GCF_042720095.1 of Rhodococcus sp. NPDC058505. Lineage (NCBI taxonomy): Bacteria > Bacillati > Actinomycetota > Actinomycetes > Mycobacteriales > Nocardiaceae > Rhodococcus > Rhodococcus sp. NPDC058505. The sequence continues at coordinate 73,919 of NZ_JBHXNB010000014.1, forward strand.
TCGCCGCCCTGGTCCGCGAGGAGGGTGCCGAGGAACCGCTTCCGGGACGCGCCGATCAGGACCGGGAAGCCGAGCCCGGTCAGTCGTGGGAGCGCACCGAGCAGCGCCCAGTTGTGTTCGGCCGTCTTGGCGAACCCGAGTCCCGGATCGAGGATCAGGCGGGACGGATCGACGCCCGCCCGGACCGCGGAGTCCACCGACCCCATCAGTTCGTCGCACACCTCGGTGACCACATCCCCGTAGTGCAACACCCCGCCAGCGTGGACGTACTCGCCCGCGGACCGCCAGTGCATCAGGATCCACGGCAACCCGGCATCGGCGAGTACCGATGCCATCGCCGGGTCGGCCCGACCCCCGGACACGTCGTTGACGACGCTCACGCCCGCCTCGATCGCCGCTTCCGCCACCGACGCCCGCATCGTGTCGACGCTGACCGGAATGCCCTCAGCGGCGAGGTCGGCGATGACCGGCGCGACCCGCCGTGCCTCGACCTCGGGGTCGACGCGCTGCGCTCCCGGCCGGGTCGACTCACCGCCGACATCGATGATGTCCACACCCAGCCTGCGCAGTTCCAGACCGTGCGCGACCGCGGCATCGCGGTCGAGGTAGCGGCCGCCGTCGGAGAACGAGTCGCTCGTGACGTTGAGCACCCCCATCACGGCGCAGCGACCCGGTGTCGGGAGCATGGTCACCTGCGGACGATGAGATCCAGCGCCTCGGCGCGCGAGGCGGCGCTGGACTGGAAGATCCCCCGGACCGCCGACGTTGTGGTGCTCGCGCCCGGCTTACGGATGCCGCGCATCGCCATGCACAGATGTTCGGCCTCGACCACGACGATCACGCCACGCGGATCCAGCTTGCGCACCAGCGCGTCGGCGATCTGACTGGTCAGCCGCTCCTGCACCTGCGGACGCTTGGCGTACAGGTCGACCACCCGCGCCAGTTTCGACAGGCCGGTCACGCGGCCCGTCGAGCCGGGAATGTAGCCGACGTGCGCGACACCGTGGAACGAGACCAGGTGGTGCTCGCAGGTGGAGTACATCGGGATGTCCCGGACTAGGACCAGCTCCTGATGACCCTCGTCGAAGGTGGTGTTGAGCACCTCGTCGGGCTCGGTGTAGAGGCCAGCGAACACCTCGCGGTACGCCCGCGCCACCCGGGCGGGCGTGTCCAGCAGCCCGGGCCGGTCCGGGTCCTCGCCGACGGCGATCAGCAGCTCCCGCACGGCGGCCTCGGCCCGCGCCTGGTCGAAGGCACGACCGGACCCGACCGACCGCAGCACCTCGTCCGCCTCATTCGTTTCCGCGCCGCCGAGTTGACGAACCGACACCTGATCGCACCTCCACTTCGTTCCAACCGCGTCCCCGCCCGTCCGCGACGGGCGGTGCAAACACTAGTGCGCAGCGATCTACTGCTGCCCGTTCGGTCCGTCCCACCGCTGCGTGGAGGGATCCTGCTCCTCGGCCGGGGCGCCCTGGTGCGGCGCCTGGGGCGGCTGCGGCGGCGGATTCCACTGCGGATACCCGGCGTACGGGTTCTCCACCGGCTCCGGGTACGGGTTCCCGACCGGCCTGGTGTGCTGGGCCTCGCCGCGCGGGGGCCAGCCCGGCGCGGACCATCCGGCGGGCGCACCGTAGTCCGGCATCGACCCCTGCGGGGGCTGCTGCTGCGGCGGGTACGCCGGGTAGCCGCCCGGCGGAACCTGGTAGCCGTTCTGCGGCGGCTGCGGCGCGCCGGCCTGCGGCACACCCGGCTGCGGCGGCACCGCCGACGGAGCCGCGTCCCGGTTCGCGAACGTCGGGGTGCGGACCGGCTCCTCCGGGAACGGTTCCCCACGCTCGATCGCCAGCTCACGCGGGGTCTTGATCGGCGGCTTCTCGGACGGGATCCGGTCGCCGAAGTCGTTGAACGCGGTGATCCGGGGACGCTTCTCGACGCCGGTGAAGATCTTCTCCAGGTCCTTGCGGGTCAGCGTCTCGTGCTCGAGCAGCTCCGCGGCCAGCACGTCGAGGGTGTCGCGGTACTCGTTGAGGATCGACCACGCCTCGGTGTGCGCGGCCTCGATCAGGTTGCGCACCTCCTCGTCGATCTCCCGCGCCACCTCGTGCGAGTAATCCGACTGCTGCCCCATCGAGCGGCCGAGGAACGGATCGCCGCCCTCCTGCCCGTAGCGGACGGCGCCGAGCTTCGCGCTCATGCCGTACTCGGTGACCATCGCGCGCGCGATCTTGGTGGCCTGGTCGATGTCGGAGGACGCGCCGGTCGTCGGCTCGTGGAACACCAGTTCCTCGGCGGCACGGCCGCCCATCGCCATCACCAGGCGGGCGATCATTTCCGAGCGGGTCATCAGACCCTTGTCGTCCTCGGGGACGGTCATCGCGTGCCCGCCGGTACGGCCGCGGGCCAGGATCGTCACCTTGTAGATCGGCTCGATGTCCGGCATCGCCCACGCGGCGAGGGTGTGACCGCCCTCGTGGTACGCGGTGATCTTCTTCTCGTGCTCGCTGATGATCCGGCTCTTGCGCCGCGGACCGCCGATGACCCGGTCCACCGACTCCTCAAGAGCGGCCTCGGTGATCACCGCGCCGTTCTCACGGGCGGTCAGCAGCGCCGCCTCATTGATGACGTTGGCCAAGTCGGCGCCGGACATGCCGACGGTGCGCTTCGCCAGGCCCTCCAGGTCGGCATGCTGGTCGAGCGGCTTGCCCTGCGAGTGCACCCGCAGGATCGCCCGCCTGCCCGCCAGGTCCGGGTTGCTGACCGGGATCTGGCGGTCGAAGCGTCCCGGCCGCAGCAGCGCGGGGTCGAGGATGTCGGGGCGGTTCGTCGCCGCGATCAGGATGATGCCGGTGCGGTCCCCGAAGCCGTCCATCTCGACGAGCAACTGGTTGAGGGTCTGCTCGCGCTCGTCGTGCCCGCCGCCAAGGCCCGCGCCACGCTGTCGGCCGACGGCGTCGATCTCATCGACGAAGATGATGCAGGGGCTGTTCTGCTTGGCCTGCTCGAACAGGTCGCGGACCCGGGAGGCGCCGACACCGACGAACATTTCGACGAAGTCCGAGCCGGAGATCGTGAAGAACGGAACCCCGGCCTCACCGGCGACCGCGCGGGCCAGCAGCGTCTTGCCGGTGCCGGGCGGGCCGTACAGCAGGACGCCCTTCGGGATCTTCGCACCGAGCGCCTGGTAACGGGCCGGGTTCTGCAGGAAGTCCTTGATCTCGTACAGCTCTTCGACGGCCTCGTCGGCGCCCGCCACGTCGGCGAACGTGTTCTTCGGCATGTCCTTCGACAGCTGCTTGGCCTTCGACTTCCCGAAGCCCATCACGCCGCCGCGGCCGCCGCCCTGCATCCGGCCCATCACGAAGATGAAGAGGCCGAGCAGGATCACCATCGGAAGAACGAACAGCAGGATCTGCGACAACCAGCCCTGCTGGGTGATCTTCGTGTTGTACTTCTCGAGACCGGCCTGCTGGACCTCGGTGAAGATCTGTTCGGCCGCGGCGCTCGGGTACTTCGCGATGATCTGCGTCGCGTTGTCCGTGTCCTCGTTGCCCTGCTTGAGGGTCAGGCGGATCTGCTGTTCCCGGTCGTCGATCTGCGCGTCGGTGACGTTCTTTGCGTCCAACTGCGCGATCGCCACCGAGGTGTCGACACTCGTGTACCCGCGAGTGTCGTTGCCGAAGTAGCTGAACGCATAGATGATCAGCAGGATGCCGGCGACGATCGCCAGGTTGCGAAACACTGTCTTGCGATTCATACAGGTTCAGCCGCTTCGGGCCAGTCCTTTCCAGTTCCGGCCGAGCCTTCCAGCTCGGGTCGAGCTCGGTGCGCCGGCGTTCCGGCTGCTCACCGGACAACAAAAGATTACCGCGAACGGCACCGGTGATCTCCGTCAGCACGCGCGGGTCGGCGCACGTCTCCACCTGTCCAACGCGCGGTCCGACGCGATGGTTCCGATGTCCCCACTGTTGTCCTCCGCGGCCGCTACTGTCGGCGAGCATGATGCTGTCCCATCCGGAGGTCCTCGACCAGCTCGACCGATCCCAGGAACGTCTCGAGCGGGCCGTGTCCGCCCTGACGGAGCAGGATGCGCGGGGGGCATCCGCGCTGCCTGGCTGGACCCGCGGGCACGTGGTGACGCACCTGGCCCGCAACGCCGACGGGCTGCGCCGGTTCACGCTCGGGGTCGCGGACGGCACCCCCCGCGAGATGTATCCCGGCGGCCCGGACGCGCGCGCGGCCGCGATCGAGGAGGGCGCGGACCGGCCGGTCGACCTGCTCGCCGCCGACCTCCGCTTCGCGGGCCGCAGGCTCGCCGCCGACCTCCGATCGCTCAGCCCCGACCGGCACGACACCCCGGTACGGTGGCGCAAGCCGATCACCGCCCGCGACCTCCCAGTGTTCCGGTGGCGGGAGCTGGAGATCCATCACCTCGACCTCGACGTCGGGTACGGCTACGCCGACTGGCCCGCCGAGTTCGTCGAGTCGACGCTCGCGACCCAGCTGCCGGAACTCGCTGCGGTCGCAGCGGACCTCGCGGCACCGGACCTTCCGCGACCGGAGCTGCTTGCCTGGCTGATCGGCAGGCCGACGCGGCCGGGTCTGCCGGTCCTGCCGCCGTGGCCGTTCTGACCACGCCACCGCCCGCGGGTGGGCGGCTGCGCCGCGTCGCCGAGCTGACCCCCGGCTACTTCGCCGGTGTCATGGCGACCGGCATCGTGTGCATCGGCGCGCAACTGCGAGGGTTCACCGAACTGGCCGCGGTGCTCTTCTGGATTGCGGTCGTGTTCTACGCCGTCCTACTCGTGTTGAACGTCTGGCGGTTCGTCGGGTTCCGGCACCGGATGTCCGACGACTTCCACGACCCGTCCCGGGCGTTCGGCTTCTTCACGTTCATCGCCGCGACCAACGTCCTCGGCGCGGCGCTGGTCGGGACCGGGCACATCGGTCTCGCGACCACCCTGCTGACCGTGTCGGTGCTGGTGTGGATCCTGCTCGGCTACGTGGTCCCGTGGACGGCGGTCCTGAGCAACCGGCACCGCCCGATGCTCGACACCGCGAACGGGACCTGGTTCATCTGGGTGGTCGCCAGCCAGTCGATCTCGGTGGTCGCGGCCGGTCTCGAACAGGCGCTGCCCGCGCATCGCGACTACCTGTCGATCCTCGCCATCGGGGCGTGGTCGCTCGGGGTCGTGCTGTACGCGGCCTGCGCGGTGTTCGTCGCGCTGCGCGCCATGCTGTACCCGCTGCGACCGGAGGACCTGGACCCGCCGTACTGGGTCGCGATGGGCGCCGTCGCGATCACCGTTGTCGCGGGCGCCCGCGTCGTCGAGATGGCGGACACCCCGATGGTCGCGGTGACCCGCGGGGTCACGGCCGGGCTGTCGGTGATGTTCTGGTCGTTCGCCACCTGGTTGATCCCGGTCCTCGTCGCGGCCGGGGTGTGGCGGCACGCCCTCCACCGGATCCCGCTCCGCTACGAGCCGACCCTGTGGAGTGTGGTCTTCCCGCTCGGCATGTACTCGGTCGCCGGAATGTACCTGGGCCGCGCCAACCACCTGCCCTTCGTCGAGGCGGTCGGCACGCACTGGTTCTGGGTCGCGCTCGCCGCGTGGGTGCTCGTTGCGCTCGGCATGGTGCGGGCCGTCGTCGTGACCGTGATCCTCGGCGGGCCCGCCCGAACCCGGGAACCATGACCGGAAGTGCGTCCCGTCCCCGGGGATATCCTGGAAGGCAGCCTCGCCGCAACCCACCGCACTGATCCGCGGCGACGGGGCAGCCGCCATGACCAAACGCCAGCACCGACCCGCACCCGACGCGACCGCATCGACGGACGCGCCGGACACCGAGTGCGCGAACGAGTACTCCCGGGAGATGTTCGATCGGTCCGCCGACCTCGAGGACCTGCTGACCGGCACCGCCCGGGACCCCGCGCACCCCGGCGACGCGCAGACCGTGACCGCGCCGGCTGGCGACCGGCGCACCATCGACGACCTCGACGTCGGCGACCGCATCGACGACTTCGACCTGCTCGTCGCGCTCGGACGCGGCGCGTTCGCGCGGGTATTCCTTGCCAGGCAGCGGTCCCTGCAGCGGCTGGTCGCGGTGAAGATCTCCCGCGACCACGGCACCGAACCGCAGACCCTCGCGCAACTCGACCACGACTACATCGTCCGGGTCTTCGACCAGCGGCTCGTCCCCGACCTGGGGATGAAGCTGCTGTACATGCAGTACGTGCCCGGGGGCACGCTGCTCGGGGTGTTGCGGCGGGTCCGCGAGACCCCGGAAACGCGGCGGTCCGGCGCACTGCTGCTCGACGCGATCGACGCGACCCTCGACGCGAAGGGCGAGCTCCGGCCCACCGACTCCAGTGTCCGGAACGAGATCGCGGCGTTGTCGTGGCCGGACACCGTCGCGTGGATCGGGCGCAGGCTCGCCGAGGCACTCGACCATGCCGGCAGGCACGGCATTCTGCACCGCGACGTCAAACCGGCGAACGTGCTGCTGACCGCCGAGGGAGTCCCGAAACTCGCCGACTTCAACATCAGCTTCAGCGATCGGCTCACGGGCACCAGCCCGGTCGCCTACTTCGGGGGGTCGCTCGCCTACATGTCCCCCGAGCAGCTGCGGGCCTGCGACCCGGCCCGGCCCGCCGCCGCCGCCGACCTCGACACCCGCAGCGACATCTACGGGCTCGGTGTCGTGCTGTGGGAACTGCTCACCGGGCACCGGCCGTTCCCCGACGTCGACTCGGCCGCCCCGGATGCGCTCGACCGGATGATCTCGGCCCGCGAGGCCGGTGTCGGGCCCGATGCCGGGGCTGCCCTTCCTCCGGACTGCCCGGCCACGCTGCGGCGCATCCTGCTCACCTGCCTGGACCCCGACCCGGACCGGCGCTGGCCGAGCGGGATCGAGCTGGCCCGCCAGTGCAGGCTGTGCCTGGACCCGCACGCCCGCGACCTCGTCGACCCGCCGCCGAGCAGGCACCGCCGGGCGCTGCAGCGGTGGGCGGTGCCCATCCTAATCGCCGCCGGGGTGATCCCGAACGCGCTGGCGGGTGCCTACAACTATCACCACAACAAGACGCTGATCATCGACACCCTTGCTCCGCTCGCGCAGCGGCACTTCGAGCAGATCCAGTTCGTCATCAACGCGATCGCGTTCCCGACCGGCGCGATCGTGCTGCTGTTCCTGTGCCGGTACCCCTTGACCGTTCCGCGTGGGCTGCGGAAGGGCCGCGGATACGACACCGCGACCCTGGCCCGCGCGCGCACCGACACCCTCCTGCTCGGTGACCGGATCGCGGTCGTCGTGTTCGGGTTGTGGGCGATCGCCGGACTCGCCTACCCGATCGCGCTGCAGGTGGTCGCGGGTGGCATTCCGGCCCGCGCGTACGTGCATTTCCTCGGGTCACTGCTGGTGTGCGGTGCGATCGCGGTCGCCTACCCGTTCTTCTTCGTCGCGTTCTACGCCGTCCGCTACCTGTATCCGGTGCTGCTGCCGCTGGGGATCACCAGCAGCGACGACGATCGCAATCTCCGCGGCCTGGACCGGCGCAGCACCCGCTATCTCGCGGTCGCGGCGTCGGTGCCGCTGGTCGCGGTCGCCGGCGTGACCTTCCTTGACCCGGACCAGATCGGCCAGGTCATCGGCGCCGTCCGGGTGCTGTCCGTCGGGGCGATCATCGCGTTCATCTGCGCGTACTGGCTGTTCCGGCAGCTGGAGACGGATCTGCGCGCGCTGGAACGGGTCGTCGCGCAGGAGCATCGGAGGGAAGACGTGTCCTAGGGCCGCGCCGGCGGTCAGGTCGTGGGTGCGCCGCCCGCCGCGCGGCGGAACCTCGTCGCGAGGCGGTGGAACGCCGCCGCAAGCGCGTCTCCGTCGATCACCTCGATGTCGGCGTCGAGCTGCGTCAACCACAGCGCAAGCCGGTCCGGGTCGTCGGCGCCCAACTCGACGCGGCAGGTGGACTCGTCGACCACCTCGATGTCGACCGGAACGGGGAAGGTGATCCTCGCGGCAACCGTCGCGGCGGGAGCATGCACGAGGACGCGCGCGCGATACCTCCAGGACGCCCTGCTGACCCGCCCGACGACGTATCCGACGACGCTGTCCTCCGGGATCACGCGCGGCCGGAACCGCGCACCGGTCGGTGCGTGCGGAACCATGCGGTCGACCCGGAAGACCCGCCAGCCGTCGCGGTCGAGGTCCCACGCGAGCAGGTACCAGAGCGGTCCCCAGCTCACCAGCCGTTGCGGTTCGGTGTGGCGGGCCTCCTCCCTGCCGCCGGGCTTGGTGTATCCGAATCGGAGGCGTTCGTGGCCACGGATCGCGGCGGCCGTCGCGCCGAGCGCCGCGAGATCGAGCGACGGCTGCGTTCCCGGAACGACACTCGTCGCCTCGCGCACCGCCTCGACGCGCCGACGCAGGCGCGAGGGCAGCACCTGCTCCAACTTCGCCAGCGCGGTGAGGGAGGTCTCCGCGACCCCGAGTCGCTGGGTCGCGACCGCACGCAGCCCGACCGCGACGGCGACCGCCTCGTCGTCGTCGAGCAGCAGTGGGGGCATCGCCGTCCCGGCGGCCAGCCGGTATCCGCCCGCGACGCCGGGACGCGCGGACACGGGATAGCCGAGTGACCGCAGCTTGCCGATGTCGGCGCGCACCGTCCTGGTGCTCACCTCGAGCCGGCCCGCGAGCTCGGAGCTCGTCCAGTCCCGCTTGAGCTGGAGCAACGACAGCAGTTCGAGAAGTCGGGCCGAGGTCGCCAACATGTTCTCGATCATTCCAGCAATTGCGGAAGCAATCCTGCCGCATTATCGGACAGCCTGGGCGTCATGAACGAGAACAACGCGCTCACCCCCTTCCGCATCGACATCCCCCAGGCCGACGTCGACGACCTGCGCAACCGGCTGACGCACACGCGCTGGCCGGCCCCGATGCCGGGCCGAACCGATCGCACCGACTTCAGCCGGGGCATCCCGCTGGCGTACCTGGAGGAGCTCGCCGACTATTGGCGTGACGGGTTCGACTGGCGGGTGCAGGAGACGAAGCTCAACGAGTACGAACAGGTCACGACGGTCGTCGAGGGCCAGACCTTCCACGTCGTGCACGCCCGATCGGCGAACCCGGCGGCCACACCGCTGTTGCTGAGCCACGGTTGGCCCGGCTCGTTCGTCGAGTACCAGCGACTCATCCCACTGCTGGCCGACGAGTTCCACGTGGTCATCCCGTCGCTGCCCGGCTTCGGGTTCTCCACCCCGCTGTCCGGGACCGGCTGGGAGCTGGGGCGGACGACGGACGCCTATGCCGAGATCATGACGCGTCTGGGCTACGAGCGATTCGCCGCCCACGGCACCGACATCGGGTCGGGCATCGTCGGCCGCCTCGCAGCGCGGTTCCCCGAACGGGTGATCGGCACGCACATCGGCGCCGAATCCCGGTTGCTCGCGTTCGTCGGCGACAAGTTCCCCTCCCCCGACGGGCTGTCCGAGGAGGAGATCGCCCAGATCGAGGCGATGCGCACGGAGGTCGCGGCCGAGCGCGGGTATCTCGAGATGCAGAACCATCGTCCCGACACGATTGGCGCGGCGCTCACCGACTCGCCGGTCGGTCAGCTCGCGTGGATCGCCGAGAAGTTCAAGACCAGGTCCGGTGCCAATCGGACGCCGGACGAGTCGGTCGACCGCGACCAGCTCCTCACGAACATCAGCCTGTACTGGTTCACCCGCAGCGGCGCGTCGAGCGCGCAGTTCTACTACGAGGGCGAGCACTCCGGACTCGACTGGATCATGGCCGCCGACGTGCCGTCCGGGTGGGCCGTGTTCGACACCCACCCGCTGATGCGCCGCGCGCTGGACCCGTGGCAGGCGGTCGACCACTGGAGCGAGTTCACCGCGGGCGGCCACTTCCCGGCAATGGAGGAGCCGGAGCTGCTCGCCGACGACCTCCGTGCCTTCTTCCGCGGCCTTCCCTGACCGCTACCGTCACACCGGCGCGACACTGTCACACCGGCGCGACCAGCTGTGTCACACCGGCGCGACCCGCTGCCAGGGCAGCAGCCGTTCCAGCTGCGCCGCGACCGCCAGGATCCGGCCCTCGCCGCCGGGCGGGGCGGCGATCTGCACGCCGAGCGGCGTTCCGGTTGCGGGGTGGATGCCCGCCGGCACGCTCGCGGCGGGCCACCCGGCCAGGTTCCACAACGACGGGAACGGCGCGAAGCGGATGTTGGCGACGAGGTTCGCGAGCCACGATCGGTCGCTCCACCGGTCCGCCGCGATCGGCGCGGACGCCAGGGTCGGCGTGATCACCACGTCATGCCCGGTGAAGTACCCGCGCAGCGCCCGGTCCAGCCGTTCGACCTGTCCCGGCTTCACGAACGCGGCCAGCGCGCGGCCCGCCGCGACGTGCCCGCGGGTGCGGGCCTGCAGCAGCGACGCGTCCAGTCCGGCCGCATCGGCGGCGGTGCCCGCGGTCCACCGGGCGAGCAGCGGCAGCGGGTTCAGCGGGTACGGCAGCGGCGCGGTCGCGACCCGGTGCCCGGACCCGCCGAGCACGGCCGCCGCCCGTTCCGCCACCGCCCGGCAGTGCGGGTCGACGCGCACCGCCGGGAGCGGGGATCGCACCGACACCGCGATCCGCAGCGCGCCGGGATCACCGACCTCGGCGAGATCGGGGCGGCCCGCCATCACCGACAGCAGCAGCGCCGCGTCCGCGACGGTGGTCGCCATCGGGCCGTTCTCCGACATGCCGAACCACGAGTCGACGCCGAGATCGGCGGGCACAACGCCGCGGCCCGGTTTGATGCCGAACACCCCGCAGGCCGCGGCCGGAATGCGGATCGAACCCATGCCGTCGGCGCCGTGCGCGCCGGGCACCATGCCGGACGCGACCGCGACCGCGGATCCGCCCGACGAGCCGCCAGCGGTGACACCCGGATTCCACGGGTTGCGGGTGATCGCGGCCGGGGTGTCGGTGGCGCCCCACACGCACAGTTCCGGGACGGCGGTCAGCCCGACGACGACCGCACCGGCCGCCCGCAGTCGGGCCACCACCGGATGATCGGAGTCCGCGGGGGTCGCCGGTCCGGCGACCGAACCGTTCCCGAGCCGGTGGCCTGCGACCGGCACGTTGTCCTTGACCGCGATCGGCACCCCGGCCAGCGGCAGGGACGTCAGGTCGGGCCGGGCGGCGACGGCCTCGGCCTCGGCCCGCGCCTCGTCGGCGCGAACCGTGACGAATGCACCGAGCCGCGGGTCCCGCCTGGCGATCCGGGTCAGCGCGGCGTCGACGGCGGCGGTCGGGGTCAGTGTTCCGGTGCGCACCCGCGCGGCGACCGAGGAGACCGTGAACTCGGGGTCCATCCGTCCATTGTGCGCGGGAACCGGTGCCCGGCCCATCGACGCGGTGACCGGCTCAGCCGCCGTAGACGCTCGGGTCGAGGGTGCCGATGTACGGCAGGTCCCGGTAGCGCTCGGAATAGTCGAGTCCGTAGCCGACCACGAACTCGTTGGGGATGTCGAAACCGACCCACTCGACATCCACGTCGATCTTGGTTGCCTCGGGCTTGCGCAGCAGCGTCACCACGGTCAGCGAGGCCGGGTTGCGGGTCGACAGGTTGCGCATCAGCCAGGACAGCGTAAGCCCGGAGTCGATGATGTCCTCGACGATCAGCACGTTCCTGCCCGCGATGTCCTTGTCGAGGTCCTTGAGGATCCGCACCACTCCGGACGACGAGGTGGACGAGCCGTACGAGCTGACGGCCATGAACTCCATCTGCGTCGGGATCGGCAGCGCCCGCGCCAGGTCCGTCATGAAGAAGATCGCGCCCTTGAGGACGCCGACCAGCAGCAGATCCCCCTCGGGCGCGCCGTCCGGGAACTTCTCGGCGATCGCGGCGGCCAGCTCGGCCGTCTTGTCGCGGATCTCCTCTTCGGAGATCAGAACCGATGCGATGTCGCCTTCGTACACGGCGGGTGCCCCTTCGTTCATCGACCTGCCGGCTCGCGCGTGACGAACCCGACCGACAGCCTGCCATGCCGCCGGGACAGCACCAACCTGACATCCCGTCCGCCGCCGCCGAGCGCAACCCCACCCTGCCCTCGCCAGCGGCCGACGAGGTCGTCGGCCGCACGCAGCTGGGTCGCGGTGAGGCCGGTGGCCCCCCTGAGCTGCAGCCATTCCCGCAGCGCCCGCCTGCGGATCGCCGGGTGCGCCGGGGCGAGGATCTCGGTGTCGAGTTCGTCACCCGCGGCGTCCGAGGGCAGGGTCGCGGCGCGCCGCAGCCCGGACGCGGCCGCGTCGAGGACCTCGCCGTCCTCCCGGAGCTGTTCCGCGGTCCGGGCAAGGGCCGACGCGACGCCGCCGCCGAGGATCTGTTCGAGCAGGGGCAGCGCCTCGGTCCGCAGCCGGACCCTGGTGAACGCGGGATCGGCGTTGTGCGGGTCGCGGTGCGGCGGCACCCCGAGCTCGGCGCAGGCACGGTCGGTGACGGCCCGGCGCACCGGCAGCAGCGGCCGCCCCCACGGCGCGTCCCAGTCGCGCATGCCCGCGATCGATCGCGGACCGGATCCGCGGGCCAATCCGAGGAGCACCGTCTCGGCCTGGTCGTCGAGGGTGTGGCCGAGCAGCACCGGTCTGCCGTCCCGCGCCCCGTCGAGGGCTGCGTACCGGGCCCTGCGGGCGGCCGCCTCGACGCCACCCGGCCCGGTCACGTCGACCGGAAGCACCCTGGCGGTGACGCATCCCAGCGCCAGCGCCCGGTCCGCGGCGCGCCGCGCGACCGCCCCCGACCCGGCCTGCAACCGGTGGTCGACGACCAGGGCGTGCACGGGTCCCGCCTCGACGGCGGCGGCCGCGGTGAGGGCCAGCGAGTCGGCACCGCCGGACAGCGCGACCGCGACTCCGTCGACGGCGGGATGCGCGCGCAGCCACCGGCGGACCGCGTGCCGGACCTCGAGCAGCCCGGGGCCCACCGGCGGAGGGCTGTTCGTCACGCGAGCACCCGGGCGATCCACTTCGCCGGGTCGTCCACCTCCGCGGTGCTCGGGAGGGTGTCGGGTCCGGTCCAAATCGTGTTGAACGCGCTCATCCCGACCTCGGCGACGACGGCATCGACGAACGCCTTGCCCCGCACGTACTGGGCCATCTTCGCGTCGATGCCGAGCAGTGCGCGCAGCAACCGCTGCACGGGGTTGGTCCGGCGGGCGCGCCGCTGGTCGAAGGCGCGCCGGATCCGCGCGACCGACGGAACCACCGCAGGGCCGACGGCATCCATCACGTGGTCGGCGTGCCCCTCGAGGAGGGTGCCGAGCATCAACAGCCGGTCCAGGGCGGCACGCTGCGGTTCGGCCTGTGTCGCGCGGAGCAGGCCGACGACGCCGCGGTCCTCGGGGGCCTGCTCCCGGCCCGCCTGCCGGTCCCGGACCGCGGTGGTGAGCCTGCCGATCAGGTCGGTGAGCGAATCGTCGCCGACGGCACCGAGGGTCGCGACGGTCTCGCGCATGTACTCCGCGATCCACGGCGCCGACGAGAACTGCACGCGGTGCGTCACCTCGTGCAGGCACACCCAGAGCCGGAAGTCGCCGGGCGGCACCTGCAGGGTCCGTTCGACGCCGACGACGTTCGGCGCGACGAGCAGCAGGGTGCCGTGGTCCCCGGTGAACGGGTCGTACTGGCCGAGGATCGCCGACGAAAGGAAGGCCAGCACCGCGCCCGCCTGCACGCCTGCGGGGCGTCCGCGGAGCAGGCCGGTTTCGGCGGTGTCGTCACCGGTCAGGTGGGCCATCGACGCGGCGGCGGCGGTGATCCATCCGGCCCGGTCGACGATCCGCGCCTGCGGGACCGGCAACCCGTCGGCGAGCCCGGTGACCTCCCGAACCGGGCCCTCGGCCCGGACCGCGGCGGCGGACAGGTCCGCGACCACCGCTTCCGCGTCGGCGCGGCTGGTGCTCGGCCCCGGCCGGGTCAGCAGGACACCGGCGCGGGCGGCCCACTCCCAGTCGACCGCGCCAGCGAGCCCGCGTTCGCCGGTCACGTGCACCCACAGGACCGCAGGGTCGAGGCGATCGCGTCGAGGGCGGGCCTACTCGCGTCCGGTGCGCGGTCGTTGGACATCAACGCGAAGGTGAGGACCCGGTTTCCGACGTCGGTGACGTACCCGGCGAGGGCGCTGGCCTCGGACAGGGTGCCGGTCTTCGCCCGCACCCAGCCCGCGGCGCCGCCGCTGCCATACCGCGCGGACAGGGTCCCGGTCGCGCCGGCGACCGGGAGGTAGTCGAGCATCGGGCGGAGCGCGGGCGTGGCGTCACCGGTCGCCGCGGCCAGGATCCGGTCGAGGAGCCGCGCCGGGATGCGCCCGTCCACCGACAGCCCGCTGGCGTCGTGCAGCAGCACGCCACCGATGTCGAATCCGGCGGCGGACAGGGTGTCGGTGATCGCCGTCGTTGCGCCCGCGAAGGACGGTTCCGTGCCGACCCGCGCCGCGATCTCCCTGCCGATCGCCTCGGCGAGCACGTTGTCGGAGAACCGCATCATCTGCCCGAGCCGAACCCGGAGCGGCGCGGATTCGACCGACGCCAACGGCGCGGCACCGGAGGGTGCCGCGCCGAGCGTGACCCGGTCGGGGGCAACCCCGAACGCGGCGGCAAGGGCACGGCCCGCGTCGAGCGCCGGGGTTGCGCTGCGCGGCGACTCGTCCTCGAGCGGCCGCAGCCGTCCGCCGTCGAACATCACCGGTTCGATCGGGGCGATGTAGCCGGCGGCGACGTCGCCGGGCATCCAGCCCCGCGCCATCGGCGGTCCCGCGTAGGCACCGGTGTCCACGACAACCGACTGCACGGCCGCGCCGGTCCCGCGGACCTGCGCGATCAGGTGGTCGAGCCGCGGCGCGCCGGGGAAGAAGCCGGGCTGACCGGGCGGCTGAGCGGTCAGCGTCACGTCACCACCGCCGACAAGCACGATCTGGCCCGGCTCGATGCCCCGCACGACGCGGGTCGCGACCCGATGTTCGGGGGGCAACGCCAGCAGCGCCGCCGCCGCGGTGAGCACCTTCGTCGTCGAGGCCGGGATCATCGGCGTGTCGGCGCCCTGGCTCCACAGCACGGCGCCGGTGGTCGCGTCGGAGACGACGCCGGTGAACGAGCCGAGCCCCGGGTTCGCCAGTGCGGGTCCGAGGGCCGCCGCCAACGCGGCCGGGTTCGGTGCCGGGGCGTCCGCCGGAACGGGCGCGACCTGTGGTGTCGCGACCACCGGGGGCGGTGCCGCGACCGTCGTCGGGGTGACGTCGGCACCGAAGCCCAGGTCGGTCGGCTGCACCACCAGCACCGCGGCAACGGCGCCTGCGATCGCGACGGCGACCGCCCCGAGCAGCAGCCGGACCCGCTTGCGCCGTTGCGCGGCCAGCGACCCGATCGTGCGGTCTGACGCGCCTGCCTTCGCCAACGTCCCTCCGATGGTCGCTCCACGTTAGTTCTCCGCCATTATTCCCGACGGGCTACCCTGTCGATCGCACCATCCACCTGAAGACAAAGCGAGGAAACGCGTGTCGTTCGACGTCACCATCGAGATCCCGAAGGGTCAGCGCAACAAGTACGAGGTCGACCACGAGACCGGCCGCGTCAAGCTGGACCGCTACCTCTACACCTCCTTCGGCTACCCCGCCGACTACGGCTACATCGAGAACACCCTCGGCGAGGACGGCGATCCGCTGGACGCGATGGTGCTGCTCCCCGAGTCGGTGTTCCCCGGCGTCATCGTCGAGGCCCGCCCGGTCGGGATGTTCAAGATGGTCGACGAGGCAGGCGGCGACGACAAGGTGCTGTGCGTGGTCGACGGCGATCCGCGGTGGGACCACATCCAGGACATCTCCGACGTGTCGCAGTTCGAGCTCGACGCGATCAAGCACTTCTTCGTGCACTACAAGGATCTCGAGCCGAACAAGCATGTCACCGGCGCCGACTGGGTCGGGCGTGCCGAGGCGGAGAAGGTCATCGCCGAGGCATTCGAGCGGCTGAAGGCCAACGGCGGCCACTGAGCCGAAGGCCAACCGAGACGACTGAGCCGAAGGCCAACGGAGACGACTGAGCCGAAGGCCAACGGAGACGACTGAGCCGAAGGCCAACGGAGACGACTGAGGCGTCTTCCGCCGTCCCACGAAGGTGTGGGATTCCTCCCGGAACCCGGGCGGAATCCCACACTTTCGTCGTTTCGGCCCTGTCGGTGGGCGGCACTACGATTCGCCGGGTGACCGGATACGACGACACCGACATCTTCGGGGGCCTCGACGCCTCCACCCTGCCTGCCCACCAGCAACGGATCCTGGCGACCGTTCGGGACTGGGCCGTCGCGCACGGGCACGCACCGAGCACCCGCGAGCTCGCGGACGAGATCGGCGTCAAGTCGACGTCCACGGTGTCGAGGCATCTGAAGGTGTTGGAGGACAAGGGTTTCCTGCGGCGCTCCGGCGCGGTGTCCCGACCGATCGACGTGCGCCCATTCCTCGGCGGTTCCGGCGCGGGCACCGGGTCGGACCGGTCGGTGTCCGTTCCGGTGGTCGGCGACATCGCCGCCGGCGCCCCGATCCTCGCGGAGCAGCACACCGACGAGACGCTGTCCCTGCCCCGCGACCTGGTCGGGTCGGGCACCGTGTTCGCGCTGCGGGTGCGCGGCGACTCGATGGTCGACGCCGCGATCTGCGACGGTGACGTCGTGGTGGTCAGGCAGCAGCACGAGGCGCATTCGGGTCAGATCGTCGCCGCGATGATCGACGGCGAGGCCACCGTGAAGGTGTACCGCAGGCGCGGCGGGCACGTCCTGCTCGAGCCCCGCAACCCCGCCTACCCCATAATCGACGGGGACGAGGCGGTCGTGCTCGGCCGGGTGGTGTCGGTGATGCGCAGGCTCTGACCCGGCGCAGCACCGACCGGTCAGAAGTCGACGGCGTCCCGGACGATCGGGCAGGTCATGCAGTGCCCGCCGCCGCGGCCGCGGCCGAGTTCGGCGCCGACGATCGTGATCACCTCGACGCCCTGCTTGCGCAGCGCGGCGTTGGTGTGGGTGTTGCGGTCGTACGCGAACACGACCCCCGGCTCGGCGGCGACCAGGTTGTTGCCGCTGTCCCACTGCTGGCGTTCGTTGGCGTAGAAGCCGCCGCCGGTGGGGACGACGCGGAGCCTGTCGAAGTTCAGGGCCTCGGCGACCACGTCGACGAACGGCTTGCTCTCCTCGGTGACCTCGGGCGCGCCCCGGTCGCCGGGGCGCAGCGAAAAGGTGTGGATGCCGTCGACGATGTCCGGGAAGACCGTGACTAGGTCCCGGTCGGCGAAGGTGAAGACGGTGTCCAGGTGCATCGCGGCCCGCAGCTTCGGCATGCCCGCGACGATCACCCGCTCCGCGGCCCCGGCGTCGAAGAGTGACTGCGCGACCTGGGTGACCGCCTGCCGGGAGGTGCGTTCGCTCATCCCGACGAGGACCGCCCCGTTGCCGATCGGCATCACGTCGCCGCCCTCGAAGGTGGCCATTCCCCAGTCCTGCTCGGGGTCGCCCCACCAGATCGTCGCGCCGGTGAAGTCCGGATGGAACTGATAGATCGCCTTCATCAGCAGCGTCTCGTCGTGCCGCGCGGGCCAGTACAGCGGGTTGAGGGTGACCCCGCCGTACAGCCAGCAGGTGGTGTCGCGGGTGTAGAGGGTGTTCGGCAGCGGCGGCATCAGATACTCGCGCACCCCGGCCTGCTCGCGGGCCAGCGCGAAGTACTCGGGCCGGAAGTCGGCGGGCAGATCGGCGGTGGACAGGCCGCCGATCAGGTACTCGGCGAGGGTGCGGTCGCCGAGCTGGTCGAGGTAGGCGCGGACATCGTCGACGAGGCCGAGGCCGACCTCGTTGGCGACGACCTTGCGGTCGAGCAGCCACTGCTTCGCGCCGGGCACCGCGAGGGTCTCGGTGAGCAGGTTGTGCAGCTCGACCACTTCGACGCCGCGGTCGCGCATCTTCGCCGTGAAGTCGAAGTGGTCGCGCTTGGCGTTCTGCACCCACAACACGTCGTCGAAGAGCAGGTCGTCGCAGTTGGTCGGGGTGAGCCGCTCGTGGGCGAGGCCCGGAGCGCACACCAGGACCTTGCGCAGGGTGCCGACCTCGGAGTGGACACCGAAGGTTGCGGGTGCGGTCATCGTTTCGCTCTCCTAGATGGTGATGGCGCCGGTCGCGAGACCGACGATTCCGGCGAGTGCACCCAGGGCGACGACGGCGAACAGCGCCGCCTCCCATGGTGAGAACAGCCGCTTGCCCGCCTCCCTGCGGGTCAGCGCGAACAGGATGGTGCCCGGCGCGTAGATGATGCAGGAGAGCAGCAGGAACTCGAGGCCCGCCGCGACGATCATGAACGCGGTGTAGAAGGTGGCGATCCCGGCGAACACCAGCTCCTTCGTTCGGTTGCGCGGCTCCGCGTCGTAGGTCTCCCCCGTCCAGCCCAGCTTCAGCGCGTACGCGGCGGCCAGCAGGTACGGCACCAGTGACAGCGAGCTGCACAGCTTCAGGGTGAACGTGAAGGCGTCGTCGGAGAACAGCGTGGTGAGCAGCACCAGCTGGATGAGCACGGTGGTGAACAGCAGCGCGATCATCGGGACGTTGCGGTGGTTGACGCGGGCGAGGAAGGACGGCATGTCCCGGTCCTTCGCGGCGACGAACAGCACCTCGGCGGCCATCAGCGTCCACGCCAGGTAGGCGCCGAGCACCGACACGATCAGGCCGATGCTGATGAACCAGGCGCCCCAGGTGCCGACCGCGGACTCGAACACCGGCGACATCGACGGCTGCTGCAGGGTGGCCAGCTGGTCGCGCGGCATGATGCCGTAGGCCACCATCGTCACCGACGCGAAGATGGCGAGCACGCTGAGGAAGCCGAGGACGGTGGCCCGGCCGATGTCCTCGCGGCGGCGGGCGTACCGCGAATACACGCTGGCGCCCTCGATGCCGAGGAAGACGAACACCGTCACCAGCATCGTGGAGCGCACCTGCTCGAACAGCGACTCGGAGTACGCGTCGCCGCCGAGGAAGTTGTCGGCGAAGGTCCCTGCGTCGAAGAAGAACAGCAGGATCACGATGAAGAACAGGATCGGTACCAGCTTCGCGACGGTGACGATCTGGTTGATCGTCGCGGCCTCCTGCACCCCGCGCAGCACCATGTAGTGAAAGGCCCAGATGCAGGCGGTCGACAGCAGCACCGCCCAGATCGTGTTGCCCTCCCCGAAGATGGGCAGCACCTGACCGAGGGTGGACTTGATCAGCACCCAGTAGCTGACGTTGCCGACGCAGGCGCTCGCCCAGTAGCCGAACGCCGAGAAGAAGCCAAGGTACTCCCCGAATCCGGCCTTCGCGTACGCGTACACGCCCGCGTCGAGGTCGGGTTTGCGCACCGCCAGTGTCTGGAAGACGAAGGCCAGCATCAGCATGCCGGTGCCTGCGATGGCCCACGCGATCAGCGCCCCGAGCCCACCGGTCGCTGCGCCGAAGTTGCGGGGCAGGGAGAACACGCCCGCACCGACCATCGAGCCGACCACCATCGCCGACAGGGTCAGCAACGGCATCGTCTTCGTTGCGGTCCCCTCCGTTGTCGCCACTGCCTACCCCCGTGTGTCGTTCGACTCCGTCCGGTCGGGGTGATCCTCTCAACGCGGACGCCGGTGATGCCGTACGCCACGCTGAGCAGTGGCGGACGGGTTTCCGCGCCTCGACTACTGCCCGGTGGGGGCGGCGGAGATCATCGGGCGTCCTTCGCGAGGACCGGCCGCATCCGTTCGTAGTCCTCGACGAACCGGTCGAGGAGCCGGGTGAACTCGCGCAGGTCGGCGACGGGCCAGTCGGCGAGCAGGTGGGTGAGTTTCTCGTTGCGCAGCGCCCTGATCCGGGCGGCCACCTCGCGACCGCCCTCGGTGACGGCGAGGACGCTGGCCCTGCCGTCGGTGGGGTCGGGCTTGCGCTCCACGAGGCCGCGGTCCACGAGTTGCGTGACCTGACGGCTCACGGTCGACGGGTCGGTGTACATCGACTCGGCGAGGCCGCTGGACCGCATCGGACCGTCGTGGATCAGCCGGAACAGGCACCCGTACACGGCGGGGTCGATGCCGTCGGTCGCCTTGGCGTGCGCGACGATCCGGTCCCGCACCCGCTGCAAGCGGACCACGTCGTTGCCGATTCGGTCGGCGAGGGGGGCAACTTCGTCCGGGGTCATGCTCGCGCTCCTTGGGTGCGTCACTCAACTGCTTGACGGCTGCAAGTATGTGGCGGGTCGTGCCCCTCCGGCAACCGGTTCTCAGCGACCCTTGAATTCGGGCGCGCGCTTCTGGAACACCGCGGCCATCGCCTCGCCGATGTCCTCGGACGGCAGGAACGCCGCGTTCCAGGCCGCGACGTAGCGGAGGCTGTCGTCGACGGCCGCGCTGCGACCGTGATCGAGCACGTCCTTGATGCCGTGCACGACCAGCGGCGGGTTTGCGGCGATCTCGGCGGCGGTCGCATGCGCGGCGGCGAGCACCGCGTCGGCGTCGGCGAACACGTCGGACACCAGGCCGATCTTCTCGGCACGGGCGGCGTCGATGTCCCGTCCGGTCAGCGCGAGCTCGCGCAGGTGGCCGTCACCGATGATCCTCGGCAGGCGGGCGAGGCTGCCCATGTCGGCGACGATCGCGACCTTGACCTCGCGGATGCTGAACTTCGCATCGACGCTGGCGTAGCGGATGTCCGCGGCGGAGATCAGGTCGACGCCGCCGCCGATGCACCAACCCTGGATCGCGGCGACGACCGGCTTGCGGCAATCGGCGACGGCGTTGATCCCACGCTGCATCGCCCTGATGTCGCCGTGGAAGGTGGTGCGCGGCCCGGCCTGCGCCTTGTCCCCGAGCACCGGCGCCATCATCGGGGCCATCGCGGCGAGGTCGAGGCCGAAGGAGAAGTGCTTGCCCTGCCCGGCGAGCACGATCGCCCGCACCTCGGGGTCGGCGTCGAGCTCGCCGAACAGCGGAACCAACTCGCTCCAGAAGTCGGGGCCCATCGCATTGCCCTTGCCGGGGCCGATCAGGGTCACCTGCGCGACGTGATCCTTGATGTCGACGGTGAATGCCTGCCACGATGCTCGAGTCATTACTCGAGAGTAACCAACGGCGACCCGGCTGGCCCGGCGACCGTCGCCGGGTCGGTGCGCGACGGGCCGGGTCAGTGCGCGAAGGCGCCCGCGAACACGCCAGCGACCGCGGACTGCACGGCCTCCCGGTCCACCTGCTCGGGGTCAACGGCGTGCTCGAGCATCAACCCCGAGATCAGCGCCATCACGGTGATCGCGAGGGTGCGGGGGTCGACCCGGTCGGCGATCCCCCACTCCCCGGCCCGCTCGCCGATGAGGTCCTCGAGTTGACGCCGCAGCGACCGCCGTTCCCGCAGGTAGGCCTCGGCGATCGCGGGTTCGCGGGCGGCCTGGACGCCGAACTCCAGCACCAGCAGCGCCCATCCGGGGTCACCGACCAGCCAGGTGCTGATCGTCTCGCCGCCACGTCCGGCCGCGTCGGCGACGGCAAGGCCCGAGATCTCGGCGAGCACCCGGCCCGCCACCTCAAGGGACCGTTCGGCGAACAGTTCGGCGAACAGGTCCTGCTTCGACTCGAAGTTGGAGTAGACGGCGCCCTTCGTGAATCCGGCCCGGCGCGCGATCTCGGCCAGCCGGGCCGCCGCGAAGCCGCGTTCGGCGAATTCCTCGGCCGCGGCTTCGAGCAGGCGGCGGCGCACCTCCGTCCTGGACGGCCGGGTCAGCACCTCCGGCGCCGCGGGACGTCGGCCAGCTTCGGTTGTCGCGCTCGACTCGGTTTCCATGGTGACCATCTTCACGCCTGCGCTTCCGCCTCACGCTTGACCTCCCCCCAAGCCGATACCTACGGTATTCAATACTTTAGGTATTGAAAAGCGACCGGGGGGAACCACCACATGAGCGTCACCGACGTCGACCCGACGACCGGCGAATCCACACCACACCGGTCCACCAGCCCGACCGACCGCTACACCCCCCGCCAGATCCTGGTCGGGGTGGCGATCGGCGTCCTGCTGCTCCAACTCGGGTTCATCACCAGCTACGTCGCCGCCTTCCACCAGCCGACGCCGCGGGACATCCCGATCGCCGTCGTCGCGGATCCCGGGCTGCCCGCCGGGACGGACCGACAGGTCGTCGATCGCCTGAATGCGATCGCCGGCCACCCGGTACAGGCCAGGGTCGCCGCCACCACCTACCAGGTCCGCACCCTGATCTCGGATCGGGAGGTGATGGGCGGATACCTGGTCGCCGCATCCGGTCCCGACACCCTGATCACCGCGAGCGGTGCAGGCAGTTCCGCCGCGACCGCGCTCGAGGACATCTTCACCCGGGTCGACGCCGCGCAGGGTCGCACCTTCGACGTGCGGGACGAGGTCCCGGTCGGTATCCACGACAATCGCGGGCTGTCCGGCTTCTACCTCTCGATCGGCTGGGTGGTCGGCGGATACCTGCTTGCCGCGGCAATCGGCCTCCTGATCGGGGCGCCGCGCACCCTGCGCGAGGCGGGCCTGCACACCGCGCTGATGGCGGTCTACGCGCTGCTATCCGGCTTCCTCGGGGCGCTGATCGCCGCGAACCTGCTCGGGACGTTCACCGGTCATCTACTGCCGCTGTCGCTGCTCGGCGCCGGTGTGGTGTTCGCGACCGGGATGTTCACGATGGGCCTGCGGGCGCTGATCGGCATCCTCGCCGTTCCGCTCGCGATCCTGATCTTCGTGGTACTCGGAAACCCCAGCGCCGGAGGCGCATTCGGATCGAATGTGCTGCCCGAGTTCTATGCGGCGATCGGCAGCTGGATCACCCCAGGAGCGGGCACCGAGGGCGTGCGCAGCATCGTCTACTTCCACGGCACCGGCGTCGGGCAGCCGATCGTGACCCTGGTGACCTACGCACTGGTCGGGCTCGTGACGGTATTCGCCTGCACGGCCCGCACCGCTCGGCGAGGGCGCGTGCACTGAAACCGGCTGGACGGGTGGGGACTGCGCTCATGACCCCGGATTCAACCAACCAGCCGTTCGTCGCAGTCGACGATGACGGCGCGGCAAAACATCGGTAAACTACGACTCCTGATGTGCACACGAGGAGACGTGCGCGTGGGCGGCCCGGCCAGTAGTCCGCGACGGGAGATCCAGTGCCGTCGCGGATCGTGAGCACGGCGATCGCCACCATCGCGGTCATGACCGCCGCGGGGTTCTGCGCCCCCACCGCGCACGCGGCCGCCCGGATCGAAGGCACCTACCAGGCTCCGGGCGTCCTCACCGTGACTTGGGACGACGGCCGCGAGCTCGGGTGCGAGGCCCCGCGAACGCAGCAACCGGGCGGCCATACCGTCATCTACCCGAACGACCCCGCGAGCGGGCCGCACCCCATAGTCGTATGGGGCAACGGCACAGGCTTCGGCACCGATTCGACGTGCTCCTACCATGACGCGCTGGTACACCTCGCGTCCTGGGGATTCGTGGTGGTCGCCCCCAACAGCGGCGCGGTCGGGGACGGCACCGCCCTGCTGGCGGCGGTCGACCACGCCGTCGAGCTGAACGACGACCCGTCGAGTCCGCTGCATAACCGACTCGACACCGACCGGATCGCGGCCGTCGGGCACTCGCAGGGGGCGGGGGGCGCGGTCACCGCGGCCCGGTCGTCCGCGGGCCGCATCGTCAGCGTCGTCGCCCTCGCGTTCGCCGATCCCACCCCACTGTGGTGGTGGCCGGTGGGCCTGCCGGTACCCACCGCTGCTGGACTCTCCGCCCCGATCTTCCTCGTCCGCGGCACGGGCGACTGGCTGGCAACCGAGCGCGGCCAGCGCATCTACTTCGACCAGGTTTCCGGGGCCGCGGCCAAGGCGGCACTGGTGGGCGGCGACCACCTCGACCTCACCGGGGCACTCGGATACGTCACGGCGTGGCTGCGGTACTCACTGGCCGGCGACGTCTTCGCCCGGCGCGCGTTCGTGGGGGACGGCGCCGGGCCGCCCGAGTTGGCGACCAACATCGCGCCGGGCGGCCACTGGCGTGAGGTCGCCCTCAAGAACCTGCCCTTCTGCGCGGGCTGTCCGCCGGGCAGTTGATCGCAGCATGCGCCGCGATGCGGCCAAACCATAGGAGCGTCCCGACATTTCGGCGCGCGAAGGATGCCCGCCGGTCCTAGGGTGGGGCATGGCGAGGACACTGCAACCCGAGGCCGCGAATGTCGCGAGGACACTGATCTCGCGGGGCCACCACGGAGTGGTGGTCACTCAGGACCGGCCGACCCGCACCGCCGCCGAAGCCGCCGCGACCCTCGGCGTCGACATCGGCGCGATCACCAAGTCCCTGGTCTTCCTCCTCGACGACGAGCCGGTCCTGCTGCTGGTGTCGGGTTCCCACCAGGTGGACACTGAGCGCACCGGCAAACGTCTCGAGGGGATGCTCACCCGCGCCCCCGCCGAACTGGTGGTGCAGGTGACCGGTCAGCCGCTCGGCGGCGTCGCCCCGGTTGGGCACCCGACCAACCTGTCCACCTACATCGACACCGCCCTCGAGGCCTACCCGGAACTGTGGGCGGCGGCGGGGCACCCGGGCGCCATGTTCCGGACCACGTTCCGCGAGCTGGTCCGGATCACGGCCGGTCTGGCCATCGACGTCGACTGATCCCCGCCCCTGCGGGTCGCGGCGCCGACGCTAGTGCGCCGCCGCGCCGCTCGTCACGCGCTCGCGCACGAACTCGCCCACCGCGCCGACCAAACGGTCGACATCGGCGCCGCTGCTGCCGAGCCCGAGGCTGGCGCGGACCGCGCCCGCGCCATGACCGAGCCGGGTCAGCAGCGGGTGCGCGCAGAACTTACCGTCCCGCACGCCGATGCCGTACCGGTCGGACAGGAACGTCGCGACCTCACGGGGTTCGGCGCCGGCGACGGTGAAGGTGACGATGCCGACGGCGTCCGGGGAGTCCGGCCAAATGCGCAGCACCCGAACCCCGGTGATCGCGTCGAGCCCGGCGGTCAAGCGGTCGCACAGCACCCGCTCGTGCAGCTCGGCGGCGTCGGCGTCGAATCCGGCGAGCGCCTCGCAGGCGGCGGCGATCGCGACGGCACCGAGAACGTTCGGGGTGCCCGCCTCGTGCCGCTGCGGGGCGGCGGCCCACTGCACGGCGTCGATCTCGACGTTCTTGGTGGCCCCGCCACCGGCAAGGTACGGCTCGGCGGCGTCGAGCCAGTCGGCGCGCCCGACGAGGGCGCCTGCGCCGAACGGCGCGTACAGCTTGTGCCCGGAGAAGGCGAGGTAGTCGACGCCGAGGTCGGCGATGTCGACGCGGCGGTGCGGCAACAACTGCGCGGCATCGACGAGGATGCGGGCGCCGCACTCGTGGGCAATCCGCGCGAGCCGGGCGATCGGCAGCACCTCGCCGGTGACGTTGGAGGCGCCGGTGACGGCGAGCAGCGCCGCCGGGCGGGTGCACAGTTCGGCGACGATCCGCTGCACCGTCTCCTCGACGGTGTCCGCGGACCGGACGACGCGGGCGCCGTTCCGATTCCAGGACAACAGGTTTGCGTGGTGCTCGATGTCGAGGACCACGGTCTCACCCGGCACGCAGGAGGCGAGCAGGTTCAGTGCGTCGGTGGTGTTTCGGGTGAACACCACGACGTCGTCGGCGCGGGCCCCAACGAAGTCCGCGACCACGCCGCGGGCGCCCTCGTAGCGGTCGGTGCACACCTGGGAGGCGTAGCCCGCGCCGCGGTGCACGCTGGCGTAGAACGGCAGCAGTTCCTGCACCCGGTCCGCGACCGCGGTCAGGGCCGGGGCGCTGGCGGCGTAGTCGAAGTTGGCGTACCTGACCGAGGTGCCGTCAGTGAGCGGCGCCACCAGGTCTCCACCACAGACGGGCGCGAAAGATGCCGTGCCGGAACAGTTTCCGTCGAAAGTGGTGGCGACCTGGGGGGCGGTGTCGAGTACAGCGGTCATGGCGTCATCCCTTACGTCAAGGGACCCGTGCGATGGAGAGGTGGTGCATCGAGTCCGCGCTTGCCGTGTCCGGAATTGGAAGCACGGCCAGGTCGTCACCCGGGGCACCCCACCGCGGTGGAGGGTTGCCGGCCAGCAAGCCGGGGCTACACGCTGGCACTCATAACCTGAGCAGAGAATGGCAGCATCGGCGTCGCACTGTCAACCCCCGCCCACCGAGTGCGCCTGTGACCTCGACCACCGCGATGCCCGACATCTGCGGCGCCGCCGTTGCGGCAGTACGTTGGACCCGACCCCGAATGTCCTACGGAGGGAACGGCCATGGCTCGCGTCGTCGTCATCGGTGGCCACGGAAAGGTGGCCCTGCACCTGGCACGGATCCTCAGCGGACGCGGCGACGAGGTGACCGCGGTAATCCGCAACCCCGACCATGCCGCCGACGTCGTTGCCGCGGGGGCAACACCGGTACTCGCCGACGTCGAGAACCTGAGCGGCGAACAGCTCGCGGAGGTGCTGCGCGGGCAGGACGCCGTTGTCTGGTCGGCGGGCGCGGGCGGCGGCAACCCCGACCGTACCTACGCCGTGGACCGGGACGCCGCGATCCGGTCGATGGACGGCGCCGAGGCCGCGGGCGTGCGGCGGTACGTGATGGTCTCCTACCTCGGATCAAGGACGGACCACGGTGTCCCACCGGACAATTCGTTCTATGCCTACGCGGAGGCAAAGGCCGCCGCCGACCAGCACCTGCGCGGCACCGCCCTGGACTGGACGATTCTCGGCCCCGGCACACTGACCCTCGCCCCGGGGACGGGCCGGGTCGAGGTGAGTCCGACGCCCACCGCGCATGCGGTGAGCCGGGAGGACGTCGCCGCTGTCGCGGCCGCCGCCCTTGCCGACCCGACCACCGTGCGCCGCACGATCCCGTTCAACAACGGTCCGACCCCGATCGCCGAGGCGATCACCACGCACTGACCGCCCCCGCGGGTCAGCCGGGCGCCGACCCTGGGTGACTACCCGCTGCGCCGCAGCCGCTGGGTCAGCCGGTGCGCCTGTCGCAGCAGCAGTTCCCCGAGTTCCGGGCGCCGCTCGTCGCGGAACCGACTCTCCACGCCGGTCAGACTCAACGCCCACTCGGGCCGACCCGCCGCGTCGAAGACCGCGGCGCCCATCCCCCAGCTGCCCTCGACGAGCAGGGCGGGATTGACGCAGTACCCGGCCAGCCGGGTCACTACGACCCGCGCCCGGATGCCGTCGCTGTCGTGGTCGACCCCCCACTGCGCGGTCAGGTCCCGCCGTTCCAGGTACTCCTCGACCTCCCGATCCGGCAGGTGCGAGAGGATCGCCAGCCCGGCGGACGCGACCCCGAGCGGCAGTCGCAACCCGACGTGCAGGACGTGCGAGCGCAGCGGGAAGCTGCCCTCCTCGCTCGCGATGCACACCGTCTCGTCGCCGCGTCGCGCGGAGAGGAAGGCGCTCTCGCCGGTCTCGCGCGCCAGGTCCCGCAGGATGTCGCGACCCAGATCGGTGATGTCGTAGCGGCCGGCCGCCTGCGCGCCGAGCAGGTACAGCTCCGGGCCGAGCGCCCACCGCCCCGACCGGTGGTCCCGGTCGACCAGCCCCTCCTCGGCGAGCGCGGTCAGCAGGCGGTGCGCGGTCGGTCGGGCCAGGTTCGTTGCCCGGGCGAGCTCGGACGTCGACGCGCCCGCCGACACCCCCGAAAGTGCGCGCAGCAGGGCACCGACGCGACGGATCACCTGCGGCCTCAGCGGCTCCTCCATGACCCGATCCTACGTCCACTCAGTGAACACCATGGCCGTGAAGGTCCATCAGACGAGCAGTGTCCGCCGTTTCCTCCTCCCCTCTTGAAACCCTGGGAGCTGCGCACTTAAGTGGCCACCAGGAATCGAACCGCGGCGTCCGAGAAGTGAACATGATCCACCCGTTCGGCCCGCGGACCCGCCAAGGGAAGGAACTTTTCGATGGGAACGACCCTGTGCACTACACCGGCCGAGGCGGTCTCCGACATCGGCGAGGGCGCCACCATCGCGGTCGGCGGGTTCGGGCTGTGCGGGATCCCCGACGCCCTGATCGCCGCGCTCCGCGATTCCGGGGTCGGCAACCTCGAGGTGTTCTCCAACAACTGCGGCGTGGACGATCACGGCCTCGGGATCCTGCTGGGCGGTGGGCAGATCAGCCGGGTGACCGCCTCCTACGTTGGGGAGAACCGGGAATTCGCGCGCCAGTACCTGGCCGGCGAACTGGAGGTCGAACTGACCCCGCAGGGCACCCTCGCCGAACGCCTGCGGGCCGGGGGCGCGGGCATCCCCGCCTTCTTCACCCCGGCGGGGGTCGGCACCCCCGTCGCCGACGGCGGCCTGCCGTGGCGCTACCACGCCGACGGCTCCGTCGCGGTCGCGTCCCCGCCGAAGGAGACCCGGGAGTTCGGCGACAAGCGGTACGTGATGGAACACGGCATCACCGCCGGCTTCGCGCTCGTGCACGCGGTCCGCGGCGACACCGCAGGCAACCTGGTCTTCGACAAGACCGCCCTGAACTTCAACCCGCTGGCCGCGATGGCCGGCAAGATCACCATCGCGCAGGTCGAGGAGCTCGTCCCGGCAGGCGAACTCGACCCCGCCCAGGTGCACCTGCCCGGCGTGTTCGTCCAGCGGATCGTGCACACCGGCCCCCAGCACAAGCGCATCGAAAAGCGCACCGTCACACCTTCGGCCGAGCCGAACATCACAGCAGAAGGAGCCTCGGCATGACCGGTTGGACCCGCGACGAGATGGCCGCCCGCGCGGCCGCGGAGATGATCGACGGCGAGTACGTCAACCTCGGCATCGGCCTGCCGACGCTGATCCCCGGCCATCTCACCGACGCCGTGCGGGTGACGCTGCACTCGGAGAACGGGATCCTCGGCACCGGCCCCTACCCCACCGACGACGCGGTCGACCCCGACCTGATCAACGCGGGCAAGGAGACCGTCACCGTCAACCCCGGTGCCGCGTACTTCGATTCGGCGTTGTCGTTCGGCATGATTCGCGGCGGCCACATCGACACCGCGGTGCTCGGCGGCATGCAGGTCTCCGCGACCGGCGACCTCGCCAACTGGATGGTGCCCGGCAAGATGGTCAAGGGGATGGGTGGGGCGATGGATCTGGTGCACGGCGCGAGCCGGGTCATCGTGGTGATGGAGCACACCGACCGGGACGGCGGCGCGAAGATCGTTCGGGAGTGCAGCCTGCCGCTGACCGGGCGGGGGGTGGTCGACCGGATCATCACCAATCTCGCCGTGATCGACGTGGGCGGCGACGGCACCCTCGCGCTCGTCGAACTCGCGCCGGGGGTCACCCTCGCCGAGGTTGCCGCCGCGACCGACGCCCCGCTGGATGCCCGGCTCCCCGAACTGGTCTGAGCGCAAGTCACTTTCGAAAGGAGATATCCATGACGGAGAACATCTCGGTCATCGTTGCCGGGGCCCGCACCCCGATGGGACGCCTGCAGGGCGCACTGAAGAACTTCTCGGGATCCGACCTCGGCGGCATCGCCATCCGCGGCGCCCTCGACAAGGCAGGCATCACCGGCGACCAGGTCGACTACGTCATCATGGGGCAGGTCCTCACCGCAGGCGCAGGCCAGATCCCCGCCCGGCAGGCCGCC
>NZ_JBHXNB010000015.1:0-4356 GCF_042720095.1 Rhodococcus sp. NPDC058505
TGCCGACCGGGCCAGGCAACGCGGGTTGCGGGTCGGGAGGCAACGGGCCGACCTCATGACCCCGATCTCCGGGTTGCTCGACCCGCAGACGCGGGGGAGGCGACGGGCGGGGAGGTGCCGTGACATCCTGCGAGACCGTCGCGCCGTTGTGTCAGCGCAGCTCGGGGAACCGGGTCAGCGCCGAATCCGCCCTCTCACCTCGGATGCCGATCGACACCTCCATCAGGCGCGGAGCGGGCGGCCGTCGGTGCCGAACTCGGTGCGGCGCACCACGTCCGCCGTGCTGCACAGCACCGTCGCGGACGCGGCCCGACCCGGCGGCAGGATTCGGACCGTCACCCCGCCCGCGGTGGCTGCGGACAGCTCGCAGGCGACGTGGTCGAAAAAGCGGCGGCGGGCGTCGTCCGCGACGAAGTTCATGGCCCCGTCATCGAGCAGGGTCACCTCGACTCCGCGGGCCCGCGCGTCGCGCGCCGCGACCACCACGGCACGGTCGGACAACACCGGCGCCCGGACACTGTCTCGAAGATGCGCTTCGAGGAGTCGGCACGCGAGCCGCTCGCTCTCGTCGAGGGACTCACCAGCGGCGATCCGGTCGAGCAGGGGTCGGGCCTGCTCGTCGAGCCTGCGTAGCTGACGATCTCGTTCCTCGAGGACCGCGGTGTCCGCGGCCTCGGCGGCCGCCCTGCGGGTGGTCTGGGCCCGCAACTCGAAGATGTCCCGCGCCGCCGGCCGGATCGTGTAGGCGAAGAAGGTCGCCATCAGCAGCGGGGCGATGTTGATGACCGACATCGCGAGACCGTGGGCGGCGCCCTGCCCGGTCAGCGTCGACCACACCACACAGGTGCCGATCGTCGACAGCATCCCCAGCCACGCGAACCAGGTCCGACCACGAACCCCCATGAACGCGTAGATCGCGGTCACTGCGCCCAGCGGCCACAGCTGCAGCGGATTCGCGATCGGGATCGGCAGCACGGCCAGCACCAGGGCGACCGTGACCGGCCCGGTTGCCGTGGTCAGCAGGGTCGGCACGAGCGGCATCGGGTCACCCGGCACCCGAATCAGGGCAACGGCAGCGAGCGTGACGATCACCGCCGCGGCTGCGATCGGCCAGAAGGAGCTGACGCCCGCCCTGGAGGTCACGGCCAGCAGCACCACGGTTGCCGCGTAGAACGCGACGATCGCGTTCGCGGCGGGGCTCTTCATGCCGATCAGCGTCCGCACATCGCGGCTATCCTGGAGCTCAGGGGAGTTCACTGCGCACTCCAGGACAGCCGGACCCGGGTACCCGCATCGGGCTGTGAGTCGATCGCCGCGGATCCGCCGGGCAGTTGCCGCATCCGGCCGAGAATGCTGACCGCGAGTCCGAGTCGGTGTGCGGGAACGGTTTTCGGATCGAATCCCGGTCCGCTGTCGGACACCTCGACGGTGAGGCTCCGCCCGCCCACGGTGACCGTCACCCCGCGCTCGGCGCCGGGATCGGCATGCCGGACGCTGTTGCGCAGCGACTCGGCCAGGGCGGCCCCGACCGCACGAGCCGCCTCCGCAGGCATCGTCAGCGTGTGGTGCCCCGGCGCGCGCCGCACGTCGAGATCGATGTGGTCGTCCACGTCACCGGTCGCGGTCCGCAGGTGGGAGACGATCTCGGTGACGTCGAACCGGTCGTCGGGTGCCGGGCCGGCGCGGAGCGCGTCGAATTGGCGCAGAGTGCGCTCGGCCTGCGCGCTGAGGCTCGGTGTCGTGCCCTGACGCGACGCGGCGAGCAGGGTGGACATCACGCCGTCGTGAATCATCGCGTCGAAACGGGCGCGTTCGACGGTGCGGGCGTGACGCGCCGCCGCAGCGGCGGCCGCCGCGTGCGTTGCGTCGAGCGTCGAGTCCAGCACTCGGCCGGTGCGCAGCGCCATCACCGCGGCGCCGACGAACAGCGTGCAGAACATGATCGAGAACGCGATGTCGGGGATCAGCGGGCTGGTCATCCGGGGGTCCCTGGCGAGCGCGTTGAAGATCTGCACACCGGCGCTGGCGATGATCATGTGCCCGAAGGCGACAACCGGACGCCACGCCGCGACCGCGGCCAGGCTCGCGACGCCGGGAAAGGCGGACAGCCACACCCCCTGCCCGTCGGTGAGGTCGGGGCCGTGCCACGCCACCATGCCGGTACCGAGAGCGACCAGGAACAGCACCGCGGCGACCCCAGCGGTGCGCCGGACCGTGCGGCTGTCCGCGGACAGTGCGGACAACCCGAACGCGATTCCGGATCCGAAGACCGCGAGCGTCGCCACCGGTGTCCACCAGCGGTCGAGGCGGTCGGCCTGTCCGATCACGGACGGGAGCAGTAGCAGCAGGTAGAAGAGGTAGCCGACGCCGGTGAACACCGCGAAGGTGCGCAGGATGCGGTCGGTAGCGCCCCGGTGCGCACCGGACGCGGCGGTCATCCGTTCTGGTGACGGGAGGGGCCGGGCAGCCAGCCGTCCTCCACCGCACGCTTGTAGAGGTCGGTTTTGGTGCGGGCGGGGCGACCGGCCTCGGCGTACTTGGCGCGGATCCGGCCGAGGTAGTCGTTGACGGTGTGCGGTGCCAGCCCGGTCAGGCTGGCGACCCGGGTGGCCTTCTCCCCGGACGCATACAGCGCAAGCACGTCACGCTGACGGGGGCTCAGGCCGACGTCCTGCAGTCCGGGGTCGCCGTCGATGGCGGCGGCCCACTCGGTGGTCACCACCTGCTCGCCGTTCGCGGCCTGGGTGATCGCGGCGACGACGGTCGCGGTGGGCTCCGACTTGCGGAGCACGCCGAGCACACCCGCCTTGGCGGCGAGACGAACGAGGTAGGGGTCCTCGGCGCTGGTGAAGACCAGTGCCTCCAGCCCGGCGGCCCGCAACTGCTCCACGTTCGACTTTGGGGACGAGCCGTCCGCCAGGCGCAGGTCGAGAATCACGAGGTCGAGGTCCGCGCCCGAGGCGAGCAACTCCGGCACCGTCGGTGCGGCCGCGGTGATGGTGAGGTTCGGATGATCGGCAAGCATCGCCTCGAGGCCCATCACGACCGACTCGTGGTCCTCCACGATGCCGATTCGGCGTTCGCGAAGCTCCGAGGCGACGGGCTCGCCGGTGCCGGCGTGGATCTCGGTCAACGTGCTCCTCGAATGTCGTCTCACGGGAGGGGTGTCCCTGGCGCCTTCACCGTGGGGGTCACGGGATTCCGGCGTTGACGGTAGCAGTCGGAGCGGACAAGAAGCGGCCGTCGGGTGGTGCTGTTGCGGCGAGATAGCGGACGTCTGCGGCAAGTGCGCAGTTTTCCGCGCCCGGCGGCGGGGGAGGCGAACGGTACGGACTCGCTGGCGCTGTCGGTATCCGCCGATCGGCCGACAGAAATCGGGTGTCGAGGGGAGTGAACCAGCAGGTCCGTGGGCTCGCGTTGCCCGAGGCTCTGTTGCATGAAGGCTCAACTTGGACACCTGCCCAAATTCATTCGGACGGACGACCTCAAAGCGCGTCGGGACGATTCGCTGGCGTGGTAGACACTTCCCCATCGCGAACCCGGCGTCGGCCATGAGGGCCATTTCTGGGCGTCAGTCGTCACCGTCGCGATCCTCGAACGAGCACGGACACACACGAAGCAGAGCCCACCACTGCCTGGGCGCACGTAACCGCTCCGACCATCGACTCCCAGACCCCGGTGGGGTCCGACGAAAGCTGACCAGATGAACAAGCAGACCAAGGGTGCCATCGCTGCCTGTGCGGCCGCGCTCCTCCTCGCAGGCGGCGCGGGCACCATGGCGGCCTGGAACGATTCCGCCACCATCGACGGTGGTGCGATCACCTCCGGCACGATGTCGCTGACCCAGCAGGGCGTTGCGGGCTGGACCGTCAACGGCACCGCCGTCACCGACATCGCGTCCTTCAAGGCCGTCCCCGGGGACGTGCTCGTCTACACCGCTGACTTCGCGGTTGCCGCGGAAGGCAACAACCTGGAGGCCACGCTCGTCGCGGACGCCGCGAGCATCACCGGGGACCTGGCACCGGCTCTGGACCCGGACATCACCGTCACCATCGACGGCGCACCGGTGCCGGGTGGGGTGCTCACGCCCGCGCAGGTCAACGGCAAGGTCGTGAAGGCCAAGGCCTCCTTCGCGTTCGACGCGACCGGAACCGACTACCAGGGCAAGACCGCCGACCTGAGCAACTTCACGGTCACCCTGACTCAGCAGTAGCCCTCGGACCCGCCTTCCGCGCACGCGGCGGGCGCCTGACGTGCCGGCCGGACCGCCCGTCCCCCGACTCGGGTGGGGGGGGCGGGGCCCCCCACCGTCCAACCCCACCCCCCGCCGGGGGCGTATAAACAAAAACGAGCCCC
>NZ_JBHXNB010000015.1:4366-102912 GCF_042720095.1 Rhodococcus sp. NPDC058505
CGCTGTTTCTGTTTTTAAATCCCTCCCGGCTGCCGCCCGCGCCCCCCCCGCCCGCCCCGGGGGGGGGCGCCTCCCGCCCGGGCCGCCCCCCCCCCCCCCCCCCGGGGGGGGCCCGCCCGGCACCACCATCGTTCCAACCAGAGCCCGAGCCGCTCGACCCACGAAAGGCCCCAGCGAATGTCGCGTTCCGAGATTCCCAGCACTCCGTCCGGGCTCGGCTCCCGAGCGCGCTCGCTGATGTCCGGTGGCAAGCCGAGGGCCATCGCGTCCCTCGGGATCGTCCTCGGGCTCGGCGCCATCGGCACCCTCGCCGCGTGGAGCGACTCCTCCACCGCCACCTCCGGTGTCTTCTCCACCGGCTCGGTGGACCTGCAGCTCAACGGCAGCAGCGGGCCCGACGTCGCCTTTGCCACCCTGACGAAGACCGGCATGATGCCGGGCACCAGCGTCGCCGCGGCGCTGCCCGTGCAGAACATGGGTTCGGTTCCGTTCACCTACACGATGGTGGCGAACTCCACCTCCTCGGTGCTCGCACCGCAGCTGAAGGTGCTCGTCTCCACCGGCACCTCCAACGGCACGGCCTGCAGCGGCGGCACCGTCATCGCGAACAACGTTCCGCTCGCCTCCGGGGGCGCGGCACACCTGATTCCCACCGCCCGGCCACTGGCCAGCGGCGCCAGCGAGAGCCTGTGCTTCCAGGTGACCCTCGACTCGGCAGCGTCGACCGCGGTGCAGAACCAGACGGTGAACACCTCCTTCAACTTCCATGCGACGACGGCCTGAGCGCGCCATGGCCATTCACGTGAACACCCCCGTCGCAGGCCGGTCCCGCGGCCGCGAGATCGCGCTCAATGTCGGCGCCATCGCCGGCCTGATCTGCGTGCTGGCCGCCGCCGTGTCCTTCCTGTTCGGCGTCACGCCGCTGGTCTTCCGTTCCGGCTCGATGTCACCGGAGATCCCCACCGGTGCGCTCGCGCTGTCCAAGGCCACCGAGGCCGGTGACCTCGCCGTCGGTGACGTGGTCAGCGTCCTCGACCAGCAGGGCACCCGCATTACCCACCGCATCCGGGAGATCGTCTCCACCGACGGCACCAACGCGGTGTTGATCCTCAAGGGCGACGCCAACAAGGACGCCGACATCTCGCCGTATACCGTCACCGAGGTGGACCGGGTGTTCTTCTCCGTCCCCGGCCTCGGCTACGCGGTGTCCTGGCTGTCGTCGCCGATGGCGATCTTCCTCGGCGGCGGCCTCGTTGGCGGCGTCATGGTCCTCGCCTTCGGTCCCGGATCGAAGCGCAAGGGCGACACCGACTCCGACGATTCCGGAACGACGGAGCCGGGCGCACACGAGCGCATCGTGCGGCCTGCCGTGACGATCGACGACGCTCCGACACAGCAGATCCCCATCCCGAAACTTCAGCTCACCCGCGTCGTCCCCGCGCGCACCGCGATGGTGCTCGGCGCGGTTGGCCTGACCGCGCTCGCCGCGTCAGCCACCGGCACCAGCGCCGCCTGGACCGGCACCAACACCGCCAATAGCGGGGTCTTCGCGTCGGCCGCCAAGCTGCTGCCGCCGGTCAGCAGCAGCAACTGCTGGACCGACTCCGGAGCGGGCTACAAGGGCGCCGTGGTCAATTGGACCAACCCCCCGGCACCGTTCACCGTCCGGATTCTTGTCCGGGGCGGCCAGGGCGAGATCTTGAAGACCATCAACCCGACGCCGAATCCTGGCGCGTATCAGGAACAGTGGATCGACCGGGGCAACATGGGTGCGAACACGAACTGGCGCTATACCGCCGAGATTCATACGGTGAACCCGGCCGGTGAGGTGTCCGCGGAATGGCGGGGTACCAAGATCTGGCAGCAGTACACCAACACGGTGTGGTGCGATGGCAACGTCACCGGCACGACGTCCGGCGCGGGGTTCTTCTCGCGCTCCGTCAGCGGTGGTGACGGGCCCGGTCCTGATGCACTCGCGCAGGAAGAGTCGGCACCGTCGGATCCGACGATCGAGCCGACCGTTTCCCCGTCCGCATCCGCTACCGCGACCGCGACCACGGCACCGACCACCAGCACGGGGGTACCCGCTCCAACCACGACGACGAGCGTGCCGCCGTCGTCCACGTCGGTTATCCCGGCGCCGCCGACCACGACGGATTCCACCCCGCCCGCTGAGGTGGAGGAGGAATCGTCAGCTCCGACTCAGACCGCGCCAGCGGGTGATCCGTCGCCCTCGGGCAGCTACTTTGCGGACGTCTCCGGTGGTACCGCGACCGTCACCGACGGCGACGGCACCCCGACCTACACCGGCACCCTCGGTCCCGGCGCGCAGGCGGTGTGGGACACGAGCTCCGACACCCTGTGGATCGTCGACGGAAAGAAGCTCACCAGCGTGGACGCAGCCACCGGCACGCAGACCGCCGTCGACCCGACTTCCGACACGGTGCCGGCCGACGTGGCCGCACTGGTCGTAGAGTAGGCCCGCCGTGATGACGAATTCCGATGCCCCGCAGGGGGAAACGATGAAAGCCGAAGGTCGGATGAAGTCGAAGCTCAAGCGCGCGGTCACCGCCGGTGCCACGATCGTCCTGCTCGCGGGCGGCGCCGGGCTGCTCACCGCGTGCCAGCCCGACTTCGGGTCCGCTGGCGGATCGAGTGACTCCGGAAGCGCCAGCAGCACCGGAAGCCCCGGATCCGGTGCCGGGGCCGGGTCGACCACCACCACGGCGGCCCCCGGCGGCGGTGTTGGCGGCGGTACCACCTCCGGTGCGCTCAGGCTGACCCGGCAGGGTGCCTCGCACTGGTCGGATCAGAACGGCCCGATCGACATCTCGACGTTTACCGCGATCCCCGGGGACGTGCTCACCTACACGACGGACTTCACGATCACCGCCCGCGGCACGGGACTCGAAGCGACCCTCGCCGCTGAGGGCATCGGCCTCACCGGCGGTGCCGCCCTGGGTGGCGCGCTGGGCGCTCCGGTCGTCCGGTACCTGCACGACGGGAATCCGCTGCCCGCCAAGGGGAACGGTGCACTCGTCACGCCAGCGCTGGACGGGGAGACCGTCACCGTGACGGTAACGTTCACGTTCCCGAAGTCCAGTGACGATCCGGCAGCGATGCAGCAGTCCATCAACCTGTCCCAGTTCAACGTCACCCTGAAGCAGGTGTAGTCGTATGTCGAATAGGACCCGCTGGCTGGCCATCGGCGGCGCCGCCGTCATCGGCGTGGCGTTGCTGTCCGCGCAGCAGACCGGCGCACTGTGGACGCAGACCGAGCGGCTCGACGCGGGCACCGTCACCTCCGGCATCCTCGACCTCGGGGTGGGTGGCAGCGGGCTGAGTTCGTACCCGTTTACCGCGCTCTCCGGCGCCAACCTGACACCGGGCGGCTATGCGCAGGCGCCGGTGACGATCCACAACTCCGGCGATGTGCTGATGAGATACCAACTCCTCAGTGCGGAGCAGTCGAATCCTGCGCTACCGCTGGAGCTTTCGGTGACGCTGGTCGGCGCGGCGAACGCCTGCCCGGCCGCCGGTGATGTCCTCGGAGCGCCGTTGTACACCGGACCGCTGGTCGGCGCGACCTTCCTCCAGCGCGCGGTGGAGCCGGGAGCGACCGAGGTGCTATGTCTGCGTGGCACCGTCGGTGCCGACGCTCCACACAGCCAGAGCACCACCGCCACGTTCACCTTCTCCGCGCAGTCCCGCTAGCGTCCCCCCATGCCTACTGCTGCGTCCGGGGAGGACAGCGATCTCGGCGGGTGGGGATGGGTCAAGAGCATCGCCTCCTGGCTCGTGCTCCTCGCCGTCCTCGTCGTCCTCGCCCTCACCGTCGTCGTCCCACGACTGACCGGGGCAACGCCGTACACGGTGCTCACCGGGTCGATGGAGCCGACCTATCCGCCCGGCACCCTCATCGTCGTCAAATCGGAGGACCCCGCGGCGCTCACGGCGGGGGACGTCATCACCTTCCAGAAGGAATCCGGGAAGCTCGATGTCGTCACCCACCGGATCATCGAGATCCGCGCGAACGCTCGGGGCGAGAAGTCGTTCGTCACGCAGGGAGATGCCAACCCGTCCCGCGACACCAACCCCGTCGTTCCCGGGCAGATCCGCGGAAAGCTGTGGTACAGCGTGCCGTTCATGGGCTACGTCAACTCCCTCATCACCGGACAGCAGCGGTCCGTGCTGATCGTCGTTGTCGTTGGCGGCCTGTTCCTCTACGCCAGCTACATGTTTGTCGGCGCGCTCCGCGATCGCTCACGCAAGGATGACGCCGTCGCGGCGCCCGCCGTCGAATCCGCCGTCACCCCCGCGGACGGCGAGCCCAGCACCGTCCCGATCGCGCGGGTCGCGGCACCGGTTCGCCCGACCGTCCACGATGCCGAGACCGTCGTGATCCCCCGGATCGAGAGCAGGCGCCGGACGCGCTGACCCCGACGGGAAGCCGAAGGCCCCTGCGCACCAGTGTTTGTGTGCAGGGGCCTTCGTCGTGCCGGAGGGTCAGCTGCCGCCGAGCAGGCCGCCGAGCGAGCCCATGTCCATCGAGCCTGCGGAACCGGTACCGCCCGGTTCCGGGGTCACGCTCGAGACCGTGACGGTGTGCGGCACGGAGGTGGACGGCGCGTGCGTGGCGTCGCCGAGGTAGTTCGCAATGATGTTGTGGTCACCGTCGACATTGAAGGACCGGTTGATTTTTGCGACACCATTCACCAGGGCGACGGGGGCGCCGAGGGCGACGCCGTTGTCGGTGAACTGGACGGTGCCGGTC
Organism: Rhodococcus sp. NPDC058505; assembly: GCF_042720095.1. Classification (NCBI taxonomy): domain Bacteria; kingdom Bacillati; phylum Actinomycetota; class Actinomycetes; order Mycobacteriales; family Nocardiaceae; genus Rhodococcus; species Rhodococcus sp. NPDC058505. Next base: position 9,141 of record NZ_JBHXNB010000015.1, read on the forward strand.
GCGGCGTTCGGGGCGACCGCCGCGATCAGCTCGATGTTGGTGCCGTTGTTGACCGCGGTACCACCCGAGATCGTGATGCTGGTCGGCACCAGTTCGGCGCTGGACACCGTCACGACGTGGGCGGGGGAGGTGGAGGTGGCGAATCCGGTGTCACCGGAGTAGACGGCGGTGATCTCGTGTGCGCCAGTCGTGGTGAAGGTGTGGTTGTAGGTCGCGACGCCGGTCGCAAGCGCCACGGGTCCACCGATGTCGGTACCGCCGTCCTTGAACTGGACGGTGCCGGTGGCCTCGGCGGGCGTGACGGTCGCGGTCAACTCCACCGAGGTGCCCGCGATGGTGGCGGCGACCGCGGTGACGGCCGTGGTGCTGGCCACGGCAGCCGGATCGAGTTCGAAGTCGAGCGAGAAGGCCGGGTCGACGGTGCCGTCCTGGGTCTCGTTGCCCGCCCCGGCGGGCATCCCGACCACGAGCAGGACCTTGGCGGACTCGCCCGGGTTCAGATGGATGCTGCTGAGTTCGGTGCCGGGCAGCGCAACGTCGTTGACCAGCTCGACGGTCGCGCCCGCCGCGTCGTTGATCTCGGCGCGCACGTAAGCCTGCATGTTCTGGGACTTCGTCCAGTTACCCAGGTACACCTGCAGGCGCCCGCCCTCGGTGCCGTCGTTCCTCGCCCAGAACTGCGAGGTCGCCTCGCCGCCCGGAATCAGTTCGCCGGACAGGGCCGGGATCTGATCCATGCCACCCCAGGCGGCGTTGTCGGCGGAGTACGTCAGGTAGTTCGGGTCCGCGTGCGCGGACGGGGGCATCAGCACAGCGGCGCACGCCGCAAGGAGCAGCGCCACGACCGCGCTGCCGAGCACAGTGGCACGCCGCACGACGCCGCCCTGTGTGGTGATGGTGGAAGTCATTGCGGCAGCGTAGGGGGAAACTGTAGATCGAGCGTCCAGTTTGGTGCAGATTTCCGCGCCGTCACCGCAGGTGACAGCGCACCGGCCGACCGGTCTGTCGTCCGAGTGGTGGCCGGTCGGCGCGTCCGTCGGGATGCGCACCGGTCCGATTGGTGGTGGGTGTTCGCGCCGAGTAGGGTTGCCGAGGATTCACACGCGCACCGGTCGGTCGCGCCGAGGGAAGAGGAGGTGAGGCTCACCGTGACGAGCCAACCTCCGAGTACCTGCCGAAGTCGTCGCTGAACCGTATCGGTTCGACGCCTCGCGCAGCGGCGATTTCGCACACACCACCACCGCCCGCCCATCGCGGGCCGCCCGTGTATCCGAACACCCTGCGAAAGTCGTCCAGCCATGCGTGATCTGCGCCCATTCCGTCCGTTGCTGCCGCGGCGTGCCGCCGACCCGATCCGGGACGGACTCGCGCCCGAACACTCGATGGCGCCGCACCCCACACCGCCGCGCGGCGCGATCGCCCGCGTCGAATCGAGCGTCGTCAACAGCGCGGTGTACCGCGACGGGCGCCGCATCGAGACCCCGTCGAACCTGGCGGAAGCGCTGAGCAGCCTGCCCGACGAGTCGTCGATGGCGTGGATCGGTCTCTACCGGCCGTCGGAGGAGCAGCTGCTCGCGGCGGCGGCCCAGTTCGGTCTGCACGAGCTGGCGGTCGAGGACGCGATCGTCGCGCATCAGCGGCCCAAGCTCGAGCGGTACGGCGACACCCTGTTCGTGGTGCTCCGCGCCGCCAGGTACGTCGACGAAACCGAGCGCGTCGACTTCGGTGAGCTGCACGTGTTCTGCGGCCCGACCTTCGTCCTCACCGTCCGGCACAGTGAGTCGCCGGACCTGTCCGCGGTGCGCGCGCGAATGGAGAACGCGCCCGACCTGCTGCGGCTCGGTCCGGAAGCGGTGCTGTACGCGATCCTCGACGCCGTGGTCGACGGCTACGCGCCGGTCGTTGCCGGCCTGCAGAACGACATCGACGAGATCGAAACCGAGGTCTTCAGCGGCGACCCGAAGGTGTCGCGGCGCATCTATGAACTCACCCGCGAGGTGATCGAGTTCCAGCGCGCGACCAAGCCGCTGCTCGGCATGTTGTCCGGCCTGTCGGCCGGGTTCGAGAAGTATCAGACCGACGAGGAACTGCAGCGGTACCTGCGCGACGTCACCGACCACGCGACCACCGTCGTCGAGCGCGCCGACGGCTTCCGGCAGCTGCTCGGCAACATCCTCACCGTCAACGCGACGCTGGTGTCGCAGACGCAGAACGAGGAGATGTCGGCGCTCACGCAGGCCAGCTATGCGCAGAACGAGGAGATCAAGAAGGTGTCGGCGTGGGCGGCAATCCTGTTCGCGCCCACCCTGATCGGCACCGTCTACGGGATGAACTTCGACAACATGCCCGAGTTGCACTGGGCGGGCGGCTACCCGTTTGCGCTCGGCCTGATGGCCCTGATCTGCGTCGGCCTCTACACCATCTTCAAACGTCGCGGCTGGCTCTAGCCGCGCTCGGCGCCGTGCTGAGGGCGGCACGGCGCCGGGGCGGATCAGGCCTGCTGCTGGCCCTTGCCGGTGATCTTCTTCCACTGGGTGCTGACCAGGTACTTGACCAGCAGGCCGTAGTTCTTGAGCTTCTCCATTGGTCCCCCTCATGTCGGTAAACGCGGTATGGCCGTCGGGAACTTGATCACAGATTCGGACTGTTCGGCAAGGCCCTCGGCCTACCCTGGATGGGTCCGGTTCACCGAGGAGTGAGGAAGACCGATGAGCGATCACGTGTACTCCGTCACCGAGGTCGTCGGGTCGTCGACGACGGGCATCGACGACGCCATCGCGAAGGCCGTCGCCCGTGCGAACGACACCGTAAGGAACCTGGAGTGGTTCGAGGTCGTGGACACCCGCGGACACATTGTCGATGGGCGGGTGGGGCACGTCCAGGTCACCCTCAAACTGGGGTTCCGTCTCGACAGCGAGTAAGCGCCGATGCGGCCACCGGGCGGCGGACACGGCTCGCGTGGGCCAGTATGGGGACGTGGACCTGCCCCTGAGCCCGCCCGTGCAACCGATGCTCGCCAAGTCCGCCGACGCGGTGCCACCGCAGCCCGCCGGCGACGATCCCGTGTGGTCGTACGAGCCCAAGTGGGACGGCTTCCGTGCCCTGGTGTTTCGCGACCGCGACGAGGTCGTGCTGTCCTCCCGCAGCGGCAAGGACCTGGCGCGCTACTTCCCGGAGATGGTCGACGCGATCCGCGGTGAACTCCCGGACCGGTGCGTCCTCGACGGGGAACTGGTGGTGCCTCGGGAGGTGGACGGCCGCACCCGACTCGACTGGGAGGCGCTGTCCGAACGCATCCACCCCGCAGCAAGCCGGGTCGCGTTGCTCGCGGAGCAGACTCCGGCGCAGCTGATCGGGTTCGACCTGCTCGCCCTCGGCGACACCGACCTCACCGGTCGGCCGTTCGAGGACCGCCGCGCGGCCCTGCTCGACGTGATCGGCGGTGGCCCCTCCTGCCATGTCACCCGCGCCACCACCGACCCCACCGTCGCGACCGAGTGGTTCCACACGTTCGAGGGTGCGGGACTCGACGGCGTGATCGCGAAAAGGCTGTCCGGCGCCTATGTCCCGAACAAGCGCGAGATGGTCAAGGTCAAGCATGCGCGGACCGCGGACGTGGTGGTGATCGGCTACCGCCCGCACAAGAGTCAACCGGGGATCGGGTCGATGCTGCTCGGCCTCTACGACGGCGACGACCTGCGGTTCATCGGGGGCGCCTCGGCGTTCACGGCGGCGCGACGGGTCGAGCTGCAGGAAATCCTCGACCCGCTCCGCCTCGGCGACGACGTCGTGCACGACGGGGAGACGAGCCGGTGGGCGGCGGGCAAGGATCGGCAGTGGGTGCCGATCCGGCCGGAACTGGTGGTCGAGGTGGCGTACGACCAGCTCGAGGGCGACCGGCTGCGGCACGTCGCCCGGTTCCTGCGGTGGCGACCCGACCGCGAGCCGCGCAGCTGCACATACGAGCAACTCGACGTCCCGGTGCGGTACGACCTCGCCGACGTCCTCGCGGGAGGGAAGTGATGGCAGACGAAGCGAAGCGACCGTCGCAGGCTCGGAGCAAGAGCCCGGCTCTGGAACTCGACGTCGACGGGATCGCGGTGCGGTTGTCCAGCCCGGACAAGATCATGTTCCCCGAGCTCGGCTCCGAGGGCGGCACGAAACGTCATCTCGCCGAGTACTACCGGACGGTCGCACTGTTCGACGGCGGCGGCATCATGACCGCGCTGCGGCAGCGGCCGACGCACCTGCAGCGGTTCCCGGACGGCATCGACGGTGAGGAGGTGTACCAGAAACGGCTGCCCGCCAAGCGCCCCGACCACCTGGCCACCTGCACCGTTACCAACCCCAACGGCCGCACCGCCGATGCGCTGCTGGTGCGGCAGCCGGCGGACGTGGTCTGGGCCGCGCAGATGGGCAACGTGACCTTCCATCCGTGGCCGGTCCGCTGCGCCGACACCGACCGGCCGGACGAGCTGCGGATCGACCTGGATCCGCAGCCGGGAACCGGGTTCGCGGAGGCACGGGCCGTGGCCCTTGACCTGCTGGCGCCGCTGCTCGACGAGCTCGGCCTGGTCGGCTACCCGAAGACGTCGGGTGGCCGCGGGGTGCACGTGTATGTGCGGATCGAACCGCGGTGGGATTTCATCGACGTCCGGCACGCCGCGATCGCGCTGGCCCGCGAGATCGAACGCCGCGACCCGACCCGGGTCACCACCGCGTGGTGGAAGGAGGAACGCGGGGCGCGAATCTTCGTGGACTTCAACCAGACCGCGCGGGACAAGACCGTCGCGTCGGCGTACTCGGTGCGCAAGACACCGCGGGCGACCGTGTCCACCCCGGTCACCTGGGCCGAACTGCCGGACATCGAACCCGACGACTTCACCATCGCGACGGTGCCCGACCTGCTGTCCCGGCGGGGCGATCCCGCTGCCGACATCGACGCGGTCGCACACTCGCTCGACGGGTTGCTGGAGATGGCGGAGCGGGACGCCGCGAACGGTCTCGGCGACCTGCCCTATCCGCCGCAGTACCCGAAGATGCCCGGCGAGCCGAAGCGGGTGCAGCCAAGTCGGGATCGTGACCTGAAGTAGCCGATTTCGGCACGCCAGCCCGCTGCGGCGACAGTAGGCTCGCGAACGGACAGGGGGCCGCGGAGCCGGCCACCCTCGGCACCGGGAGGTAGCGATGGCTGGAATTCCGACGGTCGGCACCAACGAGGCGATCCTGCGGATCGCGAAGGACGTGTGGTGGCTGTTGCTCGTTCGCGGCATCGTCGCGATCGCATTCGGCATCGTCGCGCTGGTCTGGCCGCACGCCACGGTCAAGGTCCTGATCGTCGTTGTCGGCGTCTTCTGGATCGTCGACGGCATCGTGTCCGCGGTCCGCGCGATCGAGGCGAGGCGCGTGGTGACGAGCTGGGTGTGGTGGCTGGCCGGCGCGGTGGTGTCGGTGATCGCGGGCATCGTGCTGTTCGTGTGGCCGGACCTGACGGCGCTGGCATTCGTCTACGTGATGGGCTTCTGGGCGATCCTCGTCGGTGTCCTGGAGGTCATCGGCGCCTTCCAGGTGATGGCCAACGCCGGCCAGTGGATCGGGTCGATGGTCGCCGGTGCGCTCGCCCTGCTGTTCGGGCTGATCCTGGTGATCTGGCCGGGGTCGGGCATCACCGGGCTGATGTGGCTGGTCGGCACGTTCGCGATCCTCTTCGGCGTCCTGTTCGTCGCCGGTGCGTTCCAGGTGCGGTCCGCGGCCCGACACGCGGGCGTCGTCTGATGGCCGCCAGAGTCGCCAGGGTGCATTCGCTGGAGGAGGCGGGCCGGGCACCCACCCAGATGCATGTCGATCCGCGGTTCCTGCCGCTGGCAGACGAGTTCTTCACGCTCTACCGCAGCCCGCAGCACGGTGGCGGCGCGCTGTCCGCCTATCTGGACGGCGAACTGGTGCTCGACATTTGGGCAGGCTGGGCGGACCGCGACCGACGCTGGGCCAGGGACACCGTCGCGCTGTCCTTTTCGACCGGGAAGGGTGTCGCCAGCACGGTGCTGCACCGCCTTGCCGAGCGCGGTGTGCTCGACTACGACGAGCCCGTCGCCACCTACTGGCCGGAGTTCGCTGCGGCGGGCAAGAGCCGGATCACGGTGCGGGACATGCTTACCCACCGGGCCGGGCTGCACCGGGTGCGCGGCCTCGTTCCCGGACGGCGCACCATCCTCGACTACGACACCGTCGTCGCCGCCCTCGCCGCCGCGCCCCCGGATCCGCGCCGGTTCGACGGACCGGGCTATCACGCCGTCACCTTCGGCTGGCTCGTCGCCGAGACCGTCGCGCGCGTGACCGGCAGGGATTTTGTGGACGTGGTGCGGGACGAGATCGCGGCACCGCTCGGGGTCGAGGAGTTCTGGTATCGGGTTCCGATCGATCAGCGGCCGCGGATCGCAAAGTTGTTCCCGCACATCAATCCCGCGGGGATGCCGTGGGAGGTGACGTCGTCGGTGCTGTCGCGGGTGGGACCGCTGAACGGGCTGGCGGAGGCGGCGATGCCCGACGGCTTCGACCGGTTGGTGCGAGATCCGGCCGTGCACGACGCGGTGATGCCCGGCTGGAACGGGGTGTTCACCGCGCGGGCGCTGGCCAAGATGTACGGCGCGATCGCGAACGGCGGGATGATCGACGGCAGGCGGTTCCTGCAGGAGGACACCCTGACGCAGATGGGTGCGGTGCAGACCCGGCGCCGGGACTACGTCCTGCGGGCCCCGATCCGCTGGCGGCTCGGATACCACCCGGTGTTCCTCGCGAAGCGGGCGCAGCCGCGGCACGCGTTCGGCCACTACGGGGTCGGCGGGTCCGGCGCCTACGCCGACCCCGACACCGGGCTGTCGCTCGGCTACGTCACCAACCGGATGGGCAACGCCGTCACCGCGCTCGGTGATCTGCGGCTCGCGCGGCTCGGTGCCGTCGCGCAGGGGTTGGTCGCGCGCCCCTGACCGGTGCCCGCGGCGCCGGGAAATCTGTTGAAACACTTCGCTCGAACCGCATGTCGGATCGGGCGTGATCGGGCATGGTGGGTGCCCGACCGTCGACCGTCGGTCGCACTGTGCACACGAGGGGAACGGATGGCGATGGAACTGGGTTCGCGAGTGGCGTTGGTGGCGGTGGCGGGGTTGGCCGTCGGAACGATCTTGGCGCCGACGGCGGCGGCGGAGGAGCAGGCGGCTGCGGTGACGTTCGCGGTCGTCGAGAACGGTGATCAGCTGGCGGTGCAGGTCGACGGCAACAAGGTCACCCTCACCGTCGATCCCGCCGACGGACAGACGTGCACGGCGCCGACCGTGCTCGGCGGCGCGATCGACGTTGCCCTGCTGACGGAGCAGGTGAAGACCTGGGACGGAACGGAAGCGACCCGGCCCGCGGTGTTCGCCAACGCGACGGTGGCGGTGCAGTCGGACGGCAGCCTCGTCACCGATCATCCGTCCGGGATCCCGCCGGTCGGGATCCATCCCGCCCCGTACAGCGTGGACGTGGAGGGCCTGGCCATCGGCTCGTACGGTGCGTTCACCAGCTGTGTCGACGTCGAGGTGTCCGCCGACGCAAGCCTGGTCACCACGCTGGTGGTGCGGAACTTCACCGTTGAGCAGGGGCCGGCCGCCGGTGGCGGCGACGGGAACGGCAGCGTCGGATCGACCGCGGACATGGCCGGGATGTTCGGCAGCTCGTAGCCGGTCGCGGTGGTCGCTCACCCGAGTCCGGGAGCGGCCACCGCGCGCGGCTACGCCGTTCCGGTGATGCGAGCGACGGTCTCGTCGATCGCCGCGAGGGCCTCGGTGCGGGTGTACTGCTCGTAGTCGAACGCCTCCCACCCGGTCAGCAGGCACCACCACAGCATCCGCCGGAGCCAGCGGACCTTGAGGGTTGCGGTGAAGGTGCCCTCCGCGATACCCCGCTCGAGCAGCTCAAGCAGGGGGGCATCGGTGCGGTCGAGTCGCACCCAGAACGCCTCGTTGGACAGCACCTGCGGGTCCCCGTAGACCAGGGCGAGGGTGGGACCGATCTCGAAGCACTCGTGGCTCATCCGGCGCAGCGCCTCGTCCGCGGGGCCCTCGGTGGGTCTGGCCCGCACCAGCGCGGCATCGAGCTTGTCCAGCGCGTGCGTCCCGAGTGCGGCAACGAGCTCCCCGCGTTCGGGGTAGTAGCGGTGCAGGGTGCTTCGCCCGACGTCCGCGGCGGCGGCAATGTCGCTCAGCGGCGCACTCGGGTTCTTGCTGAGAACGTCGACGGCCGCGTCCAGGATGGCCCGGCGGGTGCGCGCCTTGGTTCCGGATTCGGTGACCGCGGTCGTCATGCCCCCACGTTAGCAGTGTGAACTTCCAAAAGGAATCACTTGTTGACAAGAATGGGACACGCATGTACCACTGTGGGCATGTCTGGCTCCGTTGCGAAGTCGTCCTGGCCGAATGTGCGGCTGCTGTGGTCCTTCATCCGTCCGCGCCGGATGGTGCTGTTCATTGGCATCGTGATCGGGCTGGTGTTCACCGCGACCGGGCTCGTCATGCCGATGATGATCAAGCAGATCCTCGACGCGCTCGTCACCGGCGACAGCATGCAGACCCCGGTCACCGTTCTCGCGATCCTCGTCGCCGTCGCGGGTGTGCTCGGCTTCACCTACCACAACCTGATGGGGGCGCTCGCCGCCCAGGTGGTGTTCGACGCGCGGGAGTCGATGGTCCGGCGGTACTTCCGCGCGACCATCGCCAGCGTGACCAAGCGTCCCTCCGGCGAGCTGGTCACCCGGGTCACCTCGGACACGCTGCTGCTGCGGGAGGCCGCGTCGTCATCCCTCGTCGAACTGGTCAACGGGGTCACCGCGATCACCGGCACGCTGGTGATGATGGCGTTCCTCGACCCGGTGCTGCTCGCTGTCATGGTCGGCGCGCTGGTGCTGGTCGGCATCGGCGCGTCGTGGCTGATGCCCCAGATCGGGCGCTCGCAGCGCCTTGCGCAGGAGTCGGTCGGCCGAATGGGCGGGGGGCTCGAGGGTGCGCTGCGGGCGATCCGCACCGTCAAGGCGTCCCGCGCGGAGGTCCGGGAGGCGGAGCGAATCATCGTCGACGCCCGCGACTCCCAGCGGCACAACCTGCGGGCGGTGCGGGCGACCGCGGTGGTGTGGGCCGTCGTCAGCGGTGGCATGCAGCTCGCCGTCGCGGGCATCCTCGCGTTCGGCGCCTGGCGGGTCGGCATCGGTGCGCTCGCGGTGTCGGGCCTGATCGCGTTCCTGCTGTACGCATTTCAGCTCATCCCGCCCGCGTCGCAGCTCGCCGGCAACTTCGCCTCCATCCAGGCGGGCATCGCCGCCGCCGCCCGCATCCGGGAGGTCCAGGACATGGAGGTCGAGGAGCCTGCCGACCGGGCGGACTCCACACACACCGCCCAGGTGGTCGATCTCCGTGCGGCCCACCGAGATCCCGAGCTGCCGGTCCTCGACATCGTCGACGTCACCGCGCGCTACGCCCCCGGCGCGGAGCCTTCGCTGCGGCAGGTCAGCGCGGCCATCCCCGCCCGCGGGCACACCGCGATCGTCGGTCCGTCCGGGGCGGGCAAAACGACGCTGTTCTCGCTGCTGCTGCGCTTCCTCCATCCGGAGCAGGGGGAGATTCTTCTCGACGGGGTGCCATACAGCGGGCTGCCGTACGACGAGGTCCGGTCCCGGCTGGCGTACGTGGAGCAGGAGACCCCGATCGTCCCCGGCACGGTGCGGTCGAATGTCGGCTTCACCTACCCGGAGGCCACCGAGGACGAGATCTGGGCGGCGTTGCGGGCGGTGCACCTGGACGAGACGGTGCGGGCGATGGAGCACGGACTCGACACGGACCTGACCGCCACCAACATCTCGGGCGGCCAGCGGCAGCGAATCGCGGTGGCCCGGGCCATTATTCGACGGCCCGAGGTGCTGCTCCTTGACGAGGCCACCGCGCAGATCGACGGCCGGACCGAGGCCGCGATCCAGGACGTGATCACCGAACTGTCCCGCACCGGCGCGGTGGTGACGATCGCGCACCGGCTCTCCACCGTCATCGACGCCGACACCATCCTGGTGATGGAGAAGGGGCGGATCCGAGCCCGCGGCACCCACGCCGAACTGATGGCCTCCGACGCCCTGTACCGGGACCTGGTCACCGCGCTGCGGATCGCACCCGAGGCCGCAATGGCGGGTTGACCGGTGCGTCCGGTCGCGCGGCGGTAGCGTCGGGCGATGAGCGTTGTCTTCGAGCCCCCGGTTCCCGCCGGTGAGCGCCGCCGGGCGGGCAAGCGACTGCGGTCCGACGTGCCGCGCGGCGCGCACGGGCAGTGGGAACCGGCTCCGGGGCGCCCGGACCCGGCGGAGGTGCTTGCGCGGCAGGACGCGACCCGCCTGCCCGACCTGGTGCCGCTCCGATACGAGCGGATGCTCGTCTCGCCGTTCACCTTTCTGCGAGGGTCCGCGGCGATCATGGCCTGGGACCTCGCGAACGGCCCGCGGACCGACCTGATGGTGGTGGCGTGCGGGGACGCGCACCTCGCCAACTTCGGACTGTTCGCCGGGCCGGATCGTCGACTGGTGTTCGACCTCAACGACTTCGACGAGGTACACCGAGGTCCGTTCGAGTGGGACGTGAAGCGGCTCGCGGTGTCGGTCGCCGTCGCATCCGAGGACAACGGGCACGGCCCGAAGGAGTCACGGGCGGCGGCGCGGGACGTCGCGACGACATACCGGCAGATGATGCGGCGCGCGGCAGGCATGCCCGCGCTCGACCTCTGGTACCTGCGACTGGAGGCCGACGAGGTCGTTGAGCGACTGCGCGGACAGTTGACGAAGCGGCAGGTCGGCTTCGCGGAGAAGTCCTTCGCGAAGGCGGAGCAGCACACCCAGTTGGGGACACTCGCCCGGTTCGCCCATCGCACCGATGCCGGCTTCCGGATCACCGAGGATCCGCCGCTGGTGGTGGGGCTGCAACCCGACCGGCACAAGGAGGTCACCGACCTGCTCCGGTCCGTGATGGGCAACTATCTTGCGTCACTCGACAGTGACCGACGGCAGCTGTTGCGGCGCTACCGGTTCCAGGATATCGCCCGCAAGGTGGTCGGGGTCGGATCGGTCGGGACGATGTCTTTCATCGCGCTGTTCGTCGGTGATCGCGTCGACGATCCGCTGTTCCTGCAGATCAAGGAGGCGCAGCCGTCGGTGCTTGCGCCGTACGTCGAGGGACTGCCGTACCCGGATCAGGGGCAGCGGGTGGTGGACGGGCAGCGGCTCATCCAGAGCGCGAGCGACCCGTTCCTCGGCTGGTTCACCGGAACCGGGCCGTTCGGGCGGGACTTCTATGTCCGCCAACTCCGGGACAAGAAGGGCGGTTTCGACGTCGCGAAGATGCGACCGGAGGGCATGCGGATCTACGCGCAGCTCTGCGCTACCGCGCTCGCCAGGGCACACGCCCGCACCGGCGACCCCGCCGCGATCGCCGCCTACCTCGGGTCGGGGACGGTGTTCGACGACGCGATCGAGCGGTGGGCGGTCGGGTATGCGACGCGGAACCGCGCCGACTACGAGCGGGTACGAGCGTCCCGCACGTAGCCAGCGACGGCTATCACCAGATCTTGACGCGCCGTTCGGGCTCCAGGTAGAGCGCGTCGCCGGGGGTGACGTCGAACGCCTCGTGGAAGCTATCCAGGTTGCGAACGACGCCGTTGCAGCGGAACTCCGGCGGTGAGTGCGGGTCGACGGCGAGGCGGCGGATCGCCTCCTCGTCACGAGCCTTGGTGCGCCACACCTGCGCCCACCCGAAGAACACCCGCTGCAGCCCGGTCAGGCCGTCCAGCTTCGGAGCCTCGGTGCCGTCGAGGGCGATCGTGTACGCGGCCAACGCGATCGACAGCCCGCCGAGGTCGCCGATGTTCTCGCCGATCGTGAACTCGCCGTTGACCTTGTGGCCGGGCAACGCCTTCGGCTCGAACTCGTTGTACTGCTCGATCAGCGCCTTGGTGCGCTTGCCGAACTCGGTGCGGTCGTCGTCGGTCCACCAGTCGATCATGTTGCCGTCGCCGTCGTACTTGGCGCCCTGATCGTCGAACCCGTGGCCGATCTCGTGCCCGATCACCGCGCCGATGCCGCCGTAGTTGGCGGCGTCGTCGGCGGCGGCGTCGAAGAATGGCGGCTGCAGGATCGCGGCAGGGAAGACGATCTCGTTCATTCCGGGGTTGTAGTACGCGTTGACGGTCTGTGGCGTCATGAACCACTCGTCCCGGTCCACCGGGCCGCCGAGCTTCGCGATGTCCCGGTCGTGTTCGTTGGCGTACCCGCGCCGGTAGTTGCCGACCGGATCGGACTGGTCGATGACCAGGTCACTGTAGTCCCGCCATTTGTCCGGGTAGCCGATCTTCGGGGTGAACTTCTCCAGCTTCGCGAGCGCGGCCGCGCGGGTGTCCGGGCCCATCCATTCCAGGTTGGCGATGTTGCGGCGGTACGCCTCCTGCAGGTTCGTGACCAGTTCCTGCATGCGCGCCTTCGCTGCGGGCGGGAAGTGCTTCTCGACGTACAGCTTTCCGACGGCCTCGCCGAGCAGGTCCTGCACCAGGGAGACGCCGCGCTTCCAGCGTTCCCGGTTCTCGGTCGTGCCGGACAGGGTGGTGCCGTAGAACGCGAAGTCCTCCGCCACCAGCGCTTCGGTCAGATACGGTGCGCGGGAATGGATCACCTTCCACGCCGTCCACGTCTTCCAGTCCTCGAGCGGGCGCGTGGTCCACAATTCGGTGAGCGAGGTCAGGAAGCTCGGCTGCCGGACCACCAGCTCGGCAAACGTTTCGGTGGTTCCGCCGAGCGCGGAAACCCAGGCGGCCCAATCGAAGCCGGGATTCTGCTCGGCGAGGCCGTCGAGCGTGACGAGGTTGTAGCTCAGCTCGGCGTCGCGTCGCTTGACCACGTCCCAGTGGCCCGCGGCGATCGCCGTCTCCAGGTCGAGGATGCGCTGCGCGGCGACCGCCGGGTCGGGCCTGCCCGCGAGGGTGAGCATCGCCTCGACGTGCCGGACATAGCCGGCGCGGATCTCGGCGAAGGAGTCCTCGCGGTAGTACGACTCGTCGGGCAGGCTGATCCCGGACTGCGTCAGGTGCACCAGGTAGCGGGCGGAGTTCTTCGCATCGGTGTCAACGTAGTTGCCGATCGCGCCGCCGACCCCGGTGCGCTGCAGCCCGCCGAGCAGCGCGGCGAGCTCGGACAGGTTCGCGACGGCATCCACCGCGGCGAGCTCGTCGGCGATCGGGTCGAGCCCGCTGCGCTCGACCGCGTCGGCGTCCATGAAGGAGAGGTACAGGTCGCCGATCTGCTGGCTGACGGTGCCGTCGACCCCGCCGGTGTCCGCTGCGTGGTCGATGATCGCCCGCACGTCGACCTCGGCCTGGTCGTAGAGGGTGCGGAAGGCGCCGTCGACGGCGCGGTCGGCGGGTATCTGGTAGCCGTCCAGCCACTGGCCGTTGACGTGGGCGAACAGGTCGTCCTGGGCGCGGATGCCCGGGTCGAGGTGGGTGAGGTCGATACCGGAGGGCGTCGTCATGCCCTCCATCATGGCCGCCGCGGGCCGGATGTGCCTACACCCCGATGTTGACGGCGCCCCGGTAGCCATCGGCGGTCGGGACGACGGTCAGCATCCCGGACTCGTCGAAGAGACTGTCGGTGGCGTTGGTGACGTTGGCCTCGCGGCCGGTGTGCTCGACGTACGGGCTGCGCGCGTACACCTCGTCGATCAGATCCTCCGGGAAGTACAGCTGCGTGGTCAGCACCGTCTTCTTGTCGATGTGGACACGGAGGTGGATGTGGCTGGTGCGCCCGGTGTACCAGCCGGGGAAGATCGTCGTGAAGGTCGCGATGCCACCACCGTCGGTGACCTGGGCGCCGCGCAAATAGGTGCCGTCATCGGTGGTCGCCGATTCCACGTCGCCCGCGCTGTAGGAGCCGTTGGAGAGGATGAAGGAGGTGTCCGCGCCGGGTGCGTCCTGGGTCGGCGGCCCGCCCGGCGTCGCGGCCTGCGGTGGGTAGCCGTTGGCGCTCCGGGAGCCGGACTCGAAGCCGGAGTACACGCCGCCCGCGTCGCAGTGCCAGATCTCGACAACCGCGTTGGCGATCCCGCCGCCGCTCGCGGGGGTGCAGGTGTCCGAATCCTGGATGCGCAGAACCACTTCGAACGTGGTCCCCGGCCGGTCCTCTCGGATGTCGTTGCGGATCGAGTCGACGTCGAACCAGTAGGGGCCCTGCGTTTCCTCCTTGCCTGCGACGCACTGCGGTGCGCGGGCGAGCAGGGCGACCGCGTCGTCCGAGGCGGAGCCCGCCGCGGTCGTCGGCGGGGTGTCGGACGACCCCCCGGTCGAGCAGGCGGCGATCAGCCCGGACAGCCCGACGGTGCCGCCGAGGGCGAGGGCCCGGCGCCTGCTCACCCGCGCGCGGCTGCTCTCGATGTCCTTGTTCACCCGTGACCCCGCTTCGTCCGACGTTGCTGCGCCGTCCATTCTGATTCGTCGGGAAATCGCATCGGGCACCGGAGGGGTCGCGGCGTCAGCGGGGGGCCGGTGTCAGCGTGATGGACAGCTGGTTCTCGACGTTCTGCCGGAACTCGTCCTGGCACCGTTCGATCGCGGCGCTGTCGGTGCCCGCATCGCGGAGGCAGTCGACGAGGTCGCGGCCGCCGACCTTGTTGAAGATCCCGACCCCGACCACCACCAGCACGATCGAGACGATCACGGCCAGCGCCCCGAGGATGATGCCCGCCAGGGACATCCCGCCGTTGGTGGCGCGACGCTTCTTGAACTGCGAGCGTCCGACGAAGCCGAGGATGACGGCGAGGACACCGAGCACGATGCCGCCGACGATCGTCCAGACGCCGAGGACCGCGAGAACGCCGAGGATCAGCGCCGCGATCCCCGCGCCGTTGCGTGGGGACGGCTGCGGCTGGTACCCGCCCGGTGGGTAGCCGCCCGGCGGAACCTGTCCGCCCGGGTACGGCTGTCCCGGGTAGGGCTGCCCGTACTGCGGCGGCGGCCCCGGATACGGCTGCCCACCGGGGTACTGGGGCTGTCCGCCGGGGTACTGGGGCTGTCCGCCCGGGTAGGCGGCGCCGGAGTCGGGCGGTCCGTACTGCGGCGGTTGCCCCTCGGGTGTTCCGTCGGGATTCGGCGGCTGATTCGTCATGACTCTCCTCGGCTGGCGCGACGTCCGCACTAGCAGGTTAGCCCCGCCGATGCCGGAGCGGCGGTCACGACGGTCGTGTCAGAGCAGGTGGACGCTGGACTGCGCGCGGGCCAGCACGATTCCCGACGAGTCGACCGTCTCGGTGTCGATCAGCGCGAGGCGCCTGCCCGCGCGCACGACCTCGGCCCGCACCCGCACCGGACCGCCGTCAAGGGCGGGGGATCGGACGAAGTCAATCCGCAGGTCAAGGGCGCGGTAGTGCTGGCCGGGCGCGGTCAGCGTCTGCGCGGCGAGGCCGGTCATCAGATCCGACACCGCGATCAGGTTGCCGCCCTGCACGGTGCCCAGGTAGTTTGCCATCCACGTCCGCGGCGTGAAGGTGCCGACGACGCGGCCCGGCCCGACCTCCGCCAGGTCGACGCCGAATAACCCGGCCAGCGGGCCACGGGCCACCGCGCCGGATGCGATCGCGGTCACCACGTCGAGACCGGACCGGTCCGCGAACTCGGCGGGATCGGTGCCCGGTTCGGTATCGGGGACGGGGAGCGCGGGGCCGCCGAACACGGTGTCGGCGTGGGTGGCGCCGCGGGTGACGACGACCGCCCGCGCGGTCAGTACCGCGTACGACTGCCCGTCCGGCCCGGTCAGGTCGCCCGCGGCAAGTCCGATTCCGGTGTCGAGGTCGAGGTGGACGGCGTTGCCGCGGGCCACGATGTCGCCGCGGTCGGGCAGCGGCGCCGCCAGTGCGGCGGTGACCTGCGACAGCACGGTCTGCGTCCCGGCGGGCACGGACCGCCCGACGGCGCCGCCGGGGACCGCGTCGACGAGGATGCCGATGGAGCCGAGGATCGTCCGGCCGCGATGATCGTGGAACCGGGGTCCGACCTCCTGGGTGTGCTCGGTGCGGCCGGGTTCGACGGGGCCGGGGCGGGCGCCCATCATCGCCATCAGGCGGTCGACGCGAGGAGCATCGGTGGAGGTCATGGCACCGTTTCTACCATCCGGATCGGGCCGTCAGCCGCCGAGCCGGGTGTGCATCTCCCAGACCAGGATCTCGGCGGGCCGGTCGGCCGTCAGGCGGTGGCCGCCGGTCGAGGTGAACCGCACCGCGTCGCCCTCGGACAGCGGGCCTGCACCCTCGAGGTCCACCTCGCCCTCGGCGACGAACAGGTGCAGGTACGGCGCCTCGGGCAGGGTCAGGCTGTCGCCGGCCCGCATCCGCGCGGCGTACAGGGCGGCACCCCGGTTGTTGATGGTGATCGCGGAATTGTCCCGATGCTTGCGCATCCCGGACGCCACCGGCACCAGGCCGCCCCGCATCAGTTCGTCCTCGATCTCAAGCTGCTCATAGCCGGGGGCGACACCGGACTCGTCGGGCAGCACCCACATCTGGATGAACCGGACCGGGTCGGAGTGGTCGGGGCTCGGCGCCCCGGACAGGCGCCATCCGTCGTTCTTCTCCGAGTGCAGGATTCCGGTGCCCGCGCTCATCCGCTGTGCGAGCCCGGGGTAGATCACCCCGGAGTGCCCCATCGAGTCCTGATGCACCAGCGACCCGCGCAGTACCCAGGTGACGATTTCCATGTCCCGGTGGGGATGGGTGTCGAAGCCCTGCCCCGGGGAGACGATGTCGTCGTTGCTGACGAGCAGCACGCCGTGGTGGGTGTTGTCGGGGTCGTAGTGCTGGCCGAACGAGAAGGAGTGCTTCGAGTCCAGCCAGTCGATCCGCGTTGCCAGGCGCTCGCCGGCGCGATGGACGTCGATCTGTGGGGTGGGTGGTGCCGACATGCAGCCTCCTTCGTGAACTTCGGTCTTCAACATAGCGAGCGGCGCAGGAGTTCCCCTCATCCGTGATCGAGCCGATGCGTGAACGTTGCCGGTGAGCCGCATCGAATCCCGGTGCACGAGTGAGGCGCTCGGGCCCCGTCAGTCCAGTGTCTCGTGGGCGGCCGGGATCGACCCGAGCCTGCCTGCCTGGAAGTCCTCGAACGCCTGGATGACCTCCGCCTTGGTGTTCATCACGAACGGGCCAGCCATCGCGATGGGTTCGCGGATCGGCCGCCCGCCGAGGACGAAGACCTCAAGCGACTCGGTGCGCGAGTCCTGGGTGTCGGCGGCCGCGATCGTGATCGTGCTTCCGCGGCGCCCGAACACGGTGAGTTGCCCGGTCCGGACCGGGCGACGTTCCGTACCGACCGTTCCGTCGCCAGCGAGAACATAAGCGAGCGCGTTGAATTCGGGATTCCACGGCAGGGTCACCGAGGCGCCGGGCGCGATTGTCGCGTGCAGCAACGTGATCGGCGTGTGGGTCGAGCCGGGGCCGTGGTGTCCGTCGAGTTCCCCGGCGATGACCCGGATCAGCGCACCGCCGTCCGGCGAGGACAGCAGCGCCACCCGGTTCCCGGTGATGTCCTGGTAGCGGGGTGCGGCCATCTTGTTGTCGCGGGGCAGGTTCACCCACAGCTGCACGCCGTGGAACAGGCCACCGGTGACCACGAGCTGTTCGGGTGGGGTCTCGATGTGCAGGATGCCGCCGCCCGCGGTCATCCACTGGGTGTCGCCGCCGCCGATCGCGCCGCCGCCGCCGTTGGAGTCCCGGTGTTCGAGGGCGCCGTCGATCATGTAGGTGACGGTCTCGAAGCCGCGGTGTGGATGCCAGGGGGTGCCCTTGGCCTCGCCGGGCGCCGCCTCGTTCTCGCCCATCTGATCCATGTGCAGGAACGGGTCGAGGTGCGCCAGGTCGACGCCAGCGAAGGCGCGCCGGACCGGGAAGCCCTCGCCCTCGTAGCCGCGCGGGGCGGTGGTCACCGACAGTACCGGGCGGGCAAGGGCGTCGGGCGCTGCCGCGGAGACGCGGGGCAGCGCGAGGGTGTTGTCGGCGGTCACGGCGGGCATGCTGCGCTCCTCGAATCAGTAGTTGATCATTCAACTAGCTCACCGTACTCAACGTGCGCCGCCCGGAACTATTCCCGCGCCGTCACGGCAGCAGCACGAACTTGCCTCGCGGGTGCCGTCCGGTCAGCTCGCGGTGCGCACGGGCCGCGTCGGCGAGCGGAAACGTCGCTGCGATCGTCACCTCGAGCGATCCGCGACCGGCGAGTTCGACCAGCTCGGCGCGCGCCTCGCGCCGGATCCGGGCGCTGTCCGGGTCGCCGCCGCCGATCGCGCGGAAGCCGTCCCGCCCGGCCCGCTCGAACGCGACGATCGTGACTATCCGGCCGCGGTCGCCGACGAGGGCGAGCGATGCGTCGATCGCCTCGTCGGTGCCCGCGGTGTCGATCGCCGCATCGACCCCGTCCGGGGCCAGCGCCCGCACCCGGTCGAGGAGCCCGTCGCCGTACTCGACCGGGGTCACCCCGAGCGCGCGCAGGTGGTCGTGGTTCGTCGCGCGAGCGGTGCCGATCACGGTGGCGCCGCGGGCGAGCGCGAGCTGCGCGGTCGCGGCGCCGACGGCCCCGGAGGCGCCGTGCAGGAGGACGGTGTCACCCGCCGCGACCCGGGCGGTGGTCAGCGCGTCGACGGCCGTGGTTCCGCTGGACAGCAGGGCGGCCGCCTGCTCGAAGGACAGGCTCGGAGGCTTGGCGAGGGTGACGGATGCCGGCACCGTGAGGCACTCGGTGTAGGTGCGGGCGCCGGGGTTGACGATGACCTCATCGCCGACCGAGACCGGACCCGTCGGGCCGACCGCGTCCGCCCCGACGGCCGTCACCACGCCCGACGCCTCGATGCCCGGCCGGATCGGCAGTCGTGCGGGATCGGCGCCAAAAGCGCCGCTGTACGACTTGACGTCGAACGGGTTGACCCCGATCGCGCGCAGGCGTACCTGCACCTCGCCCGGTCCGGGAGCGGGCACCGGCTCGGTGATGACGGTGAGGACCTCGGGGTCGCCGTATGCGGCCGCCACCACGGACGCGGTCATGCCATGTTCGGTCATGTCCGGCCAACCCGGGGTCGGCACTAGCTATTCCCAAGCGCCGAAATTTGCACCTCATACAAATTTGGACCGAGTGTAAGTTCGGGCGTAGGCTGGTGCCGTGACCCAGGCATCGGGGCTGCGCGCCGCCAAGAAGCTCGACACCTGGCGCGCCCTGCGCGGCGCCGCCGTCGATCTCGTCACGGCCCGCGGTTTCGACGAGGTGAGCGTCGAGGAGATCGCCGCCGCCGCCCGCGTCTCCAAGAGCACGTTGTTCAACTATTTCGACTCCAAGGAAGCGCTGCTGCTCGATCCCGACCCTGAGGATCCGGCCCGCTGGCGGGCGTTGGCCGATGCGCGGCCCGCGGACGAGCCGGTGTGGCAGGCACTGTGCGAGATCCTCGTCGGGGTCACCTGTCGCGACGAAGCACGGCTGCTGCTGCGCAAGGCGATGATCGAGCAGTGCCAGGCGATGCTCGAGCCCGCGCTCGCCGCCAGCGAACCGTTCCGCGGATTCGTCCGGGAATGGGTCGGCGGCCGGATCCCCGCCGACCCGATGCTCGTCGCATTCGTCGTGAACTCCGCGCTCGCGGTGATGCACACCGCGTACCGAGGCTGGCGACCCGACGAGGGTGCGCCCGCCTTCGAACGGATACTGCGCGACGGGTTCGCCGTTCTCGGTCGCGGACTGCTCGACCTCCCGTCTGCGGGCCCGGTGTGACCGCCCTGCTGGAGTGGCTACAGGAGCTCGAGCCGCTCGTCGTCTACCTCGCCGTCGCTGCCTTCGTGTTCGTCGAGGACGCCCTGTTCATCGGGTTCGTCGTGCCCGGCGAGACGGCCGCGATCGTCGGTGGGGTGATCGCCAGCCAGGCCCGCGTCGACCTGTGGGCGATGATCGTCGTTGTCGTGGTGGCCGCACTGCTCGGTGACACCGTCGGCTTCGGGGTCGGCCGCCGGATCGGGCCTCGGATCCTGCGGTTGCCGTTCGTCGCGGGCGGCCGACTCGACGGGGCACGCGACCTGCTGCGCCGCCGTGGTGGTCCGGCCGTGTTCCTCGCCCGGTTCGTCGCGTTCCTCCGGACCGTGATGCCCCCGCTCGCCGGGATCAGCGGCATGCCCTACCGGCGGTTCCTTGCCTTCAACGCGGTCGCCGCACTGATCTTCGGCGCGGGCAACGTCCTGCTCGGCTACCTTGCCGGGCACTCCTACGAGCGGGTCGAATCGGCACTCGGCAGCGGCATGTGGCTGCTGGTCGCCGTCGCCGCGGCGGGGGCGCTCGGCTGGTGGGCGCGGCGCCGTTTCAAGCCCGGGTCCGGCGCGCACACACCGGAACCTGATCCCGTCTGAGAGCAATTCTCATGTGCGTGCCAATCCCTCCCCAGGGACCGCACGTACGGTCGGTTGCATGCCTGATGTCCTACCCGTCCTCCGCCGCCGGTGGCCCGTTCTCGCGTTGACCGCCGTCCTGCTGATCGTCGGGGCCGGGCTCGTCCTCGGATTGCGGCCCGCGGCGCCGCCGCCGCGCACGGTGGCGATCGTCAACGACGACCGCGGGGCGGACGCGATCGGGGAACGCGTGATCGACGCGCTCGAACGGTCCGAGGGATTCGCCTGGGAGGTCGTCGACGCCGACACGGCTGCCGACCGGAAGTACCTTGCCGCGGTCACCATCCCGGAGGACTTCTCCGACGCCGTCACCTCGCTCGGAACCACGGCGCCGCGGCAGGCGGAGGTGACGGTCCGGCGCGGCAGCGCCGCCGACGACGAGACGCTGACCCGGCTGGCGGCCACCGTCACCGAGGTCACCTCCTCGGCAGGCATCCGGGACCTGCTGTCCGGGATGGCCTCGGCCCGGTCACAGGTGCAGCAGGCGCTGCTGCCCGCCCAGGTCCTGTCAACCGCGACCGCCGCCGCCGACACCCAGGCCAGGCAGATGTTGGACGGGGTGACCGCAATGCTGCCGTACCTGCAGACCGCGAACGACGGCGCGAACCAGCTCGTCGACGTCGCAGGGCAGGTATCGGGCATGGTCGAGCAGGCCAGGGGGCCCGCGGGTGAGCTGGCGACCCGGCTGACCGACCTCGGTGTCACGGTCGGGGATGTCACGACCGGCCTCGACCGCGCGCAGCGGGGACTCGACGAGGTGGCGGCGCGGGTGACGGCCGTCGACGGCGACGCCGCAGCGGCGCTGGAACGCACCGGCAGTGACCTGGCCGACCTCAGCCGGCAGCTGGGCGCGATCACCGGGCTGCTCGGCAGCGGGGTCGGACCCGACACCACCCTCGGCGATGCGGTCGGCGACGGCTTCGGGCAGCTGGAGTCGGTCTCGGCCCAGCTGTCCGGCGCGGGCCGCCAGCTGCAGGACGGGATCGGTCCGATCGCCGCGCAGGCCCCCGAACTGCTCGGTGGAACCACCGACCAGATCCTCGCCGGCATCGATCAGCTGAAGTCGGTGTCCGGGCAGCTGCGTGACCAGGTGGCGAAGGGGGTCGACGCGATCCCGGCCCGCAGCGGTGCCCAGCAGGACGCGATGTCCGATGCGATGGCCGCGCCGGTCGCGGTCGCGGTGACCGGCACCGCCGGGACCGGCCCGATCGGTCCCCAGGCCCTGATGATCCTGTTCGCCGGGACCACGGTGGCCCTGGCCGCGGCGCTGGCCTGGGTGGGGACACGCCGGACCGGTAACCCGACCGCACCGGCGTCGGCTGCGTCATAGTTGGGGCATGGCAACCTTGCGGGCGGTGGGCGTGGCGGTGTCGGCGGCGGCGGTGATCCTGGTCGCGGGCTGCGCCGCGGACACCCCGTCGGGTGGCGGATCCGAGTCCGCGCCTCCGGGAATCAGCACTCAGGGTGTCGGGAAGGTCAGCGCGGCCCCCGACACCGCGACCGTGGTGCTCGGCGTGCAGACGCAGGACGCCACCGCGGAGGCCGCGCTTGCCGCGAACGCGGAACGGGCAACGGCCCTGACGGATGCGTTGAAGAGTCGCGGAGTGGCGGCGGCGGACATCGCCACCAGCGGGCTGTCGGTGCAGCCGACCTATGCGCCCGCATCGTCGACGATCACCGGCTACCAGGTGACCAATCAGGTGACCGCCACCGTTCACGACATCGCCGGTGCGGGCGGCCTCATCGACGGGGCGGCCGCCGCGGCAGGGGACGCGGTGCGGGTGCAGCAGTTGACCTTCTCCATCGGCGACGACAGTGACCTGCGCGCCGAGGCCCGCGCCAGGGCCGTCGAGCAGGCGCGGGCGCAGGCCGGGCAGATCGCCGACGCGGCGGGCGTCGAGCTCGGTGACGTCCGGTCAATCAGCGAGGTCACCGCGGCGGCACCGCCGATGCCGGGCGTCATGATGGACCGGGCGCCATCCACCCCGATCGAGCCGGGCATGCAGGACCTGACCGTCACCGTGTCCGTGGTCTACGACATCGACTGACCGAGAGCCTTCACCGCTGCATACCCGGCCCGCGCGTAGGCGGCGTCCTCGTCGGGTTCGGCGCCGCTGACCCCGATCGCCCCGACCACGGTGCCCGCCAGCCGAATCGGCACCCCGCCGGGAAGGGTCGTCATCGGGTGCGCGGCCTGCGCCCCGATGAGCTCAAGCAACTCCGGGTGCGCGACCTTCAGCCCGGCGAGGTCGCCGGACGCCGCCCCCATCGCGGCCGCCGTTGCCGCCTTCGCGCGGGCCACCCCCGCCGTGAACCACGGCGCCCCGTCACTTCGCGCAGCGAGCACGTCATGACCACGGTCGTCGACGACGACCACGCTGACCCGCTTGTCCTGTTGCGCCGCAGCCGCGAACGCCGCGTCGACCGCGGCCCGGGCTCTCACCAGATTCAGCACGTTGTTCATCGGGCGACCGTACCCGGCGAGCCGGATCCCGTGGTGCGGGACCGAGACCGGGCGCCCGACCGTGACCGATCGAGCGCGCGGCGCCGGTGACCCGCTCGGTCCCACTGAGCGGGACCTGCTCGGAGTGCTCCACGTCACACCGCTTACGTTCGCGTCAGACCGACGGATTCGGTGTGTTCCCGCGTGCCTCGGCACTGCATGGGTGCGCGTCGGGAAGGAATGTGTATGTCACGCAAGCTCGTTGTCGCCCTCGGACTGTCCGCCGCCCTGCTCGCCGGCTGCGGTGCTGCCGAGACGTCGTCGTCCGGGGTGGCCGATCCGAACGCCACCTTCCACTATGCGACGGTCTACGGGACCTCCTCGTTCGACCCGCACAAGACGAAGATCACCAGCGACGCGACCATGCTCAACCTGGTGTACGACCGCCTCGTTCACCGCGACACCGACGCCAATCCCATTCCAGGCCTGGCGGAGTCGTGGCAGTTCGGTGACGGAACGCTGACGCTGCTGCTGCGTGACGGGGTGACCTTCGCCGACGGCACCCCGTTTGACTCCGCCGTCGTCAAGGCGAACCTGGAACGGGCGATGGAGCCGGACTCGGTGACCGCCTCGATGCTCACCGTGGTTACCGGGGTGCAGACCCCGGACCCGCGTACCGCGGTCCTCACCCTGAACGGTCCGGGAGCCCAGCTGGTGCTGACGCTCTCCGATCTGCCGGGAATGATGGTCAACCCCAACGCCTTCGGTACGCCGGAGAAGGACGCTGCGCTCGCCCTGTCGCCGGCCGGAACCGGCAGGTACACGGTCGCAGCATCTCGCCCCGGCGCCGAATACGAGTTCGCGGCCAGGGACGGCTACTGGGATCCCGAGGCGGTCACCTCGACCCGGTTTGTGTGGACCGTGATGACCGACCCGCAGACCCGACTGAACGGGGTCGCCTCCGGGGAAGTGTCCGCCGCCATCACCACGCCGCTGACCATCGACGCGGCCGAGCAGCAGGGTCTCACCGTCGAGGCGCCGATCCGGATGGATCACATGGCGATCAACTTCAACCGCACCAGGGGCGAATTCACGAAGCTCGAGGTGCGGCAGGCGCTCGCATACGCGATCGACCGGCAGGCCATCGCCGACACCGCGATGGAGGGTCACGCCGAGGCCGCGACACAGAACTTCCCGAAGCAGTATTTCGCGCACGACGCCGCACTCGACGACACCTACCGGTACGACCCGGAGAGGGCCCGGCAGTTGCTGGCCCAGGCCGGACTGCCGAATGGCTTCAGCTTCACCGCGATTCTGCTGAACCTCCCCGAGAATCAGCTCGTCGCCCAGATCGTGCAGCAGCAGCTCGCCGAGGTCGGCATCGACATGCAGTTGCGCCCGCTGCCGCCTGCGGACGCGTCGCCGACCTTCAATCGCGGTGACGCCGACGCGATCGTCACCACCTTCACCGGCCGGGCAGATCCGTCGATCCTGCTGACCTCGCTGTACGGGGCCGCGTCGCCGCAGAACCCGTCGCGCGGCAACGCGCCCGGCTTCCAGGAGGCGCTCGACGCCGCGAATTCGGAACCCGATCTCGCCGTCCGCGGCGAGAAGCTCGGCGCGGTGTCGACGATCGTCAGCGACAACGCGCTCGCGCTGCCGCTGGTGTTCTTCGCGCTCGGCTCGACCCTCGACGATCGGGTCGTCGGATACCAGCCGAACCTGCTCGTCGACGAATGGCGTGGCGTCGGTCTCGCCGCCGAATAGCCGCCCATCCCAGCCTTATTCGGTCCGATCAAAGGATGCCTGTGTTCCCACGTAGACTGACGGCCGCGATCGCGGTGTCCACCGCTCTCGTCGCCGGGTGCGGTTCCACCGAAACCGGCGGTGCGTCCGCCGCGGACGTCGACCCGACCGCGACGCTGCGGTACGCCACCACCTACGGCGCGTCCTCCTTCGACCCGCACAAGACGAAGATCACCAGCGACTCGACGATGCTGAACCTGGTCTACGACCGACTCGTGCATCGCGACGTCGACGGCAACCCCGTACCGGGACTTGCGGAGTCGTGGGAATTCGCCGCGGACGGATCCGCGCTGACCCTGCACCTGCGCGAGGGTGTCACCTTCTCCGACGGCGCCGCCGTCGACGCGGCCGCGGTGAAGGCCAACCTGGAGCGGGCGCTGGCCCCGGATTCGATCACTTCCTCGATGCTGGCGGGTGTCGCAGGTGTGGACGCCCCGGATCCCGGCACCGTGGTGCTGCGGCTCGCAGGCCCCGGCGCGCAGCTGGTCCTCACCCTCTCCGACCTGCCCGGGATGATGGTGAGCCCGAATGCCTTCGGCACCCCCGAGAAGGACGCGGCCCTCGTGCTCGCGCCGGTCGGGGCGGGCCGGTACACGGTGGTGAACGCGCAGCCGGGCGCCGAGTATCAGTACGCGGCGCGGCCGGGCTACTGGGATCCGGACGCGGTGCGGGCCGACGGCTTCCAGTGGACGGTGATGACCGATCCCCAGACCCGGGTCGGCGGCGTTGCATCCGGTCAGCTCGACGCGGGCATCGCGACCCCCCAGTCCATCGACTCGGCGACCGCACAGGGCCTCGAGGCGCAGGTGCAGACCAGCCTGAACAACTACGTGCTCAACCTGAACCGGACGCGCAGCGAGTTCGGGAAGATCGAGGTGCGGCGGGCGCTCGCGCACGCGGTGGACCGCGAGTCGATCGTCGCGTCCGCGCTGGAGGGGCACGGTGAGGCGGCCAGCCAGAACTTCCCGACCGGCTACTTCGCACACGACGACGCGCTCGACGGCCAGTACCCGTTCGATCAGGCGACGGCAAAGAGTCTGCTCGCCGACGCCGGTGTGCCGGAAGGCTTCACGTTCGTCGCCGGGGTGTCGAACCTGCCGGAGAACACCATGATCGGGCAGATCATGAAGGAGCAGCTGGCGCAGGTCGGCATCACCATGGAGATCCGGTCGATGACGCCGACCGACCTGAACCCGGCGTTCAACCGCGGGGAGCTGGACGCGATTCTCACCACCCTGGTGGGTCGGGCCGACCCGTCGCTGCTGCTGACCTCCTTCTACGGCCAGAACTCCGCCCAGAATCCGTCCCACGACGCGATCCCCGGGTTCCAGGAGGCGATGGACGCCGCGAACCGGGCGACCGACCCCGGGCAGCGCGCCGCGCTGCTCGGAGACGTGAGCGAGGTGCTGATGGGCGAGGCCGCGATGCTGCCGATCGCCTTCGCGCAGCTCGGTGCGATCACCTCGGATCAGGTCGTCGGCTACGAACCCAACCGGGTCGTCGACGAGTGGCGCGGTGTCGGCGTGGCGGCCAACTGACGTCACGTGTCGTGCGTCACACTCGGGGCGCTACGGGAGTCTTAGCAGCGGGTGAAATGGGAGGGAACATGTCTCGCAAGATGATCGTCGCGGTCGGGTTGACCGCCGCGCTGCTCGCAGGCTGCGCGGGGACCGCCACCGACGGGGCCTCCGACAGCTCGTCGATGGCCACCGATCCGACCGCCACCTTCCGCTACGCGACCACGTACGGCACGTCGTCGTTCGACCCGCACAAGACGAAGGTCGCGCAGGACAACATCCTGCTCGCGCAGGTCTATGACCGTCTCGTCCAGCGTGATCCGGACGCGAACGCGATTCCGGGGCTCGCGACGTCGTGGGAGTTCGCGCCGGACGGGTCCACCCTGACGCTGCACCTGCGTGAGGGGGTCGTCTTCCAGGACGGGACCCCGTTCGACGCGGCAGCGGTCAAGGCGAACCTGCTGCGGGCGAAGGAGCCGGACTCGATCACCACGACGATGTTGGCGCCCGTCGACCGGATCGACACCCCCGACCCGCGCACCGTGGTGCTCGGCCTGAACGGCCCCGGCGCCCAGTTGGTGCTGACCCTGTCCGACCTGCCGGGGATGATGGTCAGCCCCAACGCCTTCGGGACCCCGGAAAAGGATGCCGCGCTGGTCCTCGACCCGGTCGGCGCCGGCCGGTATACGGTGGCCCGCTCCACACCGGGAGCGGAGTACGAATTCGCGTCCTGGGACGGGTACTGGGACGCGGAGTCGGTCGGGGCGAACCGGTTCCAGTGGACCGTCATGGCCGATCCGCAGACCAGGTTGGGCGCGGTTGCCTCGGACCAGATGGACGCCGCGATCGCGACCCCCCTCATCATCGACCCGGCGCGGTCGCAGGGGCTCGACGTGGAGGTGCAGACCAGCCTCAACCACTACGCGCTCAACCTCAACCGGACCCGCAGCGAGTTCGGCACGGTGGAGGTCCGGCAGGCCGTGACCCGGGCCATCGACCGTGAGGTGCTCGCCGCGACCGCGCTCGAGGGTCACGGCGAGGCGGCATCGCAGAACTTCCCGTCCGGCTATTTCGCGTACAACCCCGACCTCGCCGACCGATTCGCGTACTCCGAGGCGGAGGCGAAGGACCTGCTCGCCAGGGCCGGGGTGCCGAACGGATTCACCTTCACCGCCGGGGTGATGAACCTGCCGGAGAACCAGCTGATCGCGCAGATCGTGCAGGAGCAGCTCGAGAAGGTCGGCATCCGAATGGAGATCCGCACCATGACGCCGCAGGAGATGTCGCCGGTGTTCAACCGGGGCGAACTCGACGCCGTGCTGACCACCGTCGTCGGGCGCGCGGACCCGTCCCTGCTGCTGAGCACCTACTACGGGGCGACGTCGCCGCAGAACCCGTCCGCGGACGCCTTGCCGGGCTTCCAGGAGGCGCTCGACGCGGCGAACCGGGAGTCGGATCCGGTGCGGCGGGGTGAGCTGCTCGCGACGGCGTCCGCGGCCGCGATGGACCAGGCGCCGATGGTGCCGCTGGCGTTCTCAGATATCGGGGGCATCGTGACCGACCGTGTCGTCGGCTACCAGCCGTACCGGGCGATGGACGAATGGGGCGGCGTCGGTATCGCCGCCGCGGACTAGCAGGAGGAACACACACAGTGCTACGTCTGATCGGGAGCCGGCTGCTCGCCGTCGTCCCGCTGCTCCTGATCGCGACCGCGATCACCTTCAGCCTCGTCTTCCTCATCCCCGGCGACCCGGCGCACCGGATCGCAGGCGAGTCGGCGACGCCGGAACAGGTCGAGATGGTCCGGCAGGAACTGGGTCTCGACCAACCGGTCGTGGTGCAGTACGTGAACTTCCTGACCGGCCTCGTGCAGGGCGACCTCGGCACCAGCTTCACCTACAAGGCGCCGGTGCTGGATATGATCGTCGACCGGATCCCGGTGACGCTGTCGTTGGCGGTGGTCTCGGTGATCGTCGCCCTGCTGATCGGTATCCCGGCGGGCATCGTCGGCGGCAGCAGGCCGGGCAGCTGGCAGGATCGGGTCGCCGGTGTCGGGTCAACCCTCGGTGTCGCGACACCCAACTTCGTTCTCGCGCTGCTGCTGGTGCTGCTCTTCGCGATGAATCTGAAGGTGTTGCCCGCCACCGGATACACGCCACTGGCGAAGGGGCTGTGGCCGTGGCTCTCGCACCTGCTGCTGCCCGCGATCGCGCTCGGCGTCGCCGCGGCAGCGGAGATCGCCAGGCAGCTGCGGAGTTCGATGATCGACGTGATGCAGCAGGACTACATCCGCACCGCGACGGCGAAGGGCCTGCCGCGGCGCACCGTCCTGGTCAAACACGCGTTGAAGAACGCCTTCATCCCCACGGCCACCGTCCTCGGCATGCAGATCGCGTTCCTGCTCGGCGGTACCGCCGTCATCGAATCGGTGTTCGGGCTCAAGGGTCTCGGCGATCTCGCGATCCAGGCGGTGCTGTCCGGTGACCTGCCGACGATTCAGGGCGTGGTCATCTTCGGAGTGCTCGCCACCGTGGTGATGAGCCTGCTGGTGGACATCTCGTACGGCTACCTCAACCCGAAGACTAGGAGGGCCGCATGACCGCACTGGATGCGACCAATTCGGTCACCGACGGATCCGTTGCCGATGTCGTGGAGTCGCCGCGCCGCCGGTTCTTCCGCAGGCTCCGCGGTCGACGGGCAGCGGTGCTGTCGGCGGCCTTCCTGATCGCGATCACCGTCATCGGGCTGCTGGCGCCGCTGATCGCCCCGCACGACCCCCTCGCGCAGGAACTGACCGCCCGCCGACTGCCCCCGCTGAGCGATGGCTACCTGCTGGGCACCGACAACCTCGGACGGGACACGTTGTCCCGGTTGATGTACGGGATGCGGGTCGCGGTGTCCGCCGCCGCGATCTCGGTGTCCGTCGGGTTGGTGCTCGGGGTGGTCCCCGCGCTGATCGCCGGCTTCCTCGGCAAGCGGTGGGACGCGGTGATCTCGCGTGTCGCGGACGCCTTCCTCAGCTTCCCGCCGCTGCTGCTCGCGATGGCCATCGTCGGTGTGATGGGACCGAACCTGACCAACGCCATGATCGCGATCGGCATCGTGTTCGCGCCCCGCTTCTACCGGGTGGTGCGCGGCGCGGTGATCTCGGTGCGCGAGGACACCTTCATCGAGGCGTCTCGGAGCATCGGGACCCCGACCGGACGGATCATCCGCACCCACGTCCTCCCTCACATCTTCTCCCCGCTGATCGTCCAGGTCAGTCTCGCCTGCGGGTTCGCGATGCTCGCGGAGTCGTCGCTGAGCTTCCTCGGCCTCGGTGTGCAGCCACCCGACCCGAGTTGGGGGCGGATGCTCGCCGAGGGGCGCGAGGCGTGGAACTACACGCCGTGGCCGGTGCTGATTCCGGCGGTCGCGATCATCCTCGCGGTGCTGGCCTGCAACACCCTCGGCGACGGCATCCGGGATTCCGTCGGACGCGAGAACAGGAGTGAGCGATGAGCGAGACGTTGCTGTCCGTCGAGGGACTCGGCGTCGAGTTCCTCACCCACGGCGGATGGACCCCGGTGCTGCAGGACGTCACCTTCGACGTCCGGGCGGGTGACCTCGTCGGGCTGGTCGGGGAGTCGGGGTCCGGCAAGAGCGTCACCTGCTCGTCGGTGCTGCGGCTGCTGCCGCAACGCCAGTCGCGGGTGACCGCCGGAAGCATTCGCTTCCAGGGCCGCGACCTGTTGGCCGCGTCCGAACGGGAACTGGGCGCGGTGCGCGGTAACGACATCGCGATGATCTTCCAGGAGCCGATGACGAGCCTGAACCCGGTGTTCACCGTCGGTGACCAGATCGCCGAGGTGGTCCGCAGGCACCGCGGCGTCGGCCGCAAGGCGGCGCTCGCCAGGGCCGTCGAGGTGCTCGACCTGGTCGGCATTCCGAATGCCGCGCGGCGGGTCACGGAGTACCCGCACGAGTTCTCCGGCGGCATGCGGCAGCGGGTGATGATCGCGATGGCGCTCGCCTGTGAGCCCAAGCTGCTGATCGCCGACGAACCGACCACCGCGTTGGACGTCACGATTCAGGCGCAGGTTCTCGACCTGATCCGGGACATGGCAACACAATTCGACATGGGTGTGCTGTTCGTGACCCACGACCTCGGGGTGGTCGCGGACCTGTGCACCGAGGTGGTGGTGATGTATGCGGGTCAGGTCGTTGAGCGGGCCCGCACCGGTGACCTGTACGACACCCCCCGGCACCCGTACACGGAGGGGCTGCTCAAGTCGGTGCCGTCGATCGACGGCCGGGTCGACCTGCACACCATCCCCGGCTCCCCGCCGGTCCCCGGCTCAATCCCGACTGGCTGCCGCTTCGCGCCGCGCTGCGGGTACCGGGAACCGGTGTGCGACACCACCGTCGGGTTGGGGGGCCTCGGCGGCGAGCGCCTCGCGCGGTGTGCGCGGGTCGAGGAACTCACCCTGGAGGGATGCTCATGACGGTCGACGTGCAGGCCCGGACCGAGGCGCCGCTGCTCGCCGTGCGCGGACTGAACGTGGAGTTTGGTAGCGGGGCAGCACTATTCGGTCGCAGGCGGACCGTTCGGGCGGTCAACGACGTCAGCTTCGACATCCGTTCGGGTGAGACCTTTGCGTTGGTCGGCGAGTCGGGGTCGGGGAAGTCGACCACCGCGCGGGGAATTCTCCGGCTCGTCGACGTCGCATCCGGGACCGTCACCCTCGACGGCGTCGACGTGACCGCCCTGTCCCGCACCGAGCTTCGGTCCGCGCGCCGCGACATGCAGATGGTGTTCCAGGACCCGTACTCGTCGCTGGATTCGGCGCGCACCGTCGGCGATGCGATCGCCGAACCCCTCGAGGTGCACACCGATCTCGACGCGGAGGCCCGCCGGCGCAAGGTCGGGGACCTGCTCGAGCAGGTCGGGCTCCGGCGGGAGCACGCCCAGCGGTATCCGTACGAATTCTCCGGCGGGCAGCGTCAGCGCATCGCGATCGCCCGCGCGATCGCCGTCGAACCGAAGCTGATCATCGCGGACGAGGCCGTCAGCGCGCTCGACGTGTCCACCCAGAACCAGGTGATCGCGCTGCTCGAACGACTCTCGCGGGAGCTGGGCATCGCGTACCTATTCATCGCCCACGACCTCGCGGTGGTCCGGCACATCGCGCAGACCACCGCGGTGATGTACCTGGGCCGGATCGTGGAGTGGGGGCCGTCGGATCGCTTGTTCAGCGCGCCCGCGCACCCGTACACCAAGGCGCTGCTGTCGGCGGTCCCGGTCCCGAACCCGCGACGGCAGCGCGAACGGGAACGGATCCGGCTGTCCGGCGAGCTGCCCGACCCGGCCAACCCGCCCCCGGGCTGCGCGTTCAGCACCCGCTGCCCGGTGGCGGTCGAGCGCTGCCGGACCGAGGTCCCGGTGGTGACCGAGGTGGTCGGGGGTGGGCAGGTGGCCTGCCACCTGGCGTAGTCGCCGCGCGCCGGGCGTCGGGCGCATATCGTGGGCGAGGTGACTCGCACAGAGGGATCGTTCACCGGTAATCACGGCACCCGGATCACCTACGACACCTGGACCCCGGACGGGGCTCCGGTCGCGATCCTGGTGCTGGCCCACGGGTTCGGCGAGCACGCCCGCCGCTACGACCATGTCGTGCGGCGGCTCACCGACCTCGGCCTGGTGGTGTACGCGCCCGACCACCGCGGGCACGGACGATCCGGCGGTAAGCGCGTCGAGCTCCGGGAGTGGCGCGATTTCACCGACGACCTGCACCGGGTGTTCGCTATCGCCCGCGCCGCGCATCCCGGGCTGCCGGTGTACCTGCTCGGTCACAGCATGGGCGGGGCGATCGCCCTCGACTACGCACTCGACCACCAGGCGGACCTGGCCGGGCTGATCCTGTCCGGCCCCGCCGTCGACGTGGCCTCGGAAACTCCCGGCGTCGTGGTCGCGCTCGGCAAGATGCTCGGCCGGTATCTGCCGGGGTTGCCGGTGGAGACGCTCGACGCGAACCGGGTCTCCCGCGATCCGAAGGTCGTCGCCGCATACAACGCGGACCCGCTGGTGCACCACGGCAAGGTGCCAGCCGGCATCGCGCGCGGGTTGATCGTCAACGCCGAGTCGCTGCCCGCGCGACTGCCCGCGCTGACGGTGCCGTTGCTGCTGATGCACGGCGAGCAGGACGGGCTCGTGAACGTGAACGGCAGCCGGATGATCGCGTCCACCGCCGGGTCGACGGACCTGACGTACCGGGAGTACCCGGGCCTGTACCACGAGGTGTTCAACGAACCGGAGCGCGAGCAGGTGCTCGGCGACGTGGTCGAGTGGCTCGCGGCGCACCTGACCGACCCGACGCGCACGGAACGCTCCTGATGTCGGAGCTGACTCATCGGACCCTGCCGGTGAACGGCATCGACCTGCACGTCGCCGAGCAGGGGCAGGGGATGCCGGTGGTGCTGTGCCACGGCTTCCCCGGCCTGTGGTTCACCTGGCGGCACCAGATCGAGGCGCTGTCCCGGGCCGGGTACCGGGTGATCGCCCCCGACATGCGCGGCTACGGGCGCAGCAACGCGCCCGGCGACGCCGCCGCCTACGACCGTC
The DNA here is from genome assembly GCF_042720095.1 of Rhodococcus sp. NPDC058505. Classification (NCBI taxonomy): domain Bacteria; kingdom Bacillati; phylum Actinomycetota; class Actinomycetes; order Mycobacteriales; family Nocardiaceae; genus Rhodococcus; species Rhodococcus sp. NPDC058505. Next base: position 42,018 of record NZ_JBHXNB010000015.1, read on the forward strand.
CGCACACGGTCGGCGACCTCGTCGGGCTGCTCGACGCCCTCGACCTCGAGCAGGCGGTGTTCGCCGGGCACGACTTCGGCGCCCACCTGGTGTGGGACCTGCCCGCCTGGGCGCCCGGGCGGGTGCGGGCGCTGATGCAGCTCAGCGTTCCGCGGACGCCCCGGCTTCCGGTGCAGCCCACCGTGGGGTTCCGGTACCTGGCGTCCCAGCATTTCGCGCACGTGCACTACTTCCAGGAGGTCGGCGTCGCGGACGCCGAACTGAACGGTCGGCCGCGGGAGTTCCTCGCGAAGATCCTGCACGCGCTGTCCGGGGCGAACCGGTACCTGGACTGCTGGGAGTTCCCGTCCGAGGGCAACGGCTACCTCGACGTCCTCCCCGACCCACCGTCGCTGCCGTGGCCGTGGCTCGATGAGTCCGAATTCGACTACTATGTCGAGGAATTCACCCGAACCGGGTTCACCGGAGGATTGAACTGGTACCGCGCGGAGGATGCGGTGTGGGCGCAGAACGAGACCCGCCACGACCTCCCGATCGAGGTGCCGACCGTCTTCGTCGCCGGCGCGAAGGACCCCGTCCTGGAAATGATGGGACGGGACCCGTTCGCCACCATGCAGACCCTCGTCCCCGGGCTGGTCGGAACCCACGTCGTCGACGGGGCGGGCCACTTCGTCCAGATGGAGAAGCCCGACGAGGTCAACGCGATCTGGCTCGACTTCCTCGCCGGCCTCGACGCTTGACCGCTGCCCGGCCTGACCGCCGCCCGGCCTGACCGCCGCTCGGCCTGACCGAATGTGGGATTCGGTCAGTCAGACTGACCGAATCCCACATTCGGTCGGAGGGGGCGGCGGGGGTGGGGGCGGGGGCGGGGGCGGGGGCTACGTGATCGTGGCCAGCGAGGCGAGGGTGGCGGAGCAGGCGTCCGCGACCTCGGCGCCCTTTTTGTCGAAGTGGGCGGTGAAGAAGTCGGCGTGGTCGGTGTGCTCGTGGAAGTGGTGCGGGGTGAGCACCGCGGAGAACACCGGCACGTTGGTGTCGAGTTGCACCCGCATCAGGCCGTCGATCACGGCGGACGCGACGAAGTCGTGCCGGTAGATGCCGCCGTCGACGACGAGTCCCGCGGCGACGACGGCGTCGACGCGTCCAGTGCTGGCCAACCTCTTGGCGTGCAGCGGAATCTCGAACGCGCCGGGCGTCTCGAAGAACTCGATATCGGTGGGGTCGTGTCCGAGCTCGCGCCAGCGGGCGGCGAATGCATCCCGCGCGTGGTCGACGATGGACCGGTGCCAGGTGGCCTGAACGAAGGCGATGGTCATGCGCCGATGCTAGTCCCGGACGCCCGAACCGCCGCCGAGCGGACGTGCCGACCCGACCTAACCTACGGTACCGTAGGTTTTATGACGAAGCCGGACGTGACCCTCGAGAACTCCGACGCCGTGTACGACTTCTACCTCGCGCACCGGCAGAACCGGCTGCTCGCGAAGGCGGCGTACGCGACGCTGGCCGCGAAGTTTCGCCCACGGGTGCGGTTCGCGGAGGGTGCCCGCGAGACGATCGCGGCGCTGGTCCGGGACGGTGTCAGCGTGGTGTTGTCGGCGAACCACCTGTCCGAGTCGGATCCGTACACGGTGGCGGGGGCGGCCTGGCGCAGCCCGCTGCGGTCGGTGATCGGCCGGACCAGGGTGCTGGCCAAGGACGAATTGTTCGCCGACCGGGCGCTGCGCGACCGGATCGACCTGATGGGCTCGATCCCGGTGTTCCGGGGCCGCAACCACGGCATGCGGGCGGTCAACGCCGCGGGCCAGCGGATGATGGACGTGTGCGCCGAGCGCATGCGCCGCGGCGACAGCCTGGCGATCTTCCCGGAGGGCACCTGCAACGAGGGCGACCCGAGGCGGCTGCAGGCCGTCGGCAGCGGCGTCGGGCACATCACCAGCCGGGCGATCCGGCTTGGGGTCACGCCCGCGCTCCTGCACATGGGCATCAGCTACGGCGGGTCCGGTGGCCCGGCCACCCGCGGCGCGAGCGTCTACTTCGGCACCCCGATCACCGAGGTTCCCGACAAGCCCGCGGCGATCGCCCGACTCGTCCGTGATCGCCTGCAGGAGGCCGTCGACGGCGCGGTCGCCCGCTACTGAGTCGTCGGTAGACTGTCGCCGACCCGTCTGGAGGACGAAAATGCAGCAAGTGGATGTGAACGCGCTGGCGGAGGAGCTCGCCGCAGGCGCCGCGCTGATCGACGTGCGCGAGGCCGACGAGTACGCGCGGGCGCGGGTCCCCGGCGCGGTGCTCGTCCCGCTCAGCGAGTTCACGGCCCGTCTGGACGAGATCCCAGCCGCGGACCCGGTGTACGTGATCTGTGCGATGGGTGGCCGGAGCGCGCAGGCGGCGCAGTATCTGGGCGCGACGGGTATCAACGCCGTCAACGTCGCGGGTGGCACCGAGGCGTGGATCGCGTCGGGACGTCCGGTCGAGAGCGGCTCCTGAGCGGTCGGTGACGTGACCGACGGTCAGCGCCACAACCGGTCGTAGGCCTCGATCTCGGCGGCGCGCGCGGCCCGACGCTTGTCGTTGTCGAGGTCCATCGGCAGGCCGTTTTTCTGCAGCCGCCGTGCCCGGTTCTGGTGGATGTAGACCACCGAGTAGAAGACCGCGAGCGACATGCCGAGCAGCACCATCGAGGCGCGCAGCCACAGCGGCCCCGGGAAGAGCAGGAACATCGCGTACAGCGGGAGGAACGGAACCTGCTGCCGCAGCAGGTGACGCACCACGTAGCGGTCGCCGGTGAGGTCGTTGCGTACCCAGTCGTTCATCGAGGCGGGAAGCTTCGCGCCGAACGCATACGCGATCCACTGCAGCGGGTTGGGTGTGGTGGTGCCCATCATGCCTGTGCTCACTTCTCCAGTGCCCCGGCAGCCAGCGCCGCCGTGTTGATGCCGGTGAGGACTCGGTGCAGTTCCTCAAGTTGGGGTAGCCCGACGCCGAGGGCGGCGACCACGGCAGGGGGGATCCGCTCCGCATCGGCGCGCAGCGCGCGACCGGCGTCGGTCAGGTCGACGACGAGCGCGCGTTCGTCCTCCGCGCTGCGGGTGCGGGTGATCAACCCGGACGCCTCGAGGCGCTTAAGAAGCGGCGATAGCGTCGCCGAATCCAGTTGCAGCGCAGCGCCGATCGACTTCACGGACATCGGCGCGTCGCCCCACAGCGCGAGCATCACGAGATACTGCGGGTGGGTGAGGCCCATCGGCTCGAGCAGTGGCCGGTACACCGACAGCACGGCGCGGTTTGCCACGGCCAGCGCGAAGCAGACCTGGCGGTCGAGGGCGAGGGGGTCGTCGGCCGTCACAATCCGAAGCGTACACGATTAAGTAGCGCACAATCTAATGCCCCGCGCGATGCGTTGAATGGGGGTTCATGTGCGAGATTGCGCCGCCAGATGCCGAATGAACCCCCGTTCAATGCTTCGGAGGGCGGGTCAGAGGAGGCGTGCGACCGGCGTCGTCGGGTCGAGGTGGACGCCGAGGCGCTGCAGGTTGCCGTCGAGGACCTGCCAGATGGACGCGGTGAGGAAGGCGGCGAGCTGGTCGGCGTCCACCGCGGGGTCGGGGTTGGACAGCCAGCGGTTGACGCTGACGTCGACCAGCCCGGTCAGGCCGAACGCGAGGGTCTCGGACAGGGCGGTGTCGGCGTCCGCGGACCGGAGCATCGACTCGAGGAGCCGGGATAGTTGCAGCGCGATCGCCGTCTTGGTGCCGGTGACCGCGCGCGAGCCGGTGGTGCGCCTGCTCGGTGAGCCGGTGCCGAGGAACTGGTGCAGCCGCGGCGATCCGACGATCCAGCGCAGATAGTTGTCCACCGCGCCGGCGATGGCCTCCTCGATGGTGCCCTCGGGGGCGAAGGTCGGCGTGACGTGCGTCATCAGCCGGTCCAGGATCCGGGCCCGCAGCTGTTCGTCGAGGTCGCCGCGGTCCTTGAAGATTCGGTACACCACCGACCTGGGCAGGTTGGCCCGCGCGGCGATCTGCGCGACCCCGATGTCCGGCCCGTCCTCGGCGATCGCCTCGATCGCGGCCTCGAGGATGAGGTCGCGTCGCTCGGCCTTGTGTCCGTCCCAGCGGGTGGACCGGCCGTCTCCGGGGGCGGTGGCGTCGGTGGTCGTCGGCATCGCCGCAACCATACCCACGGAAACGATTGACTGGACACCGTGTCTCACCTACCTTGTGCTGGACAGCGTGTCACACACAACTTCCGCCTCCAGGAGTGCAGATGAGTAACCGGGTGTTCGTCGTCGGGGTCGGGATGACGAAGTTCGAGAAGCCGGGGGCCCGCGAGTGGGACTACCCGGACATGGCCCGCGAGGCCGGAACCAAGGCGCTCGAGGATGCGGGCATCGACTACCGCCTGATCGAGCAGGCGTACGCCGGCTACGTGTACGGCGAGTCCACCTCCGGTCAGCGCGCGATCTACGAGCTGGGCCTGACCGGTCTCCCGATCGTCAACGTCAACAACAACTGCTCCACCGGCTCGGCGGCCCTGTTCCTCGCCGCTCAGGCGATCCGCGGCGGGCTCGCCGACGCGACACTGGCGCTCGGCTTCGAGAAGATGCAGTCGGGTTCGCTGGGCACCACCTACGACGACCGCGAGCAGCCGATGATGCGGCACCTGCTCGCCCTCGCCGAACTCCAGGAGTTCGCGATGCCGCCCGCCCCGTACATGTTCGGTGCGGCGGGCAAGGAACACATGGAGCGCTACGGCACCACAGCCGAGCAGTTCGCCAAGATCGGTGTCAAGAACCACAAGCACTCGACCAACAACCCGTACGCCCAGTTCCAGCAGGAATACACGCTCGACGAGATCCTCGCGTCGAAGCCGATCTACGGGCCGCTGACCAAGCTGCAATGCTCCCCGACGTCCGACGGGTCCGGCGCGGTGATTCTCGCCAGCGAGCGGTTCGTCGATCAGCACGGCCTCGCCGACCGGGCGGTCGAGATCGTCGGGCAGGCGATGGTCACCGACCTCGAATCCACGTTCGCCGACAAGAGTGCCATCAGCCTCGTCGGCGCCGACATGACCCGCACCGCCGCCCGAAAAGTGTACGAGCAGGCCGGGATCGGGCCAGACGACATCGACGTCATCGAGCTGCACGACTGCTTCTCCACCAACGAGTTGCTCACCTACGAGGCGCTCGGACTGTGCGCCGAGGGGGAGGGCGGCAAGCTCGTCGACGCAGGCGACACCACCTACGGCGGCCGATGGGTGGTCAACCCGTCCGGCGGCCTCATCTCCAAGGGACACCCGCTCGGCGCCACCGGACTCGCCCAGTGCAGCGAGCTGACCTGGCAGCTGCGCGGCGACGCCGATGCCCGGCAGGTCGACGGCGCCCGGGTCGCGTTGCAGCACAACATCGGACTCGGCGGCGCCGTCGTCGTCTCCGCCTACCGCCCCGCCAACCGCTGAATCCTCTTCCACCACTACAGCAAGGAGTTCGTCATGGCTTCCGTCTCCGTCTCCGCCTCCCTGCCCGCCGCCCCCGACAAGACCTGGGACGCCCTCTCCGATCTGTCCCGCTGGGAGGAGTGGCTGACCATCCACCAGGGCTGGAAGAGTGACCTGCCGACCGAGGTCGCGCTCGGGGTCCGCTTCACCGAGGTCGTCTCGGTGATGGGCATGGCCAACAAGATTGAGTGGACCGTCACCGAAGTCGACGCGCCCAACCTGGTCCGCATCGCAGGCACCGGCATGGCCGGGGTCACCGTCGAGTTCACGCTTCGCGTGGAGCCGGAGGGCTCCGGATCGAAGGCCAGCGTGGATGCGAGCTTCAAGGGCACCATGATCGTCGGGCCGATCGGCAAGGCCGTCGCCAAGAACGCCGCCGCGGACCTCGAGACGTCGCTGGCGAAGTTTGCCGAAATGGTCGGCTGATGAGCGCGCCCACAGTCGAGTTCGACTCGTCGAGCCTCGGGGAGTGGACCGAGGCGCAGACGTTCGACGTCACCGCGCAGCGGATCGCCGAGTACGCCGCGGCAACCAACGACCCGATCGAGCGGCACCTGCGCGGCGAGATCGCGCCGCCGGTGTTCGCGGTGGTCCCGGCGTTCACGTCGATGGCACCGGCCGCGCTCGCGGTGGCCCCGGTGGAACTGCTGATGAAGCTCGTGCACGGGGAGCAGGACTTCCACTTCCATCGACCGATCCTGCCGGGGGACAGACTCGTCACCCGAGCCAAGCCGGTCGGGTTCACCGGGCGCGACAACGGCTCCACCGTCGTCGTGTACGTCGAAACCCGCACCGACGGAGGTGAACTCGTCAACGAACAGTGGATGACGGCGTTCTTCCGGAAGGTCGACGCCGGACCCGGTCTCGGGGAACAGGCACCCGGCCACCGGTTCGACGAGGCGCTGCGCGCGACCGACCCAATCGCGGAGATCGCGCAGCACATCGACAAGGACCAGACCTTCCGGTACTCGCCAGCGTCCGGTGACCCGATGCCGATCCACCTCGATGACGAGATCGCCAAGATGTCCGGGCTTCCCGGCATCATCAACCACGGCCTGTGCACGATGGCATTCACGTCCTGGGCGGCGGTCACCGAGTTCGCGGACGGACGCACCGAACGGCTGAGGCGGCTCGCGGTGCGGTTCGCGAAACCGGTTCTGCCGGAACAGGACATCACCACCCGATTCTGGGCTGTGAGTCCTTCTGGCCCCATGGCGGGCCAAAAGGACTCACAGGCGTATGCCTACGAGACGACGGTCGGGGACGATCTCGTCCTCAAGGACGGGCTCGCCGTCATTGCCGACGCCTGACGGCTGACGCATCCGCATCACACACACGACTTTCGAGGAGAACGGTACTGATGGGAACCCTGGACGGACGCGTCGCGATCATCACCGGCGCGGGCCGCGGCATCGGCCGCGAGCACGCCCTGCTCTTCGCGAGGGAGGGTGCCGCGGTCGTCGTCAACGACCTGGGCGGCGCCAACGACGGCACCGGCGCCGACACCGGACCGGCGCAGCAGGTTGTCGACGAGATCGTCGCCGCGGGCGGGCGGGCCGTCGCCAACACCGACAACATCGCCGACTGGGCGGGCGCCAAGGCCCTCGTCGACCAGGCGGTCGCCGAGTTCGGCGGGCTCGACATCCTGGTCAACAACGCGGGAATCCTGCGCGACGCGTTCATCGCCGGCATGGAGGAGTCCCAGTGGGACGCCGTCATCGCCGTCCACCTCAAGGGACACGCCGCGACCCTGCATCATGCCGCCGCGTACTGGAAGGACCGGGCCAAGGCGGGCGATCCGGTGCAGGCGGCGGTCGTCAACACCGCGTCCGCGTCCGGCACCTTCATGCCGAACGCCGGGCAGGCCAACTACGGCGCCGCGAAGGCCGGGATCGCCGCGATGACCCTGGTCGCCGCCGACGAACTCGAGCGGTACGGGGTGCGTGTCAACGCGATCGCGCCGATCGCCCGGACCCGGCTCACCCTCGCCACCCCCGGCATGGGGGCGCTGTTCGCCGCCGAGGTCCCGGAGGGCGAATTCGACGCCTTCGCGCCATCGAACATCTCCCCGCTGGTTGCCCGCCTTGCGGCGGCCGACTGCAAGCTGACCGGCAAGGTGTTCGCGGTGCAGGGCGGGGCGATCACCGAACTCGTCAACTGGTCCGGCGGCGAGACCATCGAATCCGAGGGGCCGTGGGGCATCGACGATCTCGCGGACCGGCTCGGTTGATCGCGATGGCGCACAACAGCTACGAGCTCGGTGTCGGGCTGAGCGAGGAACACGCCGCCCTCGCCGAATCGGTGCGGGCGTTCGCGGAGCGGACGATCACCGCCGAGCAGGTCCGCGCCGCCGTGGAAGCCAAGACGGAGAGCAAGTTCCCGGAATTCTGGGCGGCCCTGGTGGCGCAGGACCTACTCGGGCTCGCGGTTCCGGAGGCGGAGGGCGGACAGGGCGCGGGTTTGCTCGGTCTGGCTGTGGCGCTGGAGGCATTGGGGCGCACCGTTTCTCCCGGACCGTTCGTGCCGACCGCGCTCGCTGCGGCGGTGCTCGCCGCGGACGGCGGAGCGGCGGCCCGGCATCTCCTCCCCGGCCTGCTCGACGGGACCGGGACCGCGGCGCTGGCACTGGGCGGCGACTTCCGGCTCGACGGAGACCGCCGACTCACCGGGTCCGCTGACGCGGTACCCGGCGCCGAGCACGCCGACGTGCTGTTGCTCCCCGTCGACGTGGACGGTGAATCCCGATGGCTTGCCGTCGATTCCGATGCGGTCACCGCGACCGCGCAGGACGGACTCGATGTGCTGCGCGGGTCGGCCCGGATCGAGGCGCTCGGACGGGTTGTTGCGGCGGACCGGGCCATCGGACTCGAGGACCGCCGCGTCCGGTCCATCGCGTCGGTGGTGCTGGCCGCCGAGGCGGTCGGGGTGATCTCCTGGTGCGTGTCCACCGCCGCCGAGTACGCGCAGACCCGGGTCCAGTTCGGGCGCCCGATCGGGCAGTTCCAGGGCGTCAAGCACCGCTGCGCGTACATGGGTGTCGCGCTGGAGAAGGCCCGCGCGGCACTGTGGGACGCCGCATCCGCACTTGACAAGGGCGACGACACCGCCGATTTCGCGGCCGACGTCGCTGCGGTGATCGTGCCCGACGCTGCCGTGCAGGTCGCCCAGGACTGCATCCAGGTGCACGGCGGCATCGGATTCACCTGGGAACACGACGCCCACCTGTACTACCGGCGGGCCCTGTCCATCCGCGCCGTCCTTGGCACCCGCGAGGATCGGGTGGAGCGGCTCGCCGTCCAGGCGCTCGCCGGGACCACCCGGGTGTCCGAACTGGAGTTGCCGGAGGAGGCGGAGCGGATCCGCGCGACGGTCCGCGCCGACCTCGCCCCGATCGCCGCGATCGACGACGAGGACGACCAGCTGATCGCGCTCGGCGACGGGGGCTGGGTGCAGCCGCACCTGCCGAGGCCGTACGGCCGCGGGGCCGGACCGCTCGAGCAGATCGTCATCGCACAGGAGATCAAGTCGTCGGGCATCGCGATGCCGCAGCTGCTGATGGGCGGCTGGGCGGTGTCCGCGCTCGTCGGGCATGGTGATGAGCGGCAGAAGCGGGACCTGGTGGTGCCGACGCTGCGCGGCGACCTGGTGTGGTGCCAGCTGTTCTCCGAGCCCGGCGCAGGCTCCGACCTGGCGTCGCTGACCACCAAGGCCGTCCGGGTGGACGGCGGCTGGAAGGTCACTGGGCAGAAGATCTGGACGACGGTCGCGCAGTTCGCGGACTGGGCGATGCTCATCGCCCGCACCGACCCGGACCGGCCGAAGCACGAGGGCATCACCTACTTCGTGCTGGACATGTCCACCCCGGGGGTGACGGTTCGGCCGCTGCGGGAGATGACCGGGTCCGCCCTGTTTAACCAGGTGTTCCTCGATGACGTGTTCGTTCCGGACGAGAACGTCGTCGGGGAGGTGAACGACGGCTGGCACGTCGCAAGGACCACCCTCGCCGGGGAGCGGGTTGCCCTCAGCCAGAAGATGGAGGCGTACGCCAGCGATGCCGACCTGACGGCCTTCGTGCGGGGTCGCGATCTCGGCCCGGTCGGTCGATACCGGTTCGGGGAGCTGATCGCCGAGAGTCAGGCGATCGACCTGATCGGTTCCCGGGTGGTGCTCGGCCAGCTGTCCGGGTCGGACGTGAGCACCACCTCGTCGGTCGGCAAGCTGCTCGCGATGGGGCTGGGGCAGTCGATCTCGGAGTTCGTGGTCGCCGAACTGGGGGCGGCCGGTGCCGTCGCGGTGTCCGGGCAGCCCAGCGACAAGGCGATGGAACAGTTGCTTGCCGGTCGCGCGACCACGATCTACGGCGGCACCACCGAGGTGCAGCTGAACGTGATCGGGGAGCGGATGCTCGGCCTGCCGCGGGACTGAGTCCGGCCGGGAGAGTGTTCTTCCCTTCCCTCCTCAAGTGAGTGATACTGACAGTGACACACACTTGAGGAGGGCGGCCCGGTGGACCAGCAGACGCAGTACGACGCGGTGATCGTGGGGGCGGGATTCGGGGGCATGGGCGCGGCGATCGCGCTGAACCGACTCGGCATGACCAACCTCGCCATCCTCGACAGGGAGGACGACCTCGGCGGCACCTGGCATGTCAACCGCTACCCCGGGTTGGCCGTCGACATCGCGTCCGTCACCTACTCGTACTCGTTCGAACCCAACCCGCACTGGTCGCGGCTGTTCGCGCCGGGCGCCGAACTGAAGAAGTACGCCGACCACGTCGCCGACAAGTACGACCTGCGTCGCTACATGCGGTTCGGTGCGGTGGTCTCCGGTGCCCGCTGGGACGACGATGCGCGGCACTGGGTGGTCTCGATCGACGGGCAGGAACCGGTCACGGGCCGCTACCTGCTGACCGCGACCGGCTTTCTGTCCCAGCCGCACCTGCCGGACATCGACGGCATCGACTCCTTCGCTGGCACGATCCTGCACACCACCGCCTGGGACGATTCCGTCGACCTCGCGGGCGCGCGGGCGGCGATCATCGGCACCGGCGCGACCGCGGTCCAACTGATCCCGGAGGTGGCGCGCACGGCCGCCGAGCTGACCGTGTATCAGCGCACCCCGATCTGGGTGGTGCCGAAGCTGGACCTGCCCATTCCCGGTCCGGTGCAACGCCTGTTTGCGAAGGTCCCGCTCACCCAGCGGGCCGCCCGCACGGTGAGTGACGGGCTGCTCGAGGGGCTGATGGTCACCGCGGTCCTGCACTACCGGCAGGCGAAGGTGCTGAACAAGATCGCGGCGGCGGCGTCGCGGCTGTTCCTGCGCACCCAGGTGCCGGACCCGCGGCTGCGGGCCGAGTTGACCCCCGACTACGACTTCGGCTGCAAGCGGCCGACGTTCTCCAACAGCTACTTCCGCACCTTCACCAAGGGGAACGTGCGGCTCGAGACCGCAACCATCGACCGGATCGAGGCGGACGGCATCGTCACCGCCGATGGCCGAACAACCCCGATCGATACCCTGATCCTGGCGACCGGCTTCAACCTGTGGGATGTGAACTTCCCGGCCATTGAGGTGATCGGACGGGGCGAGCGGAACCTTGGAAAGTGGTGGCGGGACAACCGCTTCCAGGCCTACGAGGGAGTTTCGGTGCCGAAGTTCCCGAACTTCCTCACCCTCGCCAGCCCGTACTCGTACAGCGGCCTGTCCTACTTCACCACCATCGAGTCGCAGATGGCGCACATGACGCGGCTGTTCACCGAGATGCAGCGGCGCGGCGCCGACGTGTTTGAGGTGACCGAAGACGCCAACACCCGCTTCCTGGACCGGATGACGGAGAACCTCGACGGGTCCGTCTTCTATGCGGGCAGCTGCGCCACCTCGCGGAGCTACTACTTCAACCAGCACGGCGAGGCGGCGTTGCTGCGGCCGACATCGACCGCGAACGCGTTCCGGGAAGCGGAGCGGTTCCCGCTGGGCGACTACCGGATGGAGGCTGGGCCTGCGTACCGTTGACGGCGCCGCCGTCGACCGCCCGAAGGACCGCCATGACCACCATCCACCCGTCCGCGAGCGACGAGAGCTTCGCCGAACTGGGGCGGGATCCGTTCTTCGAGGTGGTCGTCGACCTGATCGCCGACTACCTCGCCGACGCGTTCGATGATCCCGCGGGTGGGGAGGTGGACCGGTGGACGCTCAGTGCCCTGCCCGCGACCAACCGGACCCCGGAGCGGGAACGGCTGTTCACCCTCAATGTCGGGCCGATGCAGGTGCTGTACGTGGAGCGGTTCCTTGAGGGTGACGACATCGTCGACTACCGGGTCGCGCTGTACGTGTCCCGGTCCGCGCTGATTGCGACAATCGGTTGTGCGGCAGAGGATCTCGTGCTCCGCTATCCGCTGCTGCGGTTTGCGGGGACCGGCCTGGCGTCCGCGGGCGGGGACGGCCTGGTGATCGACTGGTTCGTCTCCGACGAGGGTGCCGACGACCAGTTCTTCGCCCTTCCGCTTGCCGAGTCGATCCGCCCGCTCGCGCAGCACCTCGCGGCCCAGGGTCGCGGCCCGTACGCGCAGTTCCACAACCGCGCGTTCGCGTCGCACGTGCTCGGCCGGGTGGGCACCGATGCCTGATCCGCTGTCGGACGACCCGCTCCTGAGTGGCCCGCGACCGCTGCGGCTGCCGCGCGTCCTGCGGGACGAGGGGGACGCCGCCGCCGTCGACGTGCTGCGCGAGTACTTCACCCGCGCCGTCGTCAAGACCGGTTACCTGCGGCCCGGTGCGCTGTGGGACGGCTGGGACCCGAGTGGACGCCGTGCCGCCGACCGCGACGTGTTCACCGCCGACGATCTGGTCGCCGCCACCCTGCTGTCGGTGCAGGTGCCGGCGCAGGGTGCACTGGAACTGTTGGGGGACAGGCGGTCCGAGTTCGCCGACCTGCTTTCGGTGATCGGGCCGGACCGGGACCTCGTAGCCGAGTCCGAGGTGCTCACCCCGGACTCGGCGCAGTGGCGGCTTGAGACCGCGTTGACCGGGATCCACGGCATCGGCCGCACCATCGCGTCGAAGCTGATCGCCAGGAAGCGACCCCGCCTGCACCCGATCTACGACGACGTCGTCGGCCGGGAACTCGGCACCCGCACCGAACACCTGGAAACGGTGCGGTCGGCGTTGCGGGCGGACGACGGCGCACTGCACCGTCGGCTGGTCGGCCTGCGGGTGGCCGCGGGACTCGACGACGCGGTGTCGGCGCTCCGGATCCTCGAGGTGCTGGCCTGGATGCAGGGCAAGAAGTACGTTCCCCTTACCGGGTGAGATCGACCGGCATCCGGCAGCGCGTCGTGCCCGGGTCGCGGGCCCCGGCGGGTGTTGGATGGGTACATGTCGACGACAGGTCACCCGACACCCGCAGGCGTCGTGCCCGACGCCGTCCACGACGCCCTCGACGTGCGGGGATGGACGGTTCGTGCGGCGTCGATCCGCGGCACCGGGCACCGGTCCGACCGGACGCCGCGGCAGGACGCCTACGCGGTGCGGCACGGGAACGGCAGGATCGTGGCGGTCGTGTGCGACGGGCTCGGGGCGATGGAGTTCTCGCACCGGGCGGCCGAGGTGGCGAGCGCGACGCTCGCCGACCACCTGCTGACCGCGGATCTGGAGGTGTCGGGGGACTGGACGGCGCACCTGCGGGTCGCGTCGCTTGCGGTGACGCGGGCCGCCGGTGCGCTGCTCGGCAACCGGGCGCCCCGCTTCGACGACGTCGCCGACCTGATGGCGACCACCGTCACCGCGCTCGTCGTCGAGGATGTCGAGGCGCCGGGCCGGTGGCTCGCGCACACCGCCACCGTCGGGGACAGCAGCGCGTGGTGGCGGCGCACCCGCTCCGGTGCGCTCGGGTTCGAGCCGTGGCTGTTGATGTCGGGTGGGCGCCTGACGCGCCGCGAGATCGCCACCTCCCGGACGTTGGCGTTGCCGCTGCCCGATGACGCCGTCGTCACCGGAACCAGCTATGAGATCGGTCGCGAGGAGCTGCTGATGGTGTGCAGCGACGGGGTCGCCGACGCCTTCGAGGACGGCGGCAGCGCCGTCGCCGCCGCCTTCGCCACCGGCTGGACCAACCCGCCCCGGCTGACCGACCTCGCCGACCGGATCGCGTTCGAATCGTCCGCCGACGACCGCACCGCCGTCGCGGTGTGGACGCCCCGCTGACCGACCGGGCGGTTGTCGGGGCATCGGTCGAGAGGCGCTGACGGTAACCGCCCGTTCGGCGTCGATGCTGGCCGGGCCACCCCGGTCACGAGGCCGGTCTGCCTTCTGCCGCCATTCCGGTGACCCGGTCGGACCAGTCCCGAATGCGGGCGAATCGCCGACGCGCGGATCTGGCCCGCGCGCCGCCCTGGTGGGCATGCGCAGCGAAGAGTTCACGAAGGATGCTGCGGTACATGACCTCGCGGATCGTCCATCCCGGCATGCGCAGAGGGGTATCGGCACGCAGTTGGGCGACGATCAGCACGGGCGGCGCCACGAGCGCGACGCAGAGGGCGACCGCGATCATGCTGACCCCGCCCCTCTGGAACGACACGGCTATCACGCCGAGGACGATGAACACGTAGGTGAGCGCTCCCACGATCGCTGACGCGGCGGCGTCGTCGAAGCGTCGGGCCACGAACGATCGGGCCGTCGACACGAAGGTGAAGGCGGCGAGCACCACGGAGAACAGTCCGAGTCCGGGTACCGCGATGAGGGTGGGCCACCAGTCGACCGACCGACCCGCGCTGTCGAGGACGGCCAGGCACGCGAAAAGCGGCAGTGCGGTGACGACCGCCGCCGAGAGGAGATCGGCCGTCACCCGGGCGCGGAGGTGCGACGTGGCGTCGGGTCGGGGGCAGCGCCACCGGGCGGCGACGCGCTCGAGGGCACGGATCCTCCTGTTCCGTGCAATGCGGGGGATCTGGCGCTGCACCGGCATGTCGTTCCCGATGAGCAGCGCGGTGTCGTTGCCGAGGACCGCGATGAACACGGCGCAGCCGAGCAGGATGAGCGCGTCGATGACGCCACGGTTGGGGACGTCGTGGAACGTACTGGCCAGCCCGGTGAGCAGCGCCAGGGCTCCCGTTAACGAACCGCAGAGCGCGAGATACCGGCGCCGAGTATGCGCGAGCGCCTCGCTGATCTCGGCGGAGCGGGTCGCCCACACCAGCACGTTGAGCGCGATCACGATTGACGCCAGGACCGCGAGCAGGTCGGCACCGGCGCCCGGATCGATGGTCACGGGGAAGGTGGGACCGGGTTGCGGATCGTCGGTCGAGGACAGCCAGCCGCTGATCGACAGGATCGCGACGAGCAGCGCGTAGATGACGGTCGTGACGGCAATCTGCCTGGCGACGCCAAACCAGAATCGTGTGTGCCTGGCAGTGACATCGCGGGCGAGGGTGACCTCGCTGGGGTCGTCGATCACGGTTCTCCTGGGTGGTGGGTCTCGGATGCTCAGCGGTGTGACGCTGGCCCCGCCACCGTGTCGCTGATCGCCAGCGTAGTGAGCCGGGCGCCGAGGCCCGCGGCACTCGAGAGGCTCGTTGAGTGAACCCACATTCGTGTCGGTGGGTCTCGCTAAAATTCGAACATGCCTTCGACAGTCGGTGTGGGGGATGGGGACCGGGTGGCATGCCACCTGGCCGCCCTCGACGCCGCCGTCGAGGGTCTGCTCACCGACTCGCTGACGGGGCTGGCCGAGGCCGAGGTGGTCGAGGCGCTGCAGCGGATGGAAGCGTCGCTGCGGAAGGCGTCCGCGGTCGGACACCGGTTGATCGTGGAATCCGTCGAACGATCCATTCCGGGGAACCTCGCCTGCCGGTCCGTTGGCGACTTCCTCACCTCCACGCTGCGGATCTCCGGTGTGGACGCGGCGCGGCGAGTCAAGGGTGCAACCAAGGTCGGCACCTGGAACACCATCAGCGGTGACGGGATGGAACCGGTGCTGCCTGCGACCGCGGCCGCGGTGCGCGCCGGCGCGGTGGGGCCGGATCACGTCGCCGCGATCGCCAGGACCATCCGCCGGATCCCGGCAGGCACCGGCGCCGACGAGATCGCCGTCGCGGAGACGATCCTCGCGGACGCCGCCCGGTCCACCACGCCGGAGGACGTCACCAAGATCGGCATCCACCTGCTCGCGCATCTCAACCCCGACGGCAGCGCGCCGGACGAGAGGGAACGCAGGCGCCGCCGCGGCATCCGGATCGGGAGGCAGGGGACGGACTTGCTGAGCCCGATCTCCGGGATGCTCGACCCGGAACTGCGTGCCCTGCTCGACCCGGTGCTGGCGAAGCTGGCCCGGCCGGGAATGAACAATCCCGGCGATCCCGAATCGCCGTCCGGCGACGTCGACTCCGCGACTCTGGACCGGACGGCGCTCGCGCGGGCCGCGGCCCGCGACGCCCGGACCGCGGCGCAGCGGAATCATGACGGGTTGAAGGTGGCCCTGCGGAGTCTGCTGTCGTCGGGTGCGCTTGGCAGCCATCGTGGGTTGCCGGTCACCGCGATCGTCACGATGACGCTGACACAGTTGGAGGGGGCGTCCGGTGTCGCGACGACGGCGTCCGGGGGGATCGTCCCGATCGGGGATGCGCTCCGGATGGCCGAGCGGGCGCATCCCGTTCTTGTGGTGTTCGATCATCGTGGTCGGCCCCTGCATCTCGGTCGCAGTCGGCGGTTGGCGTCGGCGGATCAGCGGCTCGCGTTGATTGCGGCGTCGCGTGGGTGTACCCGGCCGGGGTGTGATGCGCCTGCGACGTTGACTGCCGTGCATCACATCACGGAGTGGAAGGACGACGGCGGCACCGATATCACCAACGAGGACCTGGCCTGCGATGCCTGTCATGCGTTGGTGCATGACGGTCCGGGTGGGTGGGGGACCGAGGTCGCTGGTGTGGGGTCGGCGCATCCGGGTCGGACGGTGTGGATTGCGCCGCCGCATATCGATCCGGAGCGGCGGCCTCGGGTCAATCATCGGCATCATCTGGGGGAACTCGTTGCGGGAACGCTCGCCCGCTATCGGGCGCGGCGGGCCGCCGAGCTGCATCGCTGGCGTGAGCAGCGCGGCGGGACCGACAGCGGCGAGGACGTTCCCTGACCGGATCGGGCCGGGTCAGTACGCGGAGTCGGCTCCGTACTCGGCCTGCGCATAGGTGTACCCCTCGTACACCAGCTGGTCGATCAGACCCGACCTCGAGAACGACGTGTACTCGAGGTACTGCTTCGCGGACCGTGCGGCCTGCTCGTTCCAGTCCGCGTCCACGCTATCCGCGGCAAACGTCGCGTCCTCGGTCGAGAAGCCCTCGTACTCGAGCTGCTCGATCAAACCTCTGTGGGAGAAGGCGGAGTAGTCGAGGTACTGCTCGGCGGACCGGACTGCGTTCCGCTGGCTGGAACTGACCTGCGGCTTTGCCGCGGGTGCAGGCGCAGGTGCGGGTGCTGGCGCGACCGGCGCAGCCGATACGGCGGCCGCGGCCGGGGTGGCCGCAGCGGGGGCGGCAGCTGCGGCGGGCACGGCGGGCGGCGCGGGCCGGGTTGTGCTCGGGACAGCCGACTCGCTGCTGACCGCTGCCGCGGTCGCGGTGCCCTCCTTCTCCTTGTCGGCGTCGCCGAGGGCGCCTGCGAGACCGAAGACGAGGATGACGGCGCCCACCACCCACGGCCAACGCCGCTTCTTCCCGGCCTGCGGCGGAACGGCGGGCTGGAAGGCCGGGTTCGGATACTCGGTCATGACGTGCTCCTGAGGAAGTGACTGGGCCGTGACGGGCACGGCGCACCTCGTATTCACGAGAGCCGCACAGAATGACAGATGCCACCGACAAATGACCCTGTGCGACGGCCTAGCCGGCGTACTGCGCCCGCCAGGCAAGCACGCCGGTCCCGACCGCGACCGCGACCAGCAGCACCGTCCACACGACCCGGGGCAGGTGGGTGAGGGTACGCAGCTGGTCCAGGTCGGAACGACCCGACCGGGATCGCGCGGCCTCGTAGAGGGTTCGGAGATTGCCGAGCAGCAGCAGCCAGATTGCCGTGTAGCCGAAATGCAGCTGCATGGCTGGCGATCCGTACCAGGCGACCGCGCCGACCCCCACGCCCGCCGCCGCCAGGACGAGGAACCCGAACACGTTGCGGATGAACGGGACCATCGCGACGATCAGCGCCACCGCGGCCCACAGCAGGACCGGCAGCCGGCCAGCCGCGATCAGCGCGGCCCCGCCGAGACCGAGCAAGGACGGCGCCAGATAGCCGGCCGCGGCGGTGAGGATCATCCCCGGCCCGCGAGGCTTCCCCCGCGACAACGTCAGGCCCGAGGTGTCCGAATGCAACCGGATGCCCGTCAAGCGTCGGCCCGTCGCCACCGCGGCGAGCGCATGCCCCGCCTCGTGCGCCAGGGTCACGGCATGCCGGGTCAGGGTCCACAGCGGACGCCACAGCACCAGGACGGCGGCGACCGCGACGGGAAGGTACGCCGACCAGTCGGCCCAGTACGAGTCCACCGAAGGATCAGTCCTGGATGCGCCGCCACGGCCGCGCCTGCTCGAGTTCGAATGCGAGCTCGAGCAGGGTCCGTTCGTCGCCGTGCGCGGCGGAGAGGTGCACGCCGAGGGGAAGTCCGGTCGAGGTGGTGTGCAGCGGCAGCGAGATCGCCGGGGTTCCGGCCGCGTTGTTCAGTGGGGTGAACGCCGTGTAGCGGATGATCTTCTCGAACAGTTCGTCGAATGGTTGTGTGGGGGACAGGTACCCGAGTTCGGGTGTGGTGTGGCCGAGGACCGGCGACAGGACCACGTCGTAGGTTGAGAACAGGTGCTCGGCACGCTGCGCGGTGCGCTGCAACCGGTAGAGGACCCGGGGTGTCTTCGCGATGCTGCGCCGGTACAGCGCATCCAGTCCGCGGGTCAGGTTGTCGGTGCGGGATCGGTCGAAGTCCGGTCCGAGCATTCGCTTCCCGCCCGCGCACAGCGCGAACGATAGGAAACCCCAGTAGATGCTGAAGTCCTCGACGAACTCCGGCCCCACCGGCAGCGGGGCCTGCGTGACGTGGTGCCCGAGTTCGGCGAGCAGGTCGGCCGTCGCGGTCACCGCAGCCCTGGTCTCGTCGTCGGTGGGGGTGCCGTTGACGGAGTCGGTGACGACGCCAACCCGGAGCCGCGTGCTGCTCGGACCCTCCACCAACCGGATCGGCGGCAGTTTCGGGTTCCGGTAATGGGATTCGGCCGCGGCGTAGTAGCGGGCGGTGTCCCGCACCGTGCGGGTCACCACTCCCTGCGTGACGATCCGGATCGGCATCGACCGGTCCTGCGGGTCCGCGCACATTCGGCCCCGTGACGGTTTGAGTCCCACCAGGCCGCAGGCCGCTGCCGGGATCCGGATCGAGCCGCCGCCGTCGTTCCCGTGCGCGATCGGCACCACCCCGGACGCCACCAGCGCGGCCGCGCCACCCGAGGACGCGCCCGACGAGTAGGCCGGGTTCCACGGATTGTGCGTCGGTTCCGCGCCAGCGAACTCGGTGGTCGGGCTGAACCCGAACTCCGGCAACCGCGACTTGCCGAGCGCAACCAGACCGGTGGACAGCAACTGTGTCACCGACGGGCCGTCCGCGGCAGCGGGCCGCGCGGTGTACGCGGCGCTGCCCTCGCCGGTCGGCAGGCCCGCGACGTCGACGTTGTCCTTCACGAACGTCGGCACCCCGGCGAACGGTCCGGTACCCGGACTATCCGACCGGTGCCGAGCGCGGTCGAAGTCGGGGGTCTCGACGGCGGCCAGCGCGGTCACCGCCTCGGCCCTGGCGATCGCGGCGTCCACCGCCTCCCGCGAGCTGATCTCGCCCGCCGCGATCCGGGCCGCGACCCCGGTGGCGTCGAGGTCGCCGAGGGCGTCGTCGCGGAAGGCGTGAACTGCGCCGGTGCTCACCGTCATGCCTCGACCCTAGAGCGGATCGACCTCGGCGACACCCGACTCCGTCAACTCCAGCCACCGCGTGATCCCGATGTCCCGCAGGAACGGGACGTCGTGGCTGACGACAACCATCGCCCCCCGGAACTGGCCGAGGGCCTCGGTGAGGTGCGCGAGGCTCGGCAGGTCGAGGTTGTTGGTCGGCTCGTCGAGCAGCAGCAGTCGCGGCGCGGGCTCGGCGAGCAGCAGCGTCGCCAGCGCGGCCCGCAGCCGTTCGCCGCCGGACAGCGCCGCGACCGGGACATCGGCGTCACCACCCCGGAACAGGAACCGGGCCAGCTGACCGCGGATCCGTTCGTCGGTGGCGTGCGGTGCCGCGGTGGCCACATTCTGTGCGAGCGTGCGTGCCTCGTCGAACACGTTCAGCCGCTGCGGGAGTAGTCGCCACGGCACCACGGGCGCCGCGTCGACGATGGCCCGCAGCAGGGTGGTCTTCCCGATCCCGTTGCGACCCACCAGCGCGATCCGCTCGGGCCCGGACACCGTCAGCGACACGGTCGGGCCGCACGCGAGGGCGACGTCGGACAGTTCCACCACCCGTTGCCCGGGGTGCACCACCGTCTCCGGGAGGTCGACCCGGATCTCCCGGTCGCCGCGGATCAACTCCTCCGCATCGCTGAGGTCGCGCTTCGCGTCGTCGAGCCGGTCGAGGTGGTTGCCGCGCAACTTGCCCGCCGACATCTGCGCCTGCCGCTTCCGTTCGTGCGAGATGATCCGCGGGACCCGCTTGTTCGCCTCCATTTTCTTCCCGAACCGCAGCCGCCGGTCCAGCTTCGTCTGCGCCTCCACGAGTTCCCGTGCCTGCCTACGCACATCGGCCTTCGCGTCCCGCACTGCGGCGCGGGCCGCCTGCTGTTCGGCGTCGATGGTCGCCAGGTAGCTGCCGAAATTGCCGCCGAACATGCGCAGCTCGCCGTGACGTACCTCGGCGATGTTCTCCACCCGATCCAGCAGTTCGCGGTCGTGGCTGACCACGATCGCGACGCCGGGGAACTGTTCGACGGCGGTGTACAGGCGTCCCTTCGCATCCCGGTCGAGGTTGTTGGTCGGCTCGTCGAGCAGCAGCACGTCCGGTTCGCCGAGCAGGGCAGCGGCGAGCCCGAGCAGCATCGTCTCACCACCCGAGAGGGTTCGGACGGTGCGATCGAGATCCTCTGCGGCAGCGGCGATGTGCGCGAGTCCGAGTCGATTCAGGGTCGCGAGCGCGCGTTCCTCAACATCCCAGTGCACACCGACGATCGCGAAGTCGGCGTCGGTGCCGTCACCGGATTCGATGCGGTGCAACGCCCGTCGCTGCGCATCGATGCCGAGCAGTGCGTCGACCGGCCGCGTCGGGTCCAGCGTGAGGTCCTGCGCGAGGTAGGCCAACTCGCCCGACATCGTGATCGAACCGCGTTCCGGCGTCAACAGACCCGCGATGAGACGGAGCAGCGTGGACTTTCCGGAGCCGTTGAGGCCGACGAGCCCGGTGCGCCCCGCCCCGAACGCGGCATTCACACCGTCGAACACGGTGTCGCCGTCGGGCCAGGCAAAGGTGAGGTCGGACAGGACAACGGAAGACATGATTCTCCTTCGAAGGGTGGGTGCGGTGCGCACGCGAAAAACGCGGCGCGCGGTCACTACCTCCGAATGAGCAATGAACTTCCGATCGTCGACAACAGGTTCACGACCAGGCTACGTGCGGGACGGACGCCCGGCAACGGAATTTCGCCCGTACCCCGTCACCTCACAGTTGCGGACCCTCGCTGCGCAGGCCGTCCACCTTGCGCATCGCCTCCCGCAGCTCCGCCAGCCACTCGTCGGCATGCTGCCCGGCCAGCCGCACCGTCCAGGCGAGTGCATCGGCACGGGAGCGGGCGACGCCCGCGTCGACGAGGGTGTCGAGAACCCGGCGTTCGGGCTGGCGAAGGCGGGTCATCACCGGCACCGCCAGATGAGTGAACAGTTCGCGGTGGTCGCCAATGCGCACCCCCCACGCCACCTTGCGTCCGTAGCGGGCCTCCGCCTCGTCGGCGATCCGCATCCGGTCACCACGGGTGCTCTCACGGAACCGGGAGACCCGCCCCGCGACGGCCGCCGCGGTGGCCTCGTCGGGTGGCGGGAGTTCGCCGGTGACCACGATCTCCTCGCGATCGACCTCGAGGGTCGGCGGTTCGGTGAACCAGTCGTCGGGGAGTCGTCCTGCGAACCAGTCGGCCACGTCGCTGGTGTCGGGGACCTGGGCCTGTTGCCAGCCGCCGCTGCGACCGAATCGGCGATTCGACGAGTATCCCATTGCTCTCACCTCGCAGTTTGCTGGGATTACTTGATTACAACGCTACGCTCGCGGTTCGCTGCGCGCCACGTCGACGAAGCCGCATAGGGTCGGGTGATGCGGATGAGAGCGATGGTCGCGGTGATCTCGGTGTCGGCACTCACGCTCGGGGCGGTGGCATGCAGCAGCGGGCCGACCGCGACCGAGACGGCGGCGCAGGAGTTCGCCGACGCCCTCACCCGCCGGGACGTGCAGGCGGCGGCAGCGCTGACCTCCGACCCCGTGGCGGCGGCCGCCGCGATCGAGCAGATGTTCGGCGGACTCGATCCGACGGACGCGCAGTTCACCGTCGCGGGCACCGACAGCGACGCGGGAACCTTCACGCTCGAGGCGGACTGGACCTTCGGTGACGACGCGACCACGGACCCGACCGGGACGGCGACCGCGACCCCCACCGCGGCAGCAACGGCAGCGTCGAACACCTGGGACTACACCACCACCGGAGGCGGGCAGGCCGTTGCCGACGGCGGCGCCATCCCGTGGGAACCTGCCCTGCTCGCGCCGGATCTCACCGCGGACACCACCCTCCGCTACACCACCCTCGCGGGTGGATCGCCAACAGTGCTCGCCGCCAACGGAACTCCGCTGATGACCGAGCAGACCGTCACCCTCGTCACGCTGGACCCGGCCACCGTCGGCGATCCCGCGGCAGCAACGGCCGCACTTGCGCCGCTCCTCGCTCCCCTCGCCCCGACGATCACCGAGGCCTCCCTGAGCGCGGACCTTGCTGCGGCGCAAGGCCGCCCGCTCACCGTCATCACGCTCCGCGATGCCGACCTCGCGCCCATCGAGGCGGGGCTTACCGCGATCCCCGGAGTCCGGCTGGTCAAGCAGACCCGGCTGTTGACCGTCGACAAGGCGGTGCAATCCCCGGCCCTGGAGGGGCTGCGAACGATGTGGGAGCAGGGCCAGGCGGACACCGCGGGCTGGGCGGTGCAGCTCGTGCGGTCCGACGGGACGGCGGAACGGCTGGCCGGACGCGACGGCACCGCAGCCCCCGACATCGCCACCACCCTCGACCAGGCCGTGCAGACGGCCGCGCAGGCGGCGATCGCGGACCTACCGCAGCAGGCGGCCATTGTTGCGATCCGGCCGTCCACCGGCGGGATCCTCGCGGTCGCGCAGAACGCGGAGGCCAGCGCGCAGGGACCGATCGCGCTCACCGGGCTGTACCCGCCGGGCTCAACCTTCAAGACCGTCACGACATCGGCTGCGCTGCAACAGGGCTCGGTGACCGCGGACACCGTGTTGCCCTGCCCCGGCAGCGCGAACATCGAGGGTCGCACCATCCCGAACGACGACAACTTCGACCTCGGGTCGGTGCCGCTGCACACCGCGTTCGCCCGTTCCTGCAACACCACGATGGGGCAGCTGGCTGTGGCGATGACCCCGATGGCCTTGCACGACGCCGCGCAGCAGTTCGGGCTCGGCGTCGACTACGTCACCCCGGCCCTGACGACGGTCACCGGCAGCGTGCCGCCCGCCGACACCCCGGCCGAGCGGGTGGAGTCCGCGATCGGGCAGGGCCGGGTGACCGCGTCGCCGTTCGGGATGGCGCTGGTGGCGGCCTCCATCGCGCGGGGGACCACCCCGGCGCCGATGCTCGTCCAGGGGCAGCCCGGGATCGCGGACGCGACCCCCGCCCCCGCGCCGACGGCGGTCACCGACGCGCTGAAGGCCATGATGCGGGAAACCGTCACCGCGGGCACCGCCACCCAACTCGGCGACATCGCGGACGTGCGGGGCAAGACCGGCACCGCCGAGGTCGCGGGCCAGCCGTCGCACGGCTGGTTCGTCGGCATTGACCAGGATGTGGCGTTCGCGGTGTTCATCGCCGGGGCGGACAGTTCCGGGCCGGCGGTCGACGCGGCCGGTCGGTTCCTGCGACCCATCCAGGGCCAGCTGCCGCGGTGAGGCGCACCCGCGGTGTCAGTGGACGCCGCGCATCATTCGGCTGATCCACGGTGACAGCACGACCATGAGCACCCCGACCGCGATCGACCCGAGCCCGATCCACAGGAAGTACGGCGCCTGATTCGTCGTGTCGTAGTGCTTGGCCAGAGTGCCCGCCATCGACGAGCCGAGCGCCAACGACAGGAAGAACAGGGCCACCATCTGGGTGTGGAACGCCCGTGGCGCCAACTTCGTGGACAGGGACAGCCCGACCGGGGACAGGAACAGTTCCGCGAACGTGAACAGCAGCAGGATGAACACCAAGCCCAGCAGAGGCGTGCTGTTTGCGGCGCCCCCGGAGAACGGCAGGAACGCCAGGAACGCCAGCCCCATGATCGCGGTGCCCGCCGCGAACTTCAACGGCGACGAGGGTTGCCGCGGACCGAGTTTCGTCCACATCGCGGCGAACACACCGGAAAAGACGATGATGAACACCGGGTTGATCGACTGCACCCACGACGGCGGGAAGTCCCAGCCGAACAGGTTGCGGTCGAGGAACTTCTCGGCGTAAATCGGGACGACGGTGAACTGCTGCTGAAACAGCGACCAGAACGCGGCGCTGGCGAGAAACATCGGGATGAACGCAACGACCCGGCTGCGTTCGGTGCTGGTGATGGCGCGGCTGGAGAGGATCACCGCGAAGTAGCCGATCGCCGCGACGACGGTCAGCGCAACCACCATGTCGGACAGGTTGCCCGCCGTGATCACCCCGGCCAGCGCGAGGGCGATCACCACGACGACCGCGGCGCCGGCACCGACGGCGTACTTCCACAGCACCGATCCGGGCAGCGGATTCGTCGGGGCCGCACCGATGGTCCCGAGCCGCTTGCGTCCCAGCGTGTACTGGATGAGCCCGAGGGCCATGCCGACCGCGGCCAGCCCGAATCCGACGTGGAATCCCCAGTTGTCCTCCGCCCACCCGGTGAGGAGGGGGCCGAGGAACCCGCCGATGTTGATGCCCATGTAATACAGCGAGAACCCGGCGTCGCGGCGCTCGTCGCCCTCCTCGTACAGATCCCCGACGAGGGAGGTGGCGTTCGCCTTGAGCCCGCCGCTGCCGACCGCGATCAGCACCAGGCCGACGCCGACCCCCGCCAGCCCGGGGATGAGCGCCAGCGCGATGTGCCCGAGCATCACCAGCACCGCGCTATAGAACAGCGTCCGCTCCGCGCCGAGCACCCGGTCCGCGATCCAGGCGCCGAGGATCGTCGACAGGTAGACGGTTCCGCCGTACGCACCGACGATCGAGACCGCCGATGCCTCCGAGATGCCGAGTCCCCCGTCGGCGGTGGAGTAGTACAGGTAGTAGAGCAGGATGCCCTGCATCCCGTAGAAGGAGAACCGTTCCCACAGTTCCACCGAGAACAGGTTGGCCAGCGCGAACGGCTGGCCGAAGAACCCGCGGTCGGACCGCGGGTCGCGGGGCGGCGACACGAGTTCGCTCATGAGAGAAACTCTGGCACGTGGGTCGGTGGTCCGCGCGCCGACGACGCCAACTTGTTAGCGGCGCGCGATTCGCGGCGCGACCAGTGCGTACAGTGCGCGCCAGCCGAGCAGGAAGATCGCCAGCGAGGTCGCCGCGACCAGGATGAAGGAGAACGCGGTGCCCTGCCCGGACACCACCCGCAGCAGCATGCCGCCGACGAGGGTGCACACCCAGATCACGATTCCGGCGGGAACTACGGAGACCGGGACCGACTTGGTCCGGTACAGCGCCTCGTTCGCGATCCAACCGAGCGCGAGGCCGCCGAGGAACGGCCACGCCGTCGTCAGCAACCCGGCCAGCGCGTTCGCCTCGTCGTGGCTGCGCCTGCCGATCGCGCAGAACACGATCACCAGGACGATGTCGACGAGCAGGACCGGCAGCACCTTCTTCACGGCATCCAGGGTAGGCGGGCCCGAGCCCGCGCAATCCGTTAACCGATTTGGCCGACGCGGGGCGTCGCGACGGCCGATACTTCGACGACAACACGATCATGGGGAGGCAACGGGCGATGACGCAGTGGAACGACGAGTGTGACGTGCTGGTGGTCGGATCCGGTGCCGGCGGCGTGACCGGCGCCTACACCGCCGCGCGGGAGGGCCTCGACACCCTCCTGATCGAGGCAACCGAGTACTTCGGCGGTACCACCGCGTACTCGGGTGGCGGCGGAATGTGGTTCCCGTGCAACGCCGTCCTGCGGCGGGCCGGCGACGACGACACGATCGACGACGCCCTCACCTACTTCCACGCCGTCGTCGGCGACACCAGCCCCACCGACCTGCAGGAGACGTACGTCCGATCCGGTGCCCCGCTGATCGACTACCTCGAGACCGACGAGCATCTCGTCTTTCAGGTGCTGCCGTGGCCCGACTACTTCGGCAAGGCCCCGAAGGCCCGCGCGGGTGGGCGGCACATCGTCCCCAAGCCGGTGCGGGCGGTGAAGCTCGGCGACCTTGCCGACGCGGTCCGCGGCCCGCTCGGTCGGGACTGGGCCGACGAGCCGGCCGGGGACTACCTCGTCGGCGGGCGGGCGCTCGTCGGTCGCTTCCTCTGGGCGATGCAGGACATGCCGAACGCCCGCCTGCACCGCGGCACCGCGCTCGAGGACCTCGTCGTCGAGGACGGCGCGGTGGTCGGCGCGATCGTCGCCCACGACGGGGAACGGCGCGCGATCCGGGCCCGCCGCGGTGTCCTGCTCGCGGCGGGCGGCTTCGAGCAGAACCAGGAACTGCGCGACAGGTACGGCGTCCCCGGCGAGGCCCGCGACACGATGGGCCCGTGGGGCAATCTCGGCAAGGCGCACCGGGCAGGCATCGCCGCGGGCGCCGACACCCGACTGATGGACCAGGCGTGGTGGTCACCGGGCCTGACCCACCCCAACGGCCGGTCCGCGTTCGCGCTCTGGTTCACCGGCGGCATCTTCGTCGACGCGTCCGGCAGGCGCTTCGTCAACGAGTCCGCGCCGTACGACCGGCTCGGCAGGGACATCATCGACAGCGCTGTGCCGCTGCCGTTCTGGATGATCTACGACGACCGCGAGGGCGCCGTGCCGCCGGTGAAGGCCGCGAACGTCCCGGTCTCCGCGACCGAGGACTACGTCGCCGCGGGCCTGTGGAAGACCGCGGACACCCTCGAGGACCTCGCCGACCTGATCGGTGTTCCCGCCGACGCCCTGACCGGGACGGTGCGGCGGTTCAACGAGTTCGCCGCGACCGGTGTGGACGCGGACTTCGGCCGCGGCGACGAACCGTACGACCGATCGTTCTCCGGCGGGCAGTCACCGTTGGTGCCGATCGAGAAGGGGCCCTTCCACGCCGCCGCGTTCGGGATCTCGGACCTCGGCACGAAGGGCGGGCTGGTCACCGACACCGCCGCGCGGGTGCTCGACGCGTCGGGCACGGTCATCGCAGGCCTGTATGCGGCGGGCAACACGATGGCCCCGGCGAGCGGCACCGTCTACCCGGGCGGCGGCAACCCGATCGGCGCGAGCATGGTGTTCAGTCATCTGGCCGTGCGGGACATGATCGGGCGCGACTGAGACGTGGACGCGCCCGGCGCAGCTCGGAGGGGGGATACGAGCAGCGCCGGGCGCGAGTGCGTGGGGCGATCAGGCCTGAAGGCCCGCCTCGATCTCCAGGGTGATGGTGATCTTGTCGCCGACGACGGCGCCGCCGCCCTCGAGCGGCATGTCGATGGTGATGCCGAAGTCCTTGCGGTTGAGTACGGTGCTGGCCTCGAAGCCGGCGACCGGGCCGTTGCCCATGCCCGGGTTCACGCCACCGAACTCCAGCTTCAGTTCCACCTGGTTGGTGACGCCGCGCAGGGTGAAGTCGCCGACCAGGACGTAGTCGTCGCCGTCCGCGCGGACCGCGGTGGAGGTGAAGGTCGCGGTCGGGAACTGCTCGGCGTCGAAGAAGTCGGCGGACTTGATGTGGCCGTCGCGCTGGTCGTTCTTGGTGTCGATCGAGGCGACCTGGATCTCGGCCGTGACGGCGGGGGTGCCGTCCTCGGCGACGGTGATCGCGCCGGTGAAGTCGTTGAACGTGCCGCGGACCTTGCTGACCATCAGGTGCCGGACGCTGAATCCGACGGTCGAGTGGGCCGGGTCGATGGCCCAGGTGCCTGCGGTGAGGGTCGGCAGGGCGATGGCGGTGGTCATGGGAGCTCCTAGGCGAGTAGTTGAATGTTCAAGCACTGGCAGGGTCAACGGTGCCATCGGGCGAATGCTTCCCGCAACCTGATGTGAGGTCCGTCACACTCGGTGTCGTGAGGTGTCGGGTGAAGGGCACCCTCGCCCGGTCTGACCGGTCGGAGGTGCCCTTCACCCTGGGGTGGGTTGGCTCAGGCGCGGGCGACCGCGGCCAGGACGGCGCGCAGGCTCGACGCCGTCACCGAGTGGGCCAGGCCGACGCCCCACGTGGCCCGGTCGCCGACCCGGCAGTGGGCGAACGTCACCGCCTCCGCGTCGCGTCCGGAGCCCACCGACTGCTGCGTCAGTGTCAGGACCTCGACCTCGGTGCCGTGCTCGGCGAGGATTCGGGTCATCGCGTCGACCGGGCCGGACGCGGTGGCGTCGCCGACGACGTCCCGGCCGTCGATCGTCGCGCGGATGCGCAGCGCGTCACCGCCCTCGATATGCTCCACCGCCCACCAGTGCAGATCCTCGCTCCGGGAGTAGTTGTCCCGCAACAGTTGCCAGAGCTGCGCGGCGGTCATCTCGGTACCGCTGCCGTCGGTGGCGTGCTGCACCCGCCGCGCGAAGTCAATCTGCAGTTCGCGAGGCAGGTCGACGCCGTAGTGTTCCTGCAGCAGGTGCGCGACGCCACCCTTGCCGGACTGGCTGTTGACCCGGATCACCGCTTGGTAGTCGCGACCCACGTCGTGTGGGTCGATCGGCAGGTACGGCACATCCCACGGGGCCGCGTCCGGGTCGACGCCGGCAGTCGCGGCCGCCGCGCGGTGGTGTGCGAACCCCTTTCGGATCGCGTCCTGGTGCGTCCCGGAGAAGGCGGTGTACACCAGGTCGCCGCCGTAGGGGTGTCGGGGATGGACGCCGATTCCGTTGCAGTACTCCACTGTTCGTCGGACCGCGTCGATGTCGGAGAGGTCGATCATCGGGTTGACGCCCTGCGCGTGCAGGTTCAGGGCGAGCGTG
Source organism: Rhodococcus sp. NPDC058505 (assembly GCF_042720095.1). NCBI lineage: Bacteria > Bacillati > Actinomycetota > Actinomycetes > Mycobacteriales > Nocardiaceae > Rhodococcus > Rhodococcus sp. NPDC058505. The sequence continues at coordinate 70,896 of NZ_JBHXNB010000015.1, forward strand.
ACCAGATCGACGTTCCCGGTGCGCTCACCGTTCCCGAACAGGCAGCCCTCCACCCGTTGCGCTCCCGCGAGCACCGCGAGTTCGGCGCAGGCGACGCCGGTGCCGCGGTCGTTGTGGGGGTGCACCGACAGGATCACCGACTCCCGACGGGCGAGATGGCGATGCATGTACTCGATCTGGTCGGCGAATACATTCGGTGTCGAGATCTCCACGGTCGCAGGGAGGTTGTGGATCACCGGCCGATCCGGGCAGGCGTCCCACAGCTCGGTCAGGCTGTCGCAGACCTGCAGCACAAAGTCCGGCTCGGTCAGGTTGAACACCTCCGGAGAGAACTCGAACCGCACGCCGGGTCGCGCGTCGGCGCCGCGGGCAACCTCGCTGGCCGCGGCGACGATCAGCCGGTGCAGTGATCCTCGGTCGTGGCCGAGGACGACCTCGCGCCAGGTCGGTGCCGTTGCGGTGTACATGTGCAGCACCATGTTCGGTAGTCCGCGCACCGATTCGTAGGTGCGGGCGATGAGGTCGGTACGGGCGGCGGTGAACACCACGATCGTGACGTCGTCGGGAACGAGATCCTGCTCGGCGAGTGCCTGGTTGCCGTCCCGCAGGTCGACCGGAACCCACAGCGGCGCTGCGGTGAGTTGCCCTGCGGGCCAGTTCCGTTCGGGGAGGGTGACGGTCACGCGGTCGGTGTGCGGACGGTAGCGATGCGACGGCATCGCGGAGAGGGTCTGGCGATTCCAGTTCATGGCGGTGCTCCGGGGTCGGATCGGGCGACCGGCACGATCGAACCCCGCGGCGGGGAGCCGGTCCGGTCAGACCCCGCCGCGGCGGACGAGGAGCAGTCCACGAACGGCCACGGGCGGTACGCTAGACGCACAGAGCTTGTCTGACAACCCGAGGAGTCGTTCGTGACCGCGCCGCTGCGCCGTAACCTGCTCGCCGACCAGGCCGCCGCCCAACTATTGCGCCGGATCTCCGACCAGGAATGGGAGGTCGGCGCGAAACTGCCAGGGGAAACCACGCTCGCCGCCGAACTCGGAGTCGGGCGCTCCACCATCCGCGAGGCCCTCCGGATGCTCTCCGGGCAGGGGTTGCTCCGGGCCAGGCAGGGCGCGGGCGTGTACGTCGAACGCACCACACCCCTGGTCACCTGGGAGGCGGTGCTGCGGGGCCGGGCCATCGCCGAGGTGGTCGAGGTCCGCAATGCGCTCGAGGTCGAGGCCGCCCGCCTCGCGGCGACCCGCGCCACCCCCGACGACGTGGCCGCGCTGCGCGGGACGCTCGCCCGCCGCGCCGAGGCATTCCCGCTCGGCGACCGCGCCTTCGTTGAGGCCGACATCGAGGTCCATCGTGCCGTCGTCACCGCCGCCCACAACACGGTGCTGACCGAACTGTTCGAGACCTTCGTTCCCCGACTGACCGAGGCGATGGTCGACATGGTCACACTGCTCGGGACCCGCGCCAACGACCCCGGACCGGACGCGGACGATCACCGCGCGATCGTCGACGCCATCGTGGCCGGCGACCCCGAGGCCGCGGTCGCGTCCGCCCGCGCACACCTCGACGCCATGCTTACCGCCGTTCACAACCCAGGGTGAAGGGCACCTTTGCCCCGTCAGACCGGGTGCATGTGCCCTTCACCCGGGTTGGGCTGGCGGGCCGTCGTCGGGGGAGGAGCGTCGGCGCTCGCGCTGTTCGCGGCGTTCGAGTTCGACGTCGAACTCCAGGTCCTCGTGCTGGTGGCCGCGGAACAGGAACGCGAACACGATCCAGCCGACGATCGCGACCAGGATGAAGCTAACGCCGCGGTAGACGAAGGCCGCCGCGACCGCCTCCGATGCGCTGATCCGCGCCGCGGTCGTCAGGGTCGCGATCAGGGTGGCGTCCACGAACACCAGGCCGCCCGGCGCCAGCGGGATCGTCGCCACCGCCTTGCCCGCCGCGAACGCGATCAGCACCCCGGACAGTGTCGGGTCCGCCCCGATCGCCAGGCAGGCGAGACCGAGGCAGGCGATGTCGGCGACCCGGTGCACCGCCGACCAGCCAGCGGTGATCGCCCCGTCCCGCTTGCCGAGCCGCACCGACTCGAGCTGGGTAAGGGTCTCCCGGACGGTGCGCAGACCGGTGCTCGCCGGCTTCGATCGCAGCCGGTTGACCCGCACCAGCACCCAGGTCGCCGCCTTCTCGATCGCGCCGGGATGCGCGGACGCGTAGCGGATCGCGACGACCAGCGCGACCAGGCCGACAACGGACAGCACCAGCGTCACCGGGCTGACGGAGCCGCCGACGAGCAGCGCACCGCCGAGCCCGATCAGCGCGAGGCCGATGCCGGCGATCACCCCGGAAATCGCCAGCTGCCACGACGCGACGACGGGGTTCGCGCCCCAGCGGCGGGTCTCGCGGTAGGTGAAGGCGGTGGAGAACACCTGCCCGGCGGGCAGCGTGACCGCCATCGCCGTCGCCGCGTACACGACCGAGACCGACGTGCGTTGGTCGACGTCGACCCCGCCCGCGTGCAGCAGCTGTTTCTGCACCCGGCCGTAGCCGCTGAGCGAGACGGCCTGCGCGACGACGCACGCCGCGAGCCAACCCCAGTGGATCTCCGTCAGCGCAAGCCAGGAGTCGTGCAGCCGGGGCCACAGGTAGACGCCCTCACCGACGAGGAGGGCCACGACCGCGACTCCCGCCACCCACTTCACCCACCAGAAGCGTCCGCGGGCACGCGCGGTTGGAGGCGCCTCCCTGATGCGGGGGACACCCCCACTCGGGTCGGGCTGCGGCGTTACCACCCAGTCAGGGTAGCCAATCGGTGCCGGATCGCCGCGGATCGCCGAACCTGCGGTTATGGGTACTGCACCGGCGACGCGAGGTGGGTGACGCGATTGCGGCCCCGTAACTGCACCTGATCGCCGAGCTCCCACTCGGACTGTTCCTCCTCGTCGGCGAAGTACAGGGCACTCGTCGACGCCAGCACCCGGCTGGGATGGATCTTCGCCAGCTCGGTCAGCCGCGACGCCTCGTTGACCGGATCGCCGATCACCGTGTACTCGAACCGCTCCGACGCGCCGATGTTGCCAGCGACCGCCAGTCCGGCGGACACCCCGATGCCGATGTCGAGTCCGGTGATGCCGGACAGGGCGAACCGGAGCTCCCGCGCGGCGGCGAGGGCAGCGGTCGGCGCGTCGGGCCGGTCCAGCGGAGCCCCGAAGATCGCCAGCGCCGCGTCGCCCATGAACTTGTTGACGAAGCCGTTGTGCTGGTCGACGACGTCGACGACGACGCGGAAGAACTCGTTGAGCAGGCTGACGACCTCGCCAGGTGGGCGTTCCGCCGCGGCCCCGGTGGAGCCGACCATGTCCACGAACAGCACCGCGACGAACCGGGTCTCGCCGCCGAGTTCGGTGCCGAATTGCAGGGCCCGCCGGGCCACGTCCTCGCCGACATGCTGACCGAACAGTTCCCGCAGCACCCGGCGTTCCGCCGATTCCTGCATCATCCGGTTGAACCCGACCTGCAGCCTGCCGATTTCCGAGCCGTCGAACACCTCGACCTGCACGCCGGTCGCGCCGCGCTGCACCCGTTCGATCGCGCGCCGCAGCTGCCGGATCGGATCGGACACCTGGCTCGCGGTCAGCATCGACAGGACGAACGCCGTCGTAATCGTCATGCCCGACAGCAGCAGCACCGCGATCGCCAGCGAGTTCGTCGAGAACTGCAGATTGGTGCTCAGCTGTGTCGCGCACAGCAGGATGATCCCGATGACCGGCATCAGCGTGCCCAGTCCCCAGGTCATCGCCATCCGGGTGCCGACACCGGGCGCGAGGGTGCGGTCGAAGCGGCCCTCGGACAGCGCGCGCGCCGCGACCGGTCGCAGGATCCGTTCGCCGAGCATGTAGGTGAACCCGAACGTGGTGGTCGCGGCCATGCACACGGTGACGATCACCGCGACCGCGAGCTCCGGCATCTCCGCGACGGTGAGGATCACGAACAGGACGCCGCCGATGATCCACAGGATCAGGTGCACGATCGCCTGGCGCAGCGGAGCGTGCAGCGCAGCCATCTGCTCGGTGCGGGTCGGTGGCCCGCCGCGCAGTTGCCAGCGGATCACCGATCGCAGCATCATTGCCGCGGCGCCGAGGCTGACCACGCCGGCCAGCGCCAGGTAGATCCCGAAAATGACGACATTGCGGACCCGGTCGTCGAGAATCTCCTGCGATTCGCTGATCGGCAGCCCGTACCGGATGAAGGCCAGCACCAGAACCGCGCCGATGAAGTTGGCCAGAATCATTGACCCCATGTAGAGCGGCCAACGACTGCGCATGGTCAGCGCGACCGCTCGATAGGAAGATGCCAGCACAGCGACCAATTTAGCGGTGATGCCCGCACCGCAGCAGAGTCGGAGGGCCCACCGCGTCGCGTCGCGCGGCTCGTCCCGCGAATCGGGGCGGTGCGCCGTAGGCTCGCCGAGGTGACCTCGAACGACCCGGAGCGGGCCGTCCCGGTGCCCCCGCTGCTGCGCGCCGCCACCGAGTGGACGTGGCGGCTGCTGGTGCTGTTCGCCGGGGTCCTCGCGCTCGCCTGGATCGTCGCGAAACTCGACACCGTCGTCATCCCGGTCGCGTTGGCGCTGCTCGCGGCCGCGCTACTGCATCCCGTGGTCGACTGGATGCACGGCAAGGGAGTGCCGCGCGGGGCGGCGGTCGTTGTGGTGCTGGTCGCCGCGATCGGCATCGTCGCGGGCATCATGACCTTCGTCGTCGAGCAGTTCGTGGTCGGGCTACCCGAGCTGACCGACCAGTTCACCGCGTCCGTTCATCAGATTCAGGACTGGCTCACCGTCGGCCCCTTCCACTTCTCCGAGGACCAGATCCGCCGCGCAGGCGACTCGATCGTCGAGACGATCCAGGACAACCGGGAGGCCGTCACCAGCGGCGCCGTCGCGACCGGCCGGGTGATCGGCGAACTGTTTACCGGTGCCGCGCTGACGCTGTTTACGCTCGTCTTCTTCCTCTACGGCGGCGCCCAGATCTGGGAGTTCGTCACCCGGCTCGTGCCTACGGGGTCACGGGCGCGGGTCCGGCTCGCCGGGAGCCAGGGATTCGGTTCGCTCGTCGGGTACGTTCGCGCGACCGTTGTCGTTGCGGCGGCCGACGCCATCGGGATCGGCGCCGGGCTCGCGATCCTCGGTGTCCCGCTGGCGCTGCCGCTCGCGTCACTGGTGTTCATCGGCGCGTTCATCCCGATCGTCGGTGCCTTCGTCACCGGCTTCGTCGCGGTGCTCGTCGCCCTCGTCACCAAGGGGCTGGTGACGGCCCTGATCACGCTCGGCATCATCATCGGCATCATGCAGCTTGAGGGCCACGTGCTGCAGCCGCTGCTGCTCGGTCGGGCGGTGCGGCTGCATCCGGTGGCGGTGGTGCTGGCCATCACCACCGGCATCGTGCTGGCGGGCATTGTCGGGGGCCTGCTCGCCGTCCCGATCGTTGCCGTTCTCAACACCGCGATCCGGTCCCTGCTGGCGCGGGACCCGATCGAGGTTCCCGGTGAGGTGGATGTCGACGATCCGGCGCTGCCACTGTTCCCGGCCAGCCCGGACCCGCAGCCGTGAGCCGACCGACGGGGCAGAGCCGACCGACGGCTCCACCCGGGCGCGCAGCGGAGCGGAGCCGACCGACGGCTCCACCCGGGCGCGCAGCGGAGCGGAGCCGACCGACGGCTCCACTGTGGCGGGCGGCGCAGGTGTTCCGGCTGGCGACGCTGGCGTACGCGGTCGGCTATCAGCTGACCGCGGTCGCCGAGTACACCCGCCCGACCCTCAGCTGGGTGCTGGTCGCGTCGATGGCTGTCTGGTCGGGGGTGGCGGCGGTCGCGCTGTCGCGGGACACGGGCGCGCGGCGCGGCTGGGTGATCGCGGATCTCGTGGTGGTGCTCGCGGTGATGGGGGCGACGCGGCTGGTGGCGGACCCGGGCTGGTACTCCACCCATCAGACCCTTCCGACGACGCTGTGGGCGACGAATGCGGTGATCTCGGCGGCGATCCTGCGTGGCCCGGTGGTCGGGGTGGTCGCGGGGTTGCTCGTTGCGGTGACGGATGCGGTGGTCAGCGGACGATTCGACCTGGATCTGGCGCGGGACGCGACGGCCCCGGTGCTGGTGTCGGTGGGGCTGGCGGTCGGGATGGCGGCGAACACGGCGCGGCGGGCGCAGGCGCAACTGGAGCGGGCCGCCCATCTTGCCGCGGCGACCGAGGAACGGGAGCGGCTCGGTCGGGAGGTGCACGACGGGGTGCTGCAGGTGCTCGCGTATGTGCGCCGCCGGGGAAGTGAAATCGGTGGCCCGGCAGCGGAATTAGCGACCCTGGCCGGTGAGCAGGAGGTGGCGTTGCGGGAGCTGATCTCGGAGCAGGCGGCACCGTCCCTCGCGGGCGATGCCGCAGAGGTGGACCTGCGCGCGCTGCTGCGCGTCGAATCCAGCACCGCCGTGTCGGTGTCGGCGCCCGCCGAGCCGGTGGTGATGCCGCGTCGGCGGGCGGAGGAGGTGGCGGCGGTGGTGCGGACCGCACTGTCGAATGTGGAGCTGCACGCCGGCGCGAGCGCGAAAGCGTATGTCCTGCTGGAAGATCTGGGTGGCGAGGTGATCGTGTCGGTGCGGGACGACGGTGTCGGGATCGCGCCGGGGAGACTCGAGGTGGCGGCGTCGGAGGGCCGGATGGGGGTGTCCCGGTCGATCCGGGGCCGGGTGGCTGCGCTTGGCGGGACCGCCACGCTGGACACCGCGGAGGGGGAGGGCGTCGAATGGGAGATCCGGGTGAGCAAGGAGGGGCTGGCGTGACGGAGTCGGTGACGGTGATGGTGGTCGACGATCACCCGATCTGGCGGGACGGGGTCGCGCGGGACCTGGCCGAGCACGGGTTCGAGGTGGTCGCCACCGCGGATGGGGTGGACGCCGCGCGCAGCCGCGCCGGGGCGGTCCGGCCCGCGGTTGTGCTGATGGACATGCAGTTGCCTGACGGCAACGGGGCCGAGGCGACGGCGGCGGTGCTGACGGTCTCGCCCGCGTCGCGGGTGCTGGTGCTCTCCGCGTCGGCGGAGCGGGCGGACGTGCTCGATGCGGTCAAGGCCGGTGCCGTCGGCTACCTGGTCAAGAGCGCGTCCGTTGCCGAATTGGTCGCGGCCGTCGAGGCAACCGCGGCCGGGCAGGCCGTGTTCACGCCGGGGCTGGCTGGCCTGGTGTTGGGGGAGTATCGACGCATGGCGAGCGCGCACGCCGCCGGACCCGATTCCGGCGTCCCCCGGCTGACCGACCGGGAGACCGAGGTCCTGCGGCTGGTGGCGAAGGGGTTGAGCGCCAAGCAGATCGCCACCCGGCTCTCGTTGAGTCACCGGACGGTGGAGAACCACGTTCAGGCCACCCTCCGGAAACTGCAGCTGGCGAACCGGGTCGAATTGACCAGGTATGCCATCGAGCGGGGACTGGACTGAGCGCACCGCCGGGTGCATCAGGAAAACCCCCGGCCGGGCCGGGGGGAACTACTCATGCGCATGGCGTGCCGACGCGACGATGCTCGGATCATGGTCAATGACGGTGGTTCCCAGATCGATCCGCAGTTGATGGGTCGGCTGCCCGGCGAGCTTGCCACGCTCGGGCAGCGGATGCACGAGGTCGCAGCGGACCTGGCCCGGTTCAGGGCGCAGGTGGATGCGTGGGGCGCGGCGGGGCAGGTGCCTCCGGCCGCACCAGCGCAACCGGTGTACCCGCATCCGCCGGGGTACCCGCATGCGTGGCACTCGGCGCCGCCACTGCCAGCAGTGCCGGCAGCGCAACCCGCGCCCGCGCGGGAACCCTGGTGGCAGCGTGACGGACTGGTGAGTCGGGTGCTGGCGGTCGCGGGCGGCGCGGTCACCGTGATCGGTGTCGTGATGCTGCTGGTGCTCGCCGCGCATGCCGGGTATTTCGGGCCGGCCGCGCGGGTGGTGGCGGGTGGGGTGTTCTCCGCGGCGTTGATCGCGGCGGGTCTGCGGATGTCCGGTCGCCGCGGCGGCCGGGTCGGCGCGGTCGCGGCGGTCGGCACCGGCATCGCGGGCGGATTCCTGGACGTCGTCGCCGCGACGTCGTACTACGGGTGGCTGCCGCCCGCGGTGGGCCTCGCGGTGGCGGCGGTGATCGCCTGCGGCGGCATGGTCATTGCGACGCGGTGGGATTCGCAGCCGATGGCGGCGCTCGTCGTGCTGGCGGTGGCGGTCCTTGCGCCGGTCCTCGCGGACGGTGTGACGCCGACACTGCTCGCCTTCCTGCTGCTGGTGCAGATCGCCGGTTTCGTTCCGCAACTCGGCAGGGACTGGCCGTATCTGCATGCGGCGCGCACCCTTCCGGTGGTATTCGCCCTCCTCGCCGCGTTCGCCGCCGCTGCCGTCGGCTCCGATCCGATCGGCCAGCACGGCGGGGTTGCCGCGTCGACGCTCGTTGCGCTTGCCGTGGCGGTCGCCGTTGTCGGTGTCGGCACGGCATTGTCGATGGTCCACCGCCGCGCCGGTGACGGGACCGCGACCGCGATGCTGGCGACGTCGACGGTTCCGCTGTTGTTGTCCGGTGGGGTGCTGGCACGCTGGCCCGAGGTGGCTGTGCAGTGCTCCCTCGCCGCCGCACTGCTCGCCCTCCTCGTTGCCGCGCCCCGACTGCCCGGCCACACCCGCGCAGCCATTGCTGCGGTGGCGGCGGCGGCGACGCTGCAGGCGAGTGTCGGTGCAACGCCGGACGATGCGTTGCCGGTGACGCTGTTGGTGTTGGCGCTCGGCCTGGTCACGATCGCCGGTCGTGCCGGATCCCGGATCGCGTTCGCCGCGGCGGCGGGGTTCGGGATCCTCGGCGCGGCGCAGTTCCACGCCGAGCTGCCGCTCACCGCGCTGGTGAGCGCGGACGGCGTGACCAGCTCGTTCCCGGTGCTCGTCGCGGGAGTGTTGCTGTCGGTGGTCGCGGTCCTGCTGACGGTCACCGCCCGATCTCTCGGCCTGCTCGGCGGTGACCGGGTGGACGCCGCGTGGATCGGGTGCGGTGTGGTGATCGTGTACGCGGGCACGGCCGTCGTGGTGACCGGCGCGGTCGCGATCCTCGGCACCGACCCGGGATTCGTTGCGGGCCAGTGCGCCGCGACGGTGGCCTGGATGGTGCTGGCGTCGGCCCTGCTGCGTTGGGGCCTGACCCGTCCGGATCGCGCCCACCTGGCGCTCGGTTCCGGGCTCGCCCTCGCCGGTGCGGCGCTGACCAAGCTGTTCCTCTTCGACCTCGCGACCCTCGACGGGGTGTTCCGGGTGCTCGCGTTCATCGGTGTCGGACTGCTGCTGTTGGCGGCGGGCGCCCGGTACGCACGCGCGTTCGCGACCGGACCTCGGCCCGGGGCCTGACGGGCACCGGGGGCGGTGCATATCCTGTCCGGTATGGAGGCCAGGGATCTGCGGGTGTCGGATGCGGAACGCGAGTACGTGGGGCAACTGCTCCAGCGGGCGGTGGGGCAGGGGATGCTGTCCCTCGGGGAGTTCAGCGAGCGGATGGACACCGCGCTCGCCGCCCGCACCCGTGGAGAGCTGAACGCGGTGCTCTACGACCTGCCGGGCATCCGCGCGGTGGGGGAGGAACCCGCGGCCGCGCCCACCGCCCCGGCCGCGCCCACCGCCCCGGCCGCGCCCGCCTACGCGGCCGCCGCGCCGCAGGTCATCCCGCCGCAGAACGTGATCCGCGCGAAGATGTCGAGCGTCACCAGGAAGGGCGTCTGGCATGTGCCGCCGACGCTGAGGGTCGAGAACTGGCTGTCCGACGTCACCCTCGATTTCACGTCGGCGGTGATGCAGTCTCAGGTGGTGGACGTGACCATCGACGGCTTCTGCGGGTCGATCAACCTGATCGTTCCGGTCGAGGCGACCGTCGACCTCAACGGCGTCGACACGGTCGGCGGCAGCGCAACCAACAAGGTGCGCAGCGGCCCGCAGTTCGGGCCGCTGCACCTCGTTGTCCGCGGTCGGGTCCGGTTTGGGTCGGTCACCGCGAAGAACCCGTTCGGCACCGGCCTCAAGCGCCTGCTCGGCTGAGCGCGTTTGGCGGCGCCGTCAGTCCCGACGCTGCCTGGCGAGCAGTTCCCGGACGCTGACGGTCGGCGTCCCGTCGGTGCGCCGATGCCTGCCCGCGTTCGCGTCGTCACCCGCCGCGGACGGCGCCGGGTCCGATGTCGCGCTCGGCGGCGGGGTCGGGGTCGGCGCGGGTGCGGGGGCAGGCCACGGCGCCGTCGCCGGGGCAGGAGCCGCTGGCGCGGGACGCGGTGCCTCGGCCGGTCGCGGGGCAGGCGGGCGCGGTGCCTCGACGGGTCGTGGTGCCGCGGCGGGCCGCGGCGCGGGTGCCGGGGGCGGGGTGGGCGCGGGAGCAGGCGGCGTCGGGCGCGCCTGGGGGGCGGGCGTCGCGCCGTTCGCCGCCGCCGATCCGGGCGCCCCACCCGCGGCGGGGGCGGCCGTCGGCGTCCGCAGGCTCGACAGCCAACTCTCGATCGGTCGATCCGTCGAGGTGGGCGGCGGCGTGGGTGTGGGCCGAGGCGCCGGTGCGGTAGGCCGCGGTGCCGGTTGCGGCGGTGCCGGACGGGCATCGCGGGCCTGCGGCGCCGGACCGGGCGCTGCCGGGCCGGGAGCGGGCGCTGCCGGGCCGGGACCCGGCTTGGGCTGCGGCCGTACCTGGGGAATCGGCTCGGTCATCGGCTCGCCGACCAGCGGCTCCGCGGTCGCCGCGATCCGGGACGCGGCGGCGGTCCGCGGCGGCAGCACCCGCTCGACCGCCTCGCGGGTCAGCGGCGTGGTCCGTCGGCGGGCACCGGTCGCCGGTTGCGGCGCTGGGACGCCGACCGCCTCGATCTCGGGGACGTCGTCGGGCATCCGCTCGTCGTCGAGGACCGGCTCGCCGAGGCCGAGGCGCTCCTGGATGCGCTTCATCCAGGCCGGCGCCCACCAGCAGTCGTCGCCGAGCAGCTTCATCACCGCGGGCACCAGGCCCATCCGGATCAGGGTGGCGTCGATGATCAGCGCGGCGATCATGCCGTAGGCGATGTACTTCATCATCACCAGTTCGGAGAACGCGAACGCGCCGGTGACGACGATCAGGATCAGTGCGGCGGCGGTGATGAGGCGGCCGGTGTGCGCGGTGCCGACGCGGACGGCCTCGGTGGTGCTGGCGCCCTGCGCGCGGGCCTCCACCATCCGGGACAGTAGGAACACCTCGTAGTCGGTGGACAGGCCGTAGATGATCGCCATGATCAGCACCAGTACCGGCGCCATGATCGGGCCCGGAGTGAAGTTCATCAGCCCGGCGCCGTGCCCGTCGATGAAGATCCAGGTCAGGATGCCGAGGGTGGCGCCGAGACCCAGCGCGGTCATCAGCACGGCCTTGATCGGCAGCACCAGCGATCCGAACGCCAGGAACATCAGCAGTGTGGTCAGCAGGAGGACCGTGATCACCATCAGCGGCAGGTTGTCGAGCAGCGCGGCGATCGAGTCGTGCTCAAGCACCGGGGTGCCGCCGACCAGCACCGTCACCCCGTCGGGAACGTCCATCGATCGCAGGTGGTCGACGGTCGCTTCCGCGTCGTTCCGGTCGACGAGGCCCGCCTTGAAGACGGTGACGCCGTCCTTGGTCGGGTTATTGATCGTGAACTTCTCGACCAGGCCGGGCGCCTCGCTGGCCTCCTTGACGATCTGGGTCAGCTGCGCGCCCTGCGCGCCCTCGATCACCAGCTTGATCGGCTCGGTGCGGTTGTTCGGGAACAGCTCGTCGAACTGTTCCTGCGCGACCCGGGTCGGGTTGTCGGGCGGTAGATAGGTCTCGTTGATGCCACCGAGTTTGACGTTGGAGATCGGGATGGTCAGCAGCAGCAGGCCGACCACGATCGGGATCGCGACCTTGAGCGGGTTCTTCATCACCCACTGGGTGGTCCGGCCCCAGTAGCTGTTCTCAATCTCCTCGGCGGTCTTGGTCTTGCGCATGAATTTCAGGCCGAGCGCGTCGACCCGCCGACCGAGAATGCCGAGGATCGCGGGCAGCACCGTCACCGAGATCAGGGCGGCTAGCAGCACTGCGGATATGGCACCGTATGCCATCGACTTGAGGAAGCCCTGTGGGAACAGCATCAGGCCGCCGAGGCTCGCGACGATCATCGTCGCGGAGAACACGACGGTGCGGCCCGCGGTCATCACGGTGCGGCGGACCGCGTCCCCGGTGTTGTAGCCCTCGGCCAATTCCTCACGGAACCGGCTCACCATGAACAGGCCGTAGTCGATCGCCAGGCCGAGACCGATCAGCGAGACGACGGAAAGGACGAATGCGTTCACCTCGGTGAACTGGGTGAACAGCTTCACCACGCCGTTCGCGGCGATGATCGTCAGGCCGCCGACGATCAGCGGCAGCGCGGCGGCGACGATGCCGCCGAAGATGAAGAACAGCAGCACACCGACCGCGGGGATCGCGAGGATCTCCATCCGCTTGAGGTCGTTCGCCATCGTGTCGTTGATCGTGCCGCTGACCGGCTGCAATCCGGCCAGTTGCACGTCGATGCCGTCGATATAGAACTGGTCCCGGACCTCGCGGAAGTTCGCCGCGACCTCGGTGTCGTTGGCACCGGCGATCGCGACGCTGGCGACCGCGTGCTCCTTGGTGGCATCGGCCAGCTGCGCGAGCTTGGTGGACCAGTAGCTGCCGTTGAGCTTGAGGATCTGGTCCGGATTGTTCGTGACCACCTCTTCGAGGTTCTTGGTGATCTTCGCCGCGAACGTCGGGTCGTCGACGGTCTTGCCCTCGGGCGCCGTATAGAGGAGCACCACGTCCGCGGTGGTGTCGCGGCCGAAGGTGCCGTCGGCGAGTTCGGCCGCAGCAACGGAGTCCGAGTCGGGGTCGAAGAGACCGCTCTGACTGACGTGCTTGTCTACGCCGAGGCCGTACGCGCCGAGGCCGAGCATCAGCGCGACCATCACCCCGATCACCGAGAATCGGAGGTGGTAGACGAGACGACCCCAGGTAGCGAACACTATTGCACTCCTTGACGTCCGAGGAGCAGGGCGGACAGGGGACGGAACGGCTGCAGCCAGGCACCCTCGTCGGGCAGCGAGTCCAGGCTGACTCGGGGCAGCGGCTCGCGGAACACACCGGGTATGTCCTCGAGATCGACGAACTCGAGGATCTCCGAGGACACCGCCCAGCTGGCATGCTCACGGAAACCGAGCACCTGCACGGGAACACCGCTTGCTGCGATGCCCTCGAGCGGAACCCGGAACGCCTGCCCGTCGGCGGACGCGACCATGACACCGGCCAGCCCGCCATCGCGGGCGCGCAGCGCGATGTGGTCGAGCATGTCGGCGTCGACGTCGCTGTCGTCGTCGATCTTCGGTTTCGCGAACACCGCGAAACCGACGTTCCGCAGTGCCTCGACCCAGGGTCGCACGACGTCGGCGCTGCCGGGCGCGATATTCGTGAACACCGTCGCCTCCGGCTCGAGCCGCACCGGGCTCGTTCCGGCCAGTTCGGCGGTCCGGCCGAGCAGCCAGCGTCCGAGCGCGTCGAACCGGGGCCGGTACGCGGCGGTGGGGCGGCCACCCAGAATTGCGCCGAGCCCCATATCGAGGTTCGGCGCGTCCCAGACCAGCAGTACCCGGCGTGGTGGTCGGGGTTCCCGACCGGTCTCGTCGAGGGCCCCGACCGACTCAGGTAATCGTTCGCTGACGCTCATCCGTTGACCTTTCCCCAGATCATCTCCGTGATCGGACGGCCGACGCGGTGTGCCTTGTCCTCGAACTTCGTGACCGGACGTTCGTGGGTCATCGGGGAGTCGATCACGCCGCTGGCCAGCTCGTCCCAGTCGAGTCGGGTCAACCGCGGTTCGGCGTCGCCTGTCTCGGCTATCCATTCTGCATAGTCGGCGTGGTCGGTGGCCACGTGCAGCAGGCCGCCGGGCGCGAGTCGGTCCGCGAGCAGCGCGAACGTCGGCGGCTGCAGCAGCCTGCGCTTGTGGTGGCGGGCCTTCGGCCACGGGTCGGGGAAGAAGACCCGGGCGCCGATCAGCGACTGCGGTGCCAGCATGTTCTCCAGCACGTCCATCGCGTCACCGCGCAGGACGCGGATGTTGGTGATGCCGTCGCGTTCGATCGACTGCAGGAGTTGGGCGAGTCCCGGCCGGTACACCTCAACGGCCAGCAGGTTGGTCTCGGGTTCGGCCTTCGCCATCGCGGTGGTGGCGGTGCCGGTTCCGCAGCCGATCTCGATGACGGTCGGCGCGTGCCTGCCGAACCACCCGTCGAGATCGAGGGGGGAGTCCGAGACATCGGCGCCGATCGTCGGCCATGTCCGGTCCCAGCACTGTTGCTGGGGGTCCGTGAGGGAGCCGCGGCGGGAGCGGAAACTGGTCACCCGGGGATACAGGCGGGAGCCGCGGTCGGCGGCACCCTCCACCCGGGGTTCGGCGTCATTCACCGGACCATTGTCACGCATGGAGGCCGTTTCCTGCAGCAGGCCCTCAAGGATGGGTTGAGGGTTTCGGGGTCGGCGGCACCGTGGCGCGGGACCGCCGAGGTGGTGCCGCGACCGTCGCTTCGACCACAGAAATTGCCATGACCTGTGACTTTGTTCCCGGCTACGACTGGTCCCTCGGCACCGTCGTGTACCAACTCTTTGTGAACACTTCGACACCGTTCTCGTACGCGACCAGCCGGTCGGCAACGAAGTAGTCGGTCGCCGTGCACGTCATCCGGCTGTAGGTCGCCACCTTCGTGCTCCAGTCGCCCCGGCCGATCGCGTCCGACCGTTCGCACTCGACCACGGTTGCCGTCGGATCGCCCTCCCGGAGGCGGAAGCGGTTCAGTTCGGTTTCGGTGCGGGTCAGCCCGTCGGCCCGGTCGGTGGTGGTGCCGTCCGAGAACGTCATCTCGACGACCTGTGTGCGGGTCACCGGATCCCAGCTGATTGTTCGGGTTGCTGGCACGTCGACGACGTCCAGCGAGCTGGGCGGGTCCGGTGGCGGCGGAGCGGTCGGTTCGCCGTCCGGCGCCGCGTCGACCGGCCGGATCGGCAGCCGCAGCACCCCCGGGTCCGGGGCAACGGTCACCGTCACCGGCTCCGGGGACGGCCACGCCCACGGCCAGAACGAGGCCGAGACGCTGACCCGGACCCGGCTGCCGACCCCGAACGCGTGACCGGTCGCGAACACCGGGACCGTCACCCGGTACACCCGCCCCGGCTCGAGGGGCTCGGGATGCTCGTGACCCGACCGGTGCGTCAGATTGAGCAGGCCCGCCGTCACCAGCCGGGACGTGCCGTCGGGGGTCACCTCGCACAGTCGCACCGCCAGCTGCGCCTGCGGTCGGTCCGCCGAGACCGACAGCTCCACCTCGGACCGCCCGAGGATCTCGAGCCGCTCGGTCAGCGGCGGCGAGTCGAAGGTGTGCGAGCGTCCGTCGTCGGCGGCCTGGTCGCCGGGCCTGCCCGCGAGGTCGCCGAACTGCAGCACGTTGCCCGCCGCCGAGCCGATCGCCAGCGGGGACCGCAGCCGGGTGACCGCGCCACCGGGTTCGGGCGCGACGCCCGACAGGTGCAGGCCGCGGCCGGCGAGCGCGCACTCGTGCGGCGCCCGCCCCTCGGGCGGCCAGACCGGCTCGGTCACCCAGCGCCCCGGCCGCTCGCCCTCGTCGCTGCCGAGCGGGACCGGGTCCGGGATCCAGGCGCGCAGCGCGGGCAGCCGGGTGGCCGCGTCGTCGCTGCCGCGCAGGTGGCAGTCGAACCAGCGCAGGCATTCGCCGATGAAGTCCATCGCCGGCCCGGGGGACGCCTGATGCGGGTAGGTGTGCGCCCAGGGTCCGATCAGGCCCTTCACCGGTGACGAGAGCTCCTCGAGTAGGCGCAGCACCGCGCCGCGGTAGGGGTCGGCCCAGCCGCTGATTGACAGCACGGCGGCGGTGATCGCCCCCGGATTCTCGATCACCGAGCCGTGCTTCCAGTACGCGTCCCTGCGCTGATGCGTGAGCCAGGTGCCGATGAACGACGGCGTCTGCTCCATCCGGGTGAACCACTCGTCCCGCCAGCGGTCCCCGACCACGTCCGGGTCCGGCGGGCGGGCGTTGTAGCAGAGCATGGTCGACGCCCACGGCAGCGCCTCGGACGCCAGCAGCGACCCGCCCAGATAGTGCACGTCGTCGGCGTACCGGTCGTCGGTGGAGCACACCGTCACGATGGCCTTGAGCTGCGGCGGGCCCAGCGCCGCGACCTGCAGTCCGTTGAATCCGCCCCACGACTTGCCGAGCATCGCGACGTTCCCGTCGCACCACGGTTGCGCGGCAAGCCATTCCAGGATCTGCACCGCGTCGTCGAGTTCGGTGGCGTGGTACTCGTCGAGCATGATGCCCTCCGAGTCCCCGCTACCCCGGTTGTCCACCCGCAGTGCGACGTAGCCTGCCTGTGCGAACGCGGCGTGCAGGCTCACGTCGCGGGCGGCGGTGCCGTCGTTCTTGCGGTAGGGGATGTACTCCATCACGGCGGGCTGCGGGTCGGTGACGTCCGCCGGAAACCAGATGCGTGCCGACAGGCGCACCCCGTCCCGCATCGGGATCCACGCAGTGCGCTCGACGCGGACCGGATGGTGCGGACGTGGTGCCGGAATCGGGGTCGACATGGGCACGCCTCCTCGACGGGAACACTCTGCGGGCTCCACCGTCTCACGGCGGGGAGGTCCGCGCCCGCCGAGACGCACTCGGCGGGCGCGCGGCGCTGGCGTCGGCTTTACTGGGACGACCTCACATCAACAGGGACGGGTCCTGCGATGGCACAGTCGAATTCGGAAGACGCGGCGGGCCAGGAGAACACCGGGACCGAGGCGCGGCAGCGGTCCTTCCCCTCCGCGCTGACGGTATTGGCGCTGGTCGCGGTCGTGGTGTGGCTGATCGCCTTCGTCGTGCCGAGCGGGCAGTACCAGCGCGATCCGGACGGGAACCCGATCGCCGGGTCCTATCAGCGGATCGACCCGCCGCTCGACTTCTGGGGCAGGCTCGGCGACCTGCTGATGTCGCCGGTCAACGGCCTCTACGGCATCCAGGACACCGAGACCGGGCAGGTCGCGGCCGACAACACCGGCGACCTGTACGGCAGCGTCGGGGTCTTCTTCTTCGTCCTCGCCATCGGTGCCTTCATCACGGTGGTGTTCGCGACCGGCGCCCTCGATCGCGGCATCGGCAGGCTCGCGCACCGGCTGCGCGACCGGGGTGGGCTGATGGTCGTCGGGATCATGGCGCTGTTCGCGCTGCTCGGCTCCGTGGAGGGGTGGGCGGAGGAAACCCTCGGCTTCTTCGGGCTCATCGTCCCGCTGATGCTGGCGCTCGGCTTCGATCGGCTGGTCGCGGCCGCCGCGATCCTGCTCAGTGCGGGGATCGGCACGCTGTGCTCGACGGTCAATCCGTTCGCGATCGGCGTCGCCTCCTCGGCCGCCGGTGTCTCGATCGGCGACGGCATCGTGCTCCGCGTCGTCATGTTGATCGTCCTCACCACCGTCACCATCGGCTACGTGATGCGGTACGCGCGCCGCGTCCGCCGCGACCCGGAGCGCTCCCTCGTCGGGCTCCTTCCCGGGGACAAGGAGATCGCCGAGCAGGCCGCGACCGCGAAGGTCGAGCCGCTGACCCGGACCCAGCAGGTGGTGTTGTGGCTGCTGCTCGCGACGTTCGTGCTGATGATCTTCTCGGTGATCCCGTGGTCGAGCGCGCTCACCGGCAATCCCGACGCGGAGCCGTACGGGTGGGAGCTGGGGTGGTCGTTCCCGCAGCTCGCGGCCCTGTTCCTGGTCGCGACGATCGTGGTCGGCTGCGTCGCCAGGATGGGGGAACAGAAGGTCAGCTCCACGCTCATCCAGGGCGCGGGCGACTTCATCGCCCCGGCCCTGGTGGTTGCCGTCGCCCGCGGCATCACCGTCATCATGAACAACTCCAAGATCACCGACACCGTCCTGCACTCGCTCGAGAGCGCGGTCAGCGGCGCAACGTCCGGGGTGTTCGTCGTGCTGGTCTGGCTCGTCAACCTGCCGCTGGCCTTCCTGATCCCCAGCACGTCCGGGCACGCGACCCTGGTCATGCCCATCATGGCCCCGCTCGCGGCGTTCGCGGACGTGCCGAGGTCGCTGGTCGTGACCGCGTGGGCGGCGTCGAATGGGTGGATGAACCTGTGGGTGCCGACGAGCGCGGTGATCATGGGCGGCTTGACGTTCGCGAAGGTCGGCTACAACAGGTACCTCCGTTTCATCCTGCCGCTGCTGGCGATCCTGGCGGTCCTGATCTGCGGGTTCCTCGTGATCGGCGCGATGGTGGCCTGACCGGGCGGCCGATTCGAGCGATCGCCGCCGCGTGCGGCGTCGGGCTGCGATCATGGACCCGCGCCGGGGGAGGGCGCGATGTGTCAGTTCAGGGGGTGACGCGATGGCGTCGACAGGTGCCGGTATCGCCGGCTTCGGGGCGCGGATGGACCCGCCCGATCCGGGGATCGCCGCCGACCTGGCGCGCCGCTGGGCCGCGGTCACCGACCCGATCCGGATCGAGGTGACCGGGCGGGCGGGTGTCGGCCGGTCCGCGCTGGTTGCCGCACTCGGCACGATTCCCGGCGCCGACATCGGTGCGACCGCGGCGTGGGACAAACCCGGCGTCGCCGACCCGGTCCTCACCGGTGACGTCGTTGTCCTCGTCCTGCTGGATCCACCGCGCCGGTCGGACCGGGACTGCGCGGCCGCGGCGGGCGCCCGCCCGGTCCTGGTGCTCGGTAAGGCGGACACGGTTGGCGACGCGGCGGGGGCCGCGGCCCGGGTGTCCGCCGAGTTCCGGACCGAGTGCCTGCCGGTCACCGCGGTGGGCGACATCGCCGGGGTCGAGACGCTCCGCGAGGTGCTCGTCCGGCGGATGGCCGCCGCCCGCACCGCTCGGGCCGCCGCCCTGCTGGCCCTGCTGCGCGCGTCGGCGCGGGACGGGAGCCGCCGCGACCACGTCGAGAGCTTCCTTGCCTCCGATGACGGGGTGCGGCTTGCTGCCCTCGCCGCGGCGGTGCCCGATCCGGCCGGGCCCGATGCGGTCGGGACCGGGTCCGACCGGGATCGGGCCCGCCAGTGGCGGGTCCGGCGCAACACCGCGCCCGACGCGGCGTCCGCCCGCGCGGCCCTCGCCCTTCATCGTGCGGCCGTCCGGGACGGTGGTCACCGTGCCTGACCGGGACGCCGCGCACGTGCTGGACCGCTGGCACCCGCAGCCGCCGGGCCCGGTGGTTGCCGTCGTCGGACCACCGGGCAGCGGGGTCAGCGCCCTGGCGGTCCGGTTGCGGGCCGTGTTGCCGGACGTCGACGTCGTGGACGGCCACGACCGCGTCGCGGCGGTCACCGTGTTCGTCGTCGCCGCCGCGGCCCCGATCGGTCGGGACGACCTCGACCTCCTCCGCGCCGTTGCGGGGCGCGGGAGTGCGGTCCTGGTCGCGCTGACCAAGGTCGACGCGCACCGGGACTGGGCGGTGGTGCGCGAGCGCGACACCGTCCTGCTCGCCGACCACGCGCCGGTTGTCGTGCCCGCGTCGATCCTGCCGGTGTCCGCGCGCACGGGCCGCGGTCTGCCGGGCCTGCGGGACGCGGTCGTCGCGGCACTGGCCCGGGTCGACCCCGGTCGTGGCAGACGAGCCGCCCTGGAACGCACCCGGTCGGTGGTGCGGGGGACCGCGGACGACCTGCGCCGCGACGACGACACCCCGCGGCTGCGGGCCCGGCGGGCGGAGCTGATCGCGGGCCGCGACGAGCCGCGGGCGCAGGCATCGGCGGCGCTGCGGCGGCTGACGGCGCTGGCCAGGGTGGATCTCGCGCATCAGGTCGGGGAGCGGGTCCGGGGGACCGCGACAGCGCTGCGGTCGCCCCTCGATCGCGCGGATCGACCCGGTCTCGCCGGATTCGCGCACCGGGTGCGCGCGGAGGTCGCGGCGCTGACCGTCGAACTCGACGCGGCAACGACCACGGTGCTGACCGAGCTGGGGGCGCAGGTGCTCGGCGCGGCGCACCCGGCGCCGGGGCCGCATCGCCCGCCGCCGACGGTCGCGGATCCCGAACCCCGGCACCGGGGTGTCGAGGACCGGATGGTGGTGGTCGTCGGGGCGTCCGCCGGGGTCGGGTTGGGGCGGTTGGTGGCATCGCCGCTGTCGGGGATCGCGGCCCTCGACCTGATCGTGGCCCCGCTGAGCCTGCTGATCGGCGGCGTCGCTGCGTGGTGGCTGACCCGGCTGCGCGGACTCGCTGCGGATCGCGCGCATCTGCGGCAGTGGCTGGCCGAGACGATGGCGCAGGTGCGGTCCGGGCTCGAGCAGCGGTCGCTGACCCGGCTGGTGGAGGCCGAGGCCACGCTCATCGAGGCGATCGGCGCCGCGCACCGCGCGCGGGTGGCGGCGACCGAACCGGTGCTGATCGCGGTGGACCGGGCGCTGCGGGAGAGCGCGACCCGCGCGGCCGGCAGGCTGTCGGCGATCGAGCGGGATCTCGCGGACCTGGACCGCGCGCTGGCGGAACCGGAGGCGGCGCGGGCGCGTCCAATCGGGCAGTGACCGGTCTGCGGGTCGGACCGGCGGGAGCGAGGGGGTCGACGATGCACGACGAGATGCTGGCGATGGGATTTGGCGACCCGCTTCCGGTGACCGTGGACGCGGGCCCGCTCGGCGAGTTCGCGGTCACCGACCCGACCGTCGACCTGAACTCCGACGGTGTTCTCGACACCGCGACGTTCGTCGACTCGGGCGGGGTGACGGTCGCCTCCGACCTCGACGGTGACGGCAGCGCCGACCACCTGACCCGGGTCGAGGGCGACGGCGACTACGCGGCGTGGGAGCCGCGGCGGGCGGCCGACGGCACCGTGCACTGGAGCCGGATCGACGCGGGCCGGTTGTGACCGCGGGACCTGCTGTTGAGCGAATTTCCGAAAACGCACAGCAAACTGGACGAATGTCCGTATAAAGGTCGGGTGCGTGACCCCGATCACGCACATGTCACACCTTCACCGGGCCGACCGCGGTGGGATGCGCGGGGCCTGACCTGATCGAAACGGAGATCTCCATGTCCCGATCCTCGATGCGCCGCATCACCGCAGTCGCCGCCTCCGGTGCCCTCGTCGCCGCGGGCGCGGTCGTCGGCCTCGGCCTCGGAACCGGCGTCGCCAGCGCCGCCGATTGCAACCAGTCCAGCAGTGCCAGCAAGAACGACGCCAGCACCTGGGGCATCACGCACACCTACAACCGCTCGGTCAACGTGTCCGAGGCCGCGGGCGGAACCAAGGTCACCTACAAGACCGTCATCGGTACCACCGGCATCGGCAACCCGTACGTCAACACCATCACCGAGTTCGCGCCGGAGGGCTTCGACGCCCCGATCGAGTCGACGATCACCGCGTACAACGCGGTGGGTGGCCAGCAGCCCGAGCCGGTGACCCCCACGCCGAACGCGGGCGGCTGGAAGTTCACCAGCACCGGCTGGTTCGTGAACTCCGGTAACCCGGTCACCCTCGAGACCACCTACCTCGTCCCGAAGAACGCGGTCCCCGGCTCGGCCGTCACCTCCGGCGGCGTCGGCGTCGCGGGCACCGTCGGCGTCGGCACCGAGCTGCCGGGCCTGACCGCCTGCTTCAAGGTGCGCATCCCCAACGCGGGCGAGTCGGTGCTGTCCGTCGCGGACGAGACCGGGCTCGGCTCCGCGGAGGGCCAGCTCAGCTCCACCGGTTCGATCAGTGACGTCCTCGGCGACGCCATCCTGAACGTGATCGAGGGCAGCCTCAGCTGATTCGAGCGCACGACGCCCGACTGCGGCGGTGACGACCCTGTCGTCACCGCCGCAGTCGTGTCGGGGACCTCGCCCGATCACTGAATCGTTCCTGTGAGCGATCCGACGCGACCCGGTTCCCATCAGACGGACACACAGCGCTAACCTCATAGCAGGACACCCGGCGCCCGCGTCGTCGTCGGCCGTGTGAAACCACTCGCACACGGAGACGGAACAGCGGGTAGCGCCCCGCCGAGAGGGGTCAATCGCGCGACATCGAGCACCGTCGGAGGGCGGGGCGCGGTGACACGATTCCGGAACACCCCAGGGAGAGTTTGATGACCTCAGCGACCATTCCAGGTCTGAATGGCACCGACCCCGCGCCCACCTCGCACGGCGAGCTTCTCGCCTGGGTTCGCGAGGTGGCCGAGCTGACGCAGCCCGACCGCGTCGTGTTTGCCGACGGTTCGGACGCGGAGTGGGACCGGCTGACCACCAAGCTGGTCGAGGCCGGCACCTTCACCCGTCTCAACGACGAGAAGAAGCCGAACTCGTTCCTCGGCAACTCCGACCCGTCCGACGTGGCGCGCGTCGAGTCGCGCACCTACATCTGCTCGCGCAACGAGATCGACGCAGGCCCCACCAACAACTGGATGGACCCGGCCGAGATGCGCGGCCTCATGACCGACCTGTACCGCGGCAGCATGCGCGGTCGCACCATGTACGTGGTGCCGTTCTGCATGGGCCCGCTCGGTGCGGCCGACCCGAAGCTGGGCGTCGAGATCACCGACTCCGAGTACGTTGTCGTGTCGATGCGCATCATGACCCGCATGGGTCAGGCCGCCCTGGACAAGCTCGGCACGGACAAGCCGTTCGTGAAGGCGCTGCACTCCGTCGGCGCGCCGCTCGCCGAGGGCCAGGCCGACGTGCCGTGGCCGTGCAACGACACCAAGTACATCACCCACTTCCCGGAGGACCGCGAGATCTGGTCCTACGGTTCCGGCTACGGCGGCAACGCCCTCCTCGGCAAGAAGTGCTACTCGCTGCGCATCGCGTCGGCGATGGCCCACGACGAGGGCTGGCTGGCCGAGCACATGCTGATCCTCAAGTTGATCTCGCCGGAGAACAAGAACTACTACATCGCGGCCGCGTTCCCGTCCGCCTGCGGCAAGACGAACCTCGCGATGATCCAGCCGACCATCCCCGGTTGGCGCGCCGAGACCCTCGGCGACGACATCGCCTGGATGCGTTTCGGTGAGGACGGCCGGCTGTACGCCGTCAACCCGGAGTTCGGGTTCTTCGGCGTCGCGCCCGGAACCAACTACGGCTCGAACCCGAACGCGATGAAGACGGTCGAGGCGGGCAACACGCTGTACACCAACGTCGCGCTGACCGACGACGGCGACGTCTGGTGGGAGGGCCTTGAGGGCGACCCGCAGCACCTGATCGACTGGAAGGGCAACGACTGGACCCCCGAGTCCGGCGAGAAGGCCGCCCACCCGAACTCGCGG
Source organism: Rhodococcus sp. NPDC058505 (assembly GCF_042720095.1). Lineage (NCBI taxonomy): Bacteria > Bacillati > Actinomycetota > Actinomycetes > Mycobacteriales > Nocardiaceae > Rhodococcus > Rhodococcus sp. NPDC058505. The sequence continues at coordinate 94,227 of NZ_JBHXNB010000015.1, forward strand.
TACTGCACGCCGATGTCGCAGTGCCCGATCCTGGCCCCCGAGTGGGACGACCCGCAGGGCGTGCCGATCTCGGCGATCCTGTTCGGCGGCCGCCGCAAGACGACGGTCCCGCTGGTTGCGGAGTCGTTCGACTGGCAGCACGGCACCTTCCTCGGCGCGACGCTGTCGTCCGAGCAGACCGCCGCCGCCGAGGGCAAGGTGGGCGCCGTCCGCCGCGACCCGATGGCGATGATCCCGTTCATCGGCTACAACGCGGGCGACTACATCAACCACTGGATCACCCTCGGCAAGAACGCCGACGCGGAGAAGCTGCCGAAGATCTTCTACGTGAACTGGTTCCGTCGCGGTGCGGACGGCCGGTTCCTGTGGCCCGGGTTCGGCGAGAACTCCCGCGTCCTCAAGTGGATCGTGGACCGCATCGAGCACAAGGCGGGCGCGCAGAGCACCCCGATCGGTTTCGTGCCGACCGCGGCGGATCTCGAGCTGACCGGGCTCGACGTGGTCGCCGCCGACGTCGACGAGGCCCTCGCGGTCAGCGTCGACGAGTGGAAGGCGGAACTGCCGCTGATCGAGGAGTGGTTCGAGTTCCTCGGCGAGAAGGTCCCGTCCGGCGTGCGTGACGAGTTCGAGGCCCTCAAGCAGCGCCTCGGCTGAGCCACCTCCCCGTTTCGGGTGAAGGGCACCTGTGATCGGTCTGACCGGTCACAGGTGCCCTTCACCCGTTTCTGGGGTGCGGTGTGGGGCGGCGGGAGTGGCAGTGGTGGAATACACCTAACGAACAGTGACGCCCGGCGTATACGCAAGGGAGAGGACCCGCTATGAGCCAGATCTACAACAACGTCACCGAGCTGGTCGGGCGCACGCCGCTCGTCCGTCTGAACCGCCTGACCGACGGTGCGCAGGCGCAGGTCGTCGCCAAGCTGGAGTTCTACAACCCGGCCAACAGCGTCAAGGACCGGATCGGTGTCGCGATCATCGACGCCGCCGAGAAGTCCGGCGAGCTCAAGCCGGGCGGAACCATCGTGGAGGGCACCTCCGGCAACACCGGCATCGCCCTCGCGATGGTCGCGGCGGCCCGCGGCTACAAGGCCATCTTCACGATGCCGGAGACGGCATCGACCGAGCGCCGCGTGATGCTGCGCGCGTACGGCGCGGACATCGTGCTCACCCCCGGCGCCGAGGGCATGGCCGGTGCCGTGCGCAGGGCCGAGGAGATCGTCGCGCAGACCGACAACGCGGTTCTCGCCCGCCAGTTCGGCAACCCCGCGAACCCGGAGATCCACTCGCGCACCACCGGCGAGGAGATCTGGGCCGACACCGACGGCGCCGTGGACATCTTCGTCGCGGGCATCGGCACCGGCGGCACCCTCACCGGCGCGGGCCGCACCCTGCGCAAGTACAAGCCCGAGGTCACCATCGTCGGCGTCGAGCCCGCCGACTCGCCGATCCTCACCGGGGGACAGCCCGGCCCGCACAAGATCCAGGGACTCGGCGCCAACTTCGTGCCCGACATCCTCGACCGCGAGATCTACAACGAGATCATCGACGTCGAGTTCCCCGATGCGGTCGCCACCGCGCGCAGCCTCGGCACTGACGAGGGCATCCTCGGCGGCATCTCCGCAGGCGCCAACGTGTGGGCCGCCCTGCAGCTCGCGCAGCGCCCGGAGAATGCGGGCAAGACGATCGTCGTGATCGTGCCGGACTTCGGCGAGCGCTACATCTCCACCCCGCTGTTCGAGCACATCCGGGACTGACGGGCATGGGTGTGCTGGGCACGGTTCGGGAGGACCTGCAGGCCGCGCGCGGCCAGGATCCGGCCGCGCGCAGCAACGCCGAGAACGCGCTCGTCTACTCCGGGCTGCACGCCATCTGGTCGCACCGGGTCGCGCACCGGATGTGGGCGGTGCCCGCGCTGCGCGGTCCGGCGCGGGTGCTGGCCCAGTTCACCCGCTTCCTGACGGGCATCGAGATCCATCCCGGTGCCACGATCGGGCGGCGGTTCTTCATCGATCACGGCATGGGTGTGGTGATCGGCGAGACCACCGAGATCGGTGACGACGTGATGCTCTATCACGGCGTCACGCTCGGCGGTCGCTCGCTGGCGCGGACGAAGCGGCACCCGACGATCGGCAACCGCGTCACGATCGGGGCTGGCGCGAAGGTCCTCGGCCCGGTCGTGATCGGGGACGACAGCGCCGTCGGGGCGAATGCCGTTGTCACCCGCGATGTTCCGGCCGACTCGATCGCGACCGGAATCCCGGCGAGCGTGCGGCACCGCAGTGGACGCCAGCACGAGCAGCTCGTCGACCCGAACAGCTATGTCGACCCGGCGATGTACATCTGAGTCGGTTCGGTCTCCGAACGATCACGATCCGGGCCGGACGCCGGTGTGGCGCGGGCCGGTCCGGCCGCGGCGGTGTCACGATCGCGGAGGCCGGCCGCGCCTCGCGGGCGGTGACTTCGGGAGGCGTTGACATGGACGTGGGTAGGACGACGAAGACGGCCGTTGCGGGTGCCGCGGTGGCCGTGATGGCGACCGGTGCGGTGCTGGCCGGTGCGGGCACCGCCGCGGCGGCCGACCGCTATTCCGGCCCCGAACTCTCGGTCGACCAGGGCGACATCGATGGCAAAAACGTGAAACTGAACCTGACGAACCCGAACCGGGTCAACGGACTCCTCGACGTCAGCACCTGCACCTCGGCGTTGCTCAACGGGCAGCAGGCGCTGGCGGCGTTCATCGCGTACAACACCCGCGACTACGCAGGCCTGGTCCGGATCATGCTCGAACCGGGTCTGACGGCAGGCCCGAGCGCGACCAACTCGGTGCTCGAACCCGGACCCAACGGCGCATCGCGGACCGTCGACGTCGCCGACGGCGTTTACGCCTACCTCGGGACCTGCGGCGGGACCGATACCGTTCTCGACCCCGACAACATCGGGGTCTCGTTCCTGCCGGTTATCGTCCCCGACGGCATCGGCAGCATCGCCCCGGTCCTTGACTTCGGCGGCACCGCCCTCGGCGCAGGCATCGGCAGCGCCGACCTGCTGCCGCTGCTCACCGGTTAACCCCACCCGCCTTCCCGAGTGAACGGAAGCGTTCAGTCGATCAGATCGAATGAATGTGCCGTTCGCTCGGGCGGGAGGGTCAGTCGCCGGGGGTGAGGGCCGGGTCGCCGGGCGTGGACAGCGACAGCACGGCGCGGCGGATGTTCGGGTGTCGCTCCAGGCTGCGCTCACAGTGGTCGAGCAGCTCCGCGACGGTGTGCTCGGCGACGTCTCCGACCAGGTCGACCGCGCCGACGAGGAACACCTGACGCGGACCGAGGTACTCCATCCGCAGCATCGTCACCCGCTCCACCTCGGGCAGGTCGAGCAGGGCCTCAAGTCCGGCGGCACGCAGCCGCGGTGAGGCCTCCTCACCGACGAGGAACCGCCGGTTCCGGTCAATGAGAATCACCGCGATCACCCCGAGCAGGACGCCGACCAGGATCGAGCCGATCGCGTCCGGGACGGGGGATCCGGTCAGCTGGTGCAGCAGCACACCCGCGAAGGCGATCACCAGCCCGATCAGGGCGGCCGCGTCCTCGGCGAACACCGCCCGGACGGTGGGATCCGAGGTCTTCAGCGCGTGCTCGAGGACGTCCCGGTCGGCGGACGCGGCCTCGGACCGCACCTGCCGGAATGCCTGGGCGAACGAGATGCCCTCGAGCACCAGCGCGATGCCCAGGACCGCGTAGGCGACGCCGAAGTCGGACGCCGGTTCCGGGGTGATCAGTTCCTGGATGCCGTGCGTGATTGACACGCCTGCACCGAGCGCGAACAGGCCGAGCGCGGCGAACATCGACCAGATGTACGCCTCCCGTCCGTAGCCGAGCGGGTGTGCCCGGTCCGCGGGATGCCGCGACCGCCTGCCCGCGATCAGCAGCAGCACCTCGTTGCCGGTGTCCGCCCACGAGTGGGTGGCCTCGGCGACCATCGACGCCGACCCGGTCACCACGGCGGCGATCGTCTTGGCGACGGCGATCGCGGCGTTCGCGCCGAACGCCAGCAACACGGTCAGCGTGCTCTCCTGGTCGCCGCCCACCGCGGGGTCGCGTTCGGTCATCGTTGAACGATACGGCGGCGGGAGGTCATTCGGCCGACCGACACGGGTCGGCGGGGGCCGGGACGGGATCGGCGACAATCCTGCGGTCCGCCTGATTCGACGGTGCCCCGGCGCTTATCCTCTGTCCGTTCCCTCGGCGCCGCGTCCCCCTGTGCGGCGCCGTCTCCGTACCTACACCCAGGAAGGGCCACGATGCCCAGTACCACCCCGAACAGGATCGTCGGCGGCGCAGCCGTCGCCGCCGCGACCGCAGCCGCGCTGGCGTTCGCGCTGCCCGCGACGGCCGCGGCCGCGCCGACCACGCAGCCGCCCACCGTCGTCGCGTCCTCGAGCGACACCAGCATCACCATGAAGGTCACCAATACCAACGCCTGGGACATCAACGTGCCGTGGTGCCAGGCGTTTGTCGTGAACGCCGCGGAGGTGCCTGCGGTCGTGGACGATCCGACGCATCTCTTCGATCCGGGTGTGCTGGTCTACCCGGCGCTCAGCGCACCGCTGTCGATGTTCGGCGTCGCACCGAAGTCGACCGTGACGAACACGGTGAACGACCTCGAACCCGGCGTCTACGGGGTGATCGGTGGCTGCGCAAGGGCATTCGACCTGATTCATCCGGTGCTCGGCGAGCCGCAGATGATGCAGGTCGGGCTGCTGCCCGGCGGCAGCAGCGACGGCAGCACCGCGATGACCCTCCCGTTCGGTAGCTGAGCCGGGCGAGACGACGAATGCGCGCCTGCACCTGAGCGGTGCGGCGCGCATTCGCGTCAGGGGTGCGTCAGGCGCCGTAGCCGGCGGGCATCAGCACGGACTTGAGCTCGCAGTACGCGTCGAGACCTTCGGGGCCGTTCTCGCGGCCGATGCCGGAGTTCTTGTAGCCACCGAACGGGGAACCGGGATCGAAGGCGTACCAGTTGATTCCGAAGGTTCCGGTGCGGATCTGCTTGGCGACCTCGAGGCCCTTCTCGATGTCGGTGGTGTACACCGAGCCGGCAAGGCCGTAGTCGGAGTCGTTGGCGATCTTGATGGCCTCGTCGAGGCTGTCGTACGCGATCACCGACAGGACCGGCCCGAAGATCTCCTCGCGGGCGATGGTCATCGAGTTGTCGACGTCGGCGAAGATGGTCGGCTCGACGAAGTAGCCCTTCTCCAGCCCGGCCGGGACGCCGCCGCCCACGACGAGGCGGGCGCCCTCCGCCTTGCCCTTCTCGATGTAGCCGAGCACCTTGTCGCGCTGCGCGGCGGTGATGATCGGGCCGAGCTGCGCGGTCGGGTCGTCCGGCATGCCCATCGGCAGGAACGCGACGAAGTTCTTCATCGCCTCGACGATCTCGTCGTAGCGCGAGCGCGGCGCCAGGATCCGGGTCTGGCCGACGCAGGCCTGCCCGGAGTTCATCAGGCCGGACAGCACCAGCATCGGGGTGGTCGCGGCGACGTCCATGTCCTCGAGCAGGATCGCGGCCGACTTGCCGCCGAGCTCGAGCGAGCAGCGCTTGAGGTTCTGCGCGGCGATGGCACCGATCTTGCGGCCGACCGCGGTGCTGCCGGTGAAGGTGACCTTGTCGACGTCCGGGTGCGAGATCAGGTACTCACCGGTCGCGGCGCCGCCCGGCACGATGGACAGCACGCCCTCGGGCAGACCCGCCTCGGTGAAGATCTCCGCGATGACGTTCGCGCTCAGCGGCGTCTCGGGGGCGGGCTTGAGCACCATCGTGCAGCCGGCCAGGATCGCGGGCGCGAGCTTGTTGATCATCAGGAACAGCGGGACATTCCACGCGATGACCGCACCGACGACGCCGACCGGCTCACGGAACACCTTGGTGGTACCGAAGACGCCGGTGCGCTCCTCCTCCCAGGGGAACGAATCCACCAGGCCCGCATAGGCGTTCAGTGCGGCGAGGGTCGGCGTCTTCTGCATCAGCTCGACACCGGCGCGCGGGGCACCCATCTCGGAGGTGATCACCGTGCACAGTTCGTCGGTGCGCTCCTCGATCAGCTTGGCGACCTTGGTGAGGATCTCGGCGCGCTGCGCGGGCGAGGTCTGCGGCCACGGGCCCGACTCGAGGGCGGTGCGGGCGGCGCCGATCGCGGCGTCGATGTCGGCGGGGGCGGCGACCGGCACGCTGCCGACCCGCTCCTCGGTGGCGGGGGAGAACACATCGAGGCGTTCGGAGGTGGCAGGGGCCACCCACTGGCCGCCGATGTAGAGCTTGTCGTAGTCGGTCATCAGTACTTCCTTGCTGGTGTCGGGTCGGTGGTCGGTGGTGCGCTGTCGGAGCGGGCGTGCCCCGCGTCGGTGGTGGTCACGGCACCCGCTCCCAGTAGGCGCCGTCGAGCATGTCCTCGAGGGTCCTGCGGTGCATGATCATGTCGTCCGGATCGCCGGGGGCCGCCGCCTGGCCGAACGCGATCGCGCGGGACTGCACGCGGAACATGATCGTCGCGTGCCGCAGTGCCGCGTAGACGCTGTAGTAGTCGAGGTGCTCGGGGGTGTGCCCGGTCGCTGCCGCGTACCGGGCCGCGACGTCCTCCCTGCGCAGGAAGTCCGGCAGGCCCGGCAACCCCGCGACACCGGCAAGGTCCTCGAAGAACCTGTGCAGGAACACCATCCACGCCACGTCCATCTCCCGCGGGCCGAGCGCGGCCATCTCCCAGTCCAGGACGGCAACCGGGGTGAAGTCGCGGTACATGATGTTGCCGATCCGCGAGTCGCCCCAGCACAGCACCGCGGGGGACGGGTCGGCGGGCACGTTCGCCTCCAGCCAGTCCAGGGCCCGCTCGATCAGGGGGGACCGCGGTCCCTGCGCGGTCGCCCACTGGTAGTAGCCGCGTTGCCGGGCCAGGTGCGCCCGAAACGATTCCTCCGCGGTGGTGCCCGCGTCGTGCAGGCGGAGGAACGCGAAGTGTGTTGCGGGATCGGGGATCGCGTGCAACTGCGCGAGGATGTCGACGGACGCGTCCTGCAGCGTGCGGCGCTGTTCGGCGCTGGCGTCGAACAGCCACGAGGGCCCGAAGTTGTAGGGCATGACATCCGGTGGGACGTCACCGTCGACCCGCTCCATTACGAAGAATGGCGCCCCCAGCGCGCTGGGGTCCGGTTCGGACCAGTAGACGGCGGGCACCGGGACCGCGGACAGGTCGCCGACGGCCTTCATCACCGCGAACTGGGTGTCCATGTCGTAGCTCGGGAACACCGGCATCGACGTGGTGCCCGGCTCAATCCGGGCCACCAGGTGGTGGCGGCCGCGGCTGCCGTGCTCGGTCCACTCCGCGTCGACGAGGACGGTCTCGCTCGACATCCCGTTGGCGTCGGGGAGGCGGACGCCCCGCACGAGGGCGTCGGCGTCGTCGGGCAGCCTGCCGGTCAGCCAGGACTGAAAGGCCGCGCGGAGGTGGTCGGTGTCGCGTTGGGAGTCCCGCGGGCGGGCGACCTCCGAATAGTCGTCGCCGTCGCCAAACGGGGTTTCTGCTGCGCTCACGGTGCCCTCGTTCCGTCGTCCCCGCGGACGAGGCGGGGCGCCCGGCCATCGAGGCAGAGTGTGGTGAGCAGCACACTAGAACACGTTACAGAGTTCCGGGGCCGAAATCAGCCCCCATTCCGGTTGAACCTGTAACGAAATTGGGAAGGGCTAGTCGACCAGCGTCAACGCGCCTGCACCGATCAGCGTCGCCCGACCGCCGAGCGCCGCGGGCACGATCCGCAGGCCGCGGCTGAACGACAACCGCGCGTGCCGCGCCGCCGCAGCCCGCATCGGCTCCCACAGCGCCGGGCCGGCCTGCCCGAAACCACCGCCGACCACCGCCAGATCCAGATCCAGCAGCGCCGCCGACGACGCGATCGCGGTCCCCACCGCCGTCCCGGCTCGGTGCAGCGCCGCAACGGCGGTCGGTTCGCGGTCATCCGCGGCCCGCGACAGCTCCAGCCCCGTTGACCCCGCCCACCCGCGGGCGTTCGCCCACCGCACCGCGGACGGGCCAGACGCGACCGCCTCCAGGCAGCCGACCCCGCCGCACGCGCACGCGACGTCCTCCGCGCCGGGCACCACCACGTGCCCGATGTGGCCCGCGTTGCCGGTGCGCCCGCCCGCGATGCGCCCGCCGAGCAGGACGCCGCCGCCGACCCCGGTCGAGACGATCATCCCGATCTGGTCCGGTGTCCCCCGGCCTGCACCGAACCGGTACTCGGCGAGCGCGGCACACGCGCCGTCCATCGCGAGGGTGATCTCGGCGTCCGGGAACAGCGACCGGACCGCCTCGACGAGCGGGAATCCGGTGCGCCACTCCGGCACGTTCAGCGGCCCGACCACCCCGGCGTCGACGTCCACCGGCCCCGCAGCCCCGATCCCGACCCGGCGCACCCGTCGGCCGTCCGCGACCTGAACGAGCAGCCGCTCGGCCGCCTCCCACACGCCGACGGCGGGCGTCGCGACGCGCTGCTCGGCGACCAGCGTGCCGTCCGCCCGAACGCGGGCCGCCGCGAACTTGGTGCCACCGATGTCCAACGCGAGAGCCGCCACCCGGGCAGCGTATTCGGCTGCGCCGACCGTGCGTGATGTGCACCCCGACCGGGGTGCACATCACGCA
>NZ_JBHXNB010000016.1:0-50144 GCF_042720095.1 Rhodococcus sp. NPDC058505
CTGCCGCACCGGCCCCCGCGCCTGCCGCACCGGCCCCCGCACCGGCGCCTGCCGCACCGGCTGCGGCGCCCGCACCGGCTCCGGCCGCTCCCGCTGCCGCCGCCCCGGCCAGCGACGCGACGCCCTACGTGACCCCGCTCGTCCGCAAGCTCGCGGCGGAGAACGGCGTCGACCTGGCGGCCGTGACCGGCACCGGTGTCGGTGGTCGCATCCGCAAGCAGGACGTCCTCGCGGCCGCGGAGACCAAGAAGGCTCCCGCCGCGGCACCGGCCGCACCGGCTGCCGCGGCTCCCGCCGCCGCCGCGACCCCCGCCGGTGTCCGTCCGGAGCTCGCGCACCTGCGCGGCACCACGCAGAAGGCGAACCGGATCCGTCAGATCACGGCGACCAAGACCCGGGAGTCGCTGCAGACCACCGCGCAGCTGACCCAGACCTTCGAGGTCGACGTCACCAAGGTTGCGGCGCTGCGCTCGCAGGCCAAGGCCGGGTTCGCCGACCGCGAGGGCGTCAACCTGACCTTCCTGCCGTTCTTCGCCAAGGCCGTCGTCGAGGCGCTCGGGGCGCACCCGAACGTCAACGCCAGCTACGACGAGGGCACCAAGGAGATCACCTACCACGCGGCCGTGCACCTCGGCATCGCGGTGGACACCGAGCAGGGCCTGCTCTCCCCGGTGATCCACAACGCGGGTGACCTGTCGCTGGCCGGGCTGGCCCGCGCGATCGCCGACATCGCCAAGCGTGCCCGCTCGGGTGGCCTCAAGCCGGACGAGCTGGCTGGCGGCACGTTCACGATCACCAACATCGGCAGCCAGGGTGCCCTGTTCGACACCCCGATCCTGGTGCCGCCGCAGGCCGCGATGCTCGGCACCGGCGCGATCGTCAAGCGTCCGATGGTGGTGACCGACGACAACGGAAACGAGTCCATCGGCGTCCGGTCGATGTGCTACCTGCCGCTCACCTACGATCACCGCCTGGTCGACGGCGCCGACGCGGGTCGGTTCCTGACCACGATCAAGCAGCGGCTCGAGGACGCGGCGTTCGACGCCGACCTCGGCCTGTAGGTCAACCCGGCACTGGCGGGCGGGGGCACCATCGCGATGTCGGTGGTGCCCCCGCCCGTTTCCGGGTGAGGGGCACATTCGGCCCGGTGGACCGGTCGACGGTGCCCTTCACCCCCGGCATCGGAGGAGTCCCGAACCATGCGCGTGACCATTGCCGGGTCGTCCGGCCTCATCGGAACCGCCCTCGCCGCGGCGCTGCGCGCGGACGGGCATCAGGTCGACAGGCTGGTTCGGCGTCCGGTCGCCGGCCGCGACGAGTTCCGGTGGGATCCGGAACGGGGCCGGGTCGACTCCCGCGCCCTGGACGGCGCCGACGCCGTGGTGAACCTCTGCGGCGCCGGGATCGGTGACCGGCGCTGGTCCGGCGCATACAAGCAGGTGCTGCGCGACAGCAGGATCGTCCCCACCGACGTGCTCGCACACGCCGTCGCGGACCGGTCGGTGCCGGTGCTGGTCAATGCCAGCGCGGTCGGGTTCTACGGGGACACCGGTGATCTCGTCGTCACCGAGGACTCCCCCGCCGGTTCCGGCTTCCTCGCCGGCCTGTGCCGGGACTGGGAACGCGCCGCCGCATCCGCCGCGGCCGCCGGAACCCGAACGGTGCTGCTGCGCAGCGGCACGGTGATCGCCCCGTCCGGTGGCCTGATCGGACGCCTGCGGCCGCTGTTCCGCGCCGGTCTCGGCGGCCGACTCGGCAACGGTCGGCAGTTCCTGTCCTGGATTTCCCTCGACGACGAGGTGCGTGCCATCCGGGCCGCCCTGACCACCCCGGAACTGTCCGGCCCGGTCAACGCCACCGCACCGAACCCGGTGACCAACCGCGACTTCACCGGGGCGTTCGGGCATGCGGTGCACCGCCCGACGCCGTGGGTGGTCCCCGGGGTCGTCCTGCGGGCCGCGGTCGGGGAATTCGCCGACGAGGCGGTGCTGCACGGCCAGCGGGCCGTGCCCCGCGCTCTGGAGGCGACGGGATTCACCTTCCTGCACAACACGATCGCCGACGCCCTCCGGACCGCCGAGCGCGGGCGCTGACCCCGGCGAACGTCCGGGACGGCGGGTGGTCGCCGGGCGTCTCCGGGGCACCGGCGTAACGTGTCGACGATGAGCAGCAGCGCCGCGTCCGCCCGGTTCAGCGCCGACCCGCTGGAGGTCCGTGAACTCGGTCTCGTCGACTACCTGGAGGCCTGGGAGCTGCAGCGGACCCTCGCGGACGCCCGCGCCGACGACCGCGGCCGCGACACCTTGCTCCTGCTCGAGCACCCGTCGGTGTACACGGCGGGACGCCGCACCCAGCCGGAGGATCGCCCCACCGACGGCACCCCGGTCATCGACGTGGACCGCGGCGGCAAGATCACCTGGCACGGGCCGGGTCAGCTGGTCGGCTACCCGATCGTCAAGCTCGCCGAACCGGTCGACGTGGTCGCCTACGTCCGCCGCATCGAGGAGGCGCTCATCTCGGTCTGCACAGGCCTGGGCCTGCCCTGCGGCCGGGTGGAGGGCCGCTCCGGGGTGTGGCTGCCCGCGGGCCTGCGCGGCGGCGTGTGGCTTCCCGAACGGAAGGTGGCCGCGATCGGGGTTCGGGTACAACGGGGCGTCGCGCTGCACGGGTTCGCGCTCAACTGCGATGCCGCACTGGACCGATTCGACGACATCATCCCGTGCGGGATCCCCGATGCCGGCGTCGGCTCGCTGACCGGGGAACTGGGCAGGCGGGTGACCGTCACCGAGGTGATCCCGGCGGTGATCGCGGCCCTCACCGCCGCGTTCGACGGGACGCTGCCGGTGGCCGACCACGACATCGAGCGGGTCACGTTCGACGCGGCAACCGCACCCGAGCCCGCGTTCACCACGCACCGCTTCGGCTGACCGCGGGCCGCCGATGTGACGGGCGTAGCATCGCCATCGTGACTGTGGCACCCGAGAACTCACCGGCCGCCGCCCCACAAGGGCGCAAGTTGCTCCGCATCGAGGTTCGCAATGCCGAGACCCCGATCGAGCGGAAGCCGAACTGGATCAAGACCCGCGCGAAAATGGGTCCGGAGTACACCGAGCTGAAGACGCTGGTGAAGTCCGAGGGCCTGCACACGGTCTGCGAGGAGGCGGGCTGCCCCAACATCTACGAGTGCTGGGAGGACCGGGAGGCCACCTTCCTCATCGGCGGCGACCAGTGCACCCGCCGATGCGACTTCTGCCAGATCGACACCGGCAAGCCCGCCGCCCTCGACCGCGACGAGCCGCGACGGGTCGCGGAATCGGTGCGGTCGATGGGCCTGCGCTACTCCACCATCACCGGGGTGGCCCGCGACGACCTGCCCGACGAGGGCGCCTGGCTGTACGCCGAGACCGTCCGGCAGATCCACGCGCTGAACCCGACCACCGGCGTCGAAAACCTGATCCCCGACTTCCACGCGCACCCGGACCTGCTGGCCGAGGTGTTCGACGCCCGCCCCGAGGTGCTCGCCCACAATCTCGAGACGGTGCCCCGCATCTTCAAGCGGATCCGGCCCGCGTTCCGCTACGAACGTTCCCTCCAGGTGCTCACCGCTGCCCGCGACTTCGGGCTGGTCACCAAGTCGAACCTGATCCTCGGCATGGGTGAGACCCCGGAGGAGGTGCGGGCGGCGATGGTCGACCTGCACGACGCGGGCTGCGACATCATCACCATCACCCAGTACCTTCGGCCGTCGCCGCGGCATCATCCGGTGGAACGGTGGGTCAAGCCGGAGGAGTTCGTCGAGCACTCCGAGTTCGCCACCGAGCTCGGCTTCGCCGGGGTCATGGCGGGACCCCTGGTCCGGTCCTCCTACCGGGCCGGACGGCTCTACGCGCAGGCGATGGCCCACCACGGCCGCCCGCTCCCCGAGGGTCAGGCCCACCTCGCCGACGGGGGCGACGCCGCCCAGGAGGCCGGGTCGCTGATCGCCCGCCTCACCCGCGCCTGACTCGCCGACCGCTCGTGCTCGGCCGGACGCTCCGGTCGGGTGCGATCGACCGGGCGCCCGGGTCGTATCCTGTGGGGTATGGCGAACGGCAGCAAGACCGGTAAAGCGGGCAAGGCAAGCAAGGAAGCGAAGGCCGCGGCGAAGGCGGCCCGCAAGGCGGCGTCGAAGGAACGGCGCAGTCAGCTGTGGCAGGCGTTCCAGCTGCAGCGCAAGGAAGACAAGCTGCTGCTGCCGCTGATGATCGGCGCCGTCGTCGGCCTCGCCGTCGTGTTCTTCCTGATCGGTTTGCCGTTCAGCCTCCAGTGGTTCCTGCTGCCGATCGGCATCCTGCTCGGTGTGCTCGCTGCGTTCCTCATCTTCGGTCGCCGCGTGCAGCGGACGGTCTACGGCAAGGCGGACGGCCAGGCGGGTGCCGCGGCGTGGGCGCTGGACAACCTGCAGGGCGGCTGGCGGGTGACCAACACCGTCGCCGGCACCACCCAGCTCGATGCGGTGCACCGCGTGATCGGCAGGCCGGGCGTCATCTTCGTCGCCGAGGGATCGCCGCAGCGGGTGAAGTCGCTTCTCGCGCAGGAGAAGAAGAAGACCGCGCGCCTGGTCGGCGACACCCCGATCTACGACATCGTGGTCGGCAACGACGAGGGGCAGGTGCCGCTCGCACAGCTGCAGAAGTACCTGATGAAGCTGCCCAAGAACATCGACACCAAGCGGATGGACACGATCGAGTCGCGGCTGGCCGCGCTCGGCACCAAGGGCGGACCGGCCATGCCAAAGGGTCCGCTCCCCGGCGGCGCCAAGATGAAGGGCATGCAGCGCACCATCCGCCGCCGGTAGGCGCTTGTTCGACGTCGCGGCACAAACTTCGTGCGTGTTCTCGGCACCACTCCGCGCAAAACGCTCACGACCCCTACAACTCGAGGTGAGAATCCCGAGCGAGGCGGTCGTGAGCGTTTTGCGCATCAGGTGAACCGAATGCCTGACGGCCGAGAACACGCACGAGCGCGAAGCGCCTACCGGGAGCGGACCAGCACGGTGCCGGTCGCGCGGTCGTGCATGCCGCGACCCTCGATATCGGTGATCAGCGCGGGCACCACGAACACGAGCAGCACCTGCCGAGCGAGGGCCCGCACGATGCCCACCGGAACCGGCTTGTCGATCCGCGCGACCTGCAGCCCCAGGATGAACTGGCCGGGAGTGAACGAGAACAGCGTCACCGTGACGACTCCGACCACGAACCACAGCGCAAGCGCCACCAGCGTGGGCCGGTCGTCCACGACTTCACCGCGGAGCATCTGCGATACGACCGGGGCGAAGATGAGCGCCGAGACACCGGCGGCCATCAGCCAGTCGATCATGAGGGCCCCGATGCGGCGACCGCTCCCGACGAGAGACCCCGGGCCGGTCTCCGGCAACCCGATCCGCTCCCCCCGGTACTTCGGGGTACCGTCGTCGTCGATCGGGAGTGCGGCCGCCGGGCCGGAGAGCCAAGATCCAGTCATACGCGCCATGCCGTCCAGGATAGGCGCATCGCGGCACCTCACCGGCGGCGCGCGTCGGCGATGTGACGTGGGTCGTATATCGCGACGTGTAACACTGGCGAAACATGGACTTGATTACTGGGCAACACCGAGTCCATACCGTCGCCTCGACGAACCCGCCCGATGGTCACCACTGGCGCGGACCCAACTGAAGGAGCACAAGCGTGGCGTTCAGCACGGCCGAAGAGGTCATCAAGTACATCGCCGACGAAAACGTCGAGTACGTCGACATCCGGTTCAGCGACCTGCCGGGCGTCCAGCAGCACTTCTCGATCCCCGCCTCGGCGTTCAACAAGGACGTCTTCGAGGACGGTCTCGCGTTCGACGGCTCCTCGGTCCGCGGCTTCCAGTCCATCCACGAGTCGGACATGATGCTGCTGCCCGACGTCAGCACCGCGCGGATCGACCAGTTCCGCAAGGCCAAGACGCTGAACATGGACTTCTTCGTCCACGACCCGTTCACCCGCGAGTCCTACAGCCGTGACCCCCGCAACGTCGCCCGCAAGGCCGAGGAGTACCTGAAGTCCACCGGCATCGCCGACACCGCCTTCTTCGGTGCCGAGGCCGAGTTCTACGTCTTCGACAACGTCTCCTACGAGTCGAACATGAACGGCGCGTTCTACCAGCTCGACTCCGTGTCGGGTTCCTGGAACACCGGCAACGAGCGCAACGCTGACGGCTCCCCGAACCTCGGCTACAAGGTCCGCCCGAAGGGTGGCTACTTCCCCGTCGCCCCGTACGACCACTACGTCGACCTGCGTGACGACATCTCCACCAACCTGACCAACGCGGGCTTCGAGCTCGAGCGCGGACACCACGAGGTCGGCACCGGTGGCCAGCAGGAGATCAACTACAAGTTCAACACCCTGCTCGCCGCGGCCGACGACCTGCAGCTGTTCAAGTACATCGTCAAGAACACCTGCTGGCAGCACGGCAAGTCCGCCACCTTCATGCCGAAGCCGCTCTTCGGTGACAACGGGTCCGGCATGCACGTGCACCAGTCGCTGTGGAAGGACGGCAAGCCGCTGTTCCACGACGAGTCCGGCTACGCGGGCCTGTCCGACCTGGCCCGCTGGTACATCGGCGGCATCCTGCACCACGCACCGTCGCTGCTGGCGTTCACCAACCCGACGATCAACTCGTACCACCGCCTGGTTCCGGGCTACGAGGCGCCGATCAACCTGGTGTACAGCCAGCGCAACCGCTCCGCCGCGGTCCGCATCCCGATCACCGGAAACAACCCGAAGGCCAAGCGCCTCGAGTTCCGTGCGCCGGACTCCTCGGGCAACCCGTACCTGAACTTCGCCGCGCAGATGATGGCCGGCCTGGACGGCATCAAGAACAAGATCGAGCCGATGGCGCCGGTCGACAAGGACCTCTACGAGCTCCCCCCGGAGGAGGCCCGCAACATCCCGCAGGCCCCGACCAGCCTCGAGGCCGTCATCGACCGCCTCGAGCAGGACCACGACTACCTCACCGAGGGTGGCGTGTTCACCACCGACCTGATCGAGACCTGGATCTCGATCAAGCGTGAGCAGGAGATCGCCCCGGTCAACCTGCGGCCGCACCCCTACGAGTTCCAGCTCTACTACGACGTGTAAAAAACTGCCGCCGGAATCGGGCCGCTGACCTGGGTGTCCAGGTCGGAGAGCCTGATTCCGTTCCGCAGTGCGTCCACAGAGTTTCGAGTCGGCCCGCCCGGCGATCACCGAACCGATCGCCGGGCGGGTCGACTCGTCTGCGTCGCATCTACTTACAGACGTAGCCTCTATTTTATCTACACGATCATCTGGATAGAATATGACCACCTGGGCATGTCCCTACATGATGCAGGGACCTGGAAGGACCAGATGACGTACCGGACGTTGAAGTCGATCTTTCACCAACGAGATCGTGCTGGCGCCGATGCTGAGGAACGAGCGCGACGCGAGTCGCCCGCCGCCGTCCACTGGGACCTATTGATTGGCGAACACTCGATGTTCGCGCTGATGACACTCGAAGTCGCGGCGCTGATCGAACGGATCATGAGCTTCGAGCCCAAGATTCAGACCGAATGGGTCGGGTTGCCAGTCCGCGCGCGCAGCGACTACCTGCATCGCATGGTCGTCGACGAGGTCCAGGCAACGAACGAGATCGAACAGGTCCGCTCGACCAGGAAGGAGATCAGCGAGGCAATCAATGTGGTGCAGTCGGAACAGCGTCTCGCGAACAAGCGGTTCGCGGAGATGGTGCAGCTCTACCTCGACATCGGCAACGACCAGGCCGAGAGTCCGCAGACACTCGGCGACATCCGGGCCGTCTACGACGCGGCAACTCACGGCGAGATTCGCGACGAGGACGCCCCCGACGGGAGGCTGTTCCGGCAGGGACCGGTGTCGATCACCTCAGGCATCAAGGTCGTGCGCACCGGCGTGCTGCCCGAATCAGCGATTGACCACGCCCTGACGCTCATGCTGAGCCAGGGACGCGACGACTCGATCCCTCGGCTGATCAGAGCAATCGTCGCGCACTTCATCTTCGAGTACACACACCCGTTCTACGACGGCAACGGCCGAACCGGGCGCTACCTGCTCGCGCTGGATCTCCGGCAGGTGCTGGCTCCGCATGCGAGTCTGGCATTGTCGGCGACCGTCGCCGACCACAAGGATCGGTACTACAAGGCGTTCGCTGACGCGGAGAATCCGTTGAACCGCGGAGACCTGACGCCCTACCTGATCGACATGCTGGAGATCATCGCCGAGGCGCAACATCGCCTGTTGCTCGACCTCGCGGAGCGCAGGCAGAAGATCGACGCACTCGAGGCGCTTATCCGCGTGCTGCTGGCGGATGAGCAGTTTCCGCGGAACGTGGGGCTCGACCACGAGGCGACACCGCCGATTGATCGCGCCGCCATCGGTGAGATCCTGTTCACCCTGGGCCAGGCCCACTACTTCGATGCGAACCGCACCGTCAAGTTGGACACCCTGGCCGAGGCGGTGAGTCGATCCAGCCAGTTCGTCCGCCCGCGGCTTCGGCGCCTGGACGAGGCCGGAATCATCGAGACGGTGACGAGGAAACCGCTGCGTTTCCGGCTCACTACGCTCGGCGTCTCACTCCTCGAACTGGACGGAGAGTGATTCGCTCCAGGCGGTAGGTGGATGCCGCGCGTTCGGGGGGAGGCCGGGAAGGCGTCCCAGCCCTCGTAGTTGTCCTCGATGCGCTGCGTCAGGAACGGCAGGTCACCGCCCAGGTGAGCGATGTGGAATCGGATCGACAGGAACCGCCACGGCACGTCCGCCTTCAGCAGGTGCAGGACCGCCATGGCGTCCACGTGTGCATGGGTGTCGATCGTGCGAATCCCGGTCACGGCGTCGCCGCTCTCGGTCCGTGCGTCAAGTGTCCCCCGTCCGCGGGACGCCGCTGCTGGCCGCGGGCGGTCCCGATGAGCGAGAGCGACAGCACGAACGGTGCGGATGGTCAATAGCTTCGACTGGTGACGACCGGCAACCAGACATACCCGCATCTCCTCGCGCCCGGCACGATCGGGCCGATGACCCTCGACAATCGAGTGGTTCTGCCCGCGATGGACATGAACCTGTGCGAGGACGGCGAGATCCACCAGGGCGACATCGACCACTTCGTCGCCCGCGCGGCCGGCGGCACCGGCCTGATCATCACCGGGTGCTGCGCGGTCGCGTACCCGACCGGGTCGACCAGCCTCAAGGAGCCCGGCCTGTCGGAGGACCGGTTCATTCCCGGCCTCACGGCGCTCGCCGACGCGGTCCACGACGCGGGCAGCAAGCTGTGCGTGCAGATGACGCACCACGGTCGGGTTGCCCGCATCGACACCCTCGAGGGCCGCGCGATGCTGGTGCCGTCGCAGCCGAAGCCGCCGGGCGACATGAGCGCGATGGTCGACTGCACGCCCGAGGAGCTCGGCAAGATGGCCGCGATCCAGGGTGGCAAGAAGGCGTCGTACCGGGAGGCAACGCACGACGACCTGGCGTGGCTGGTGACGATGTTCGCGGACGCCGCCGAGCGGGTCCGCAAGGCGGGTGTCGATGCCGTCGAGATCCACTGCGCACACAACTACGTGCTCGGCGGATTCCTGAGCCGCTACTCGAACCAGCGCACCGACGAGTACGGCGGGTCGCTGGAGAACCGCGCCCGGCTCGCCTGCGAGGTGATCCGCGCCGTCAAGGAGCGCGCCGGCGACGACCTGGCGATCATCGTGCGCGTCGCGGGCCAGGAGTACGGCGAATCCGACGGGCTGACCGCCGACGAGGCGGCCGCCGCCGCCGTCCTGTTCGAGCGGGCCGGTGCGGACGCCATCCACGTCACCGGCACCGCACTCAACGCGTTCGCGAACTTCACCGACGGCCCGCTGCCGGACAAGGTCGGCTACTACACCGACAACGCGTCGGTCATCAAGCGCGCGGTCTCGATTCCGGTGATCACCGTCGGCCGGATGCTGCCCGACGTCAGCGAGCGGCTGATCGCCGAGGGCCGCACCGACTTCGCGGCGATGGGCAGGCAGCTGCTTGCCGATCCCGGGCTGGTGAACAAGCTGAAGGAGGGCCGCGCCGCGCAGGTCCGGCCCTGCATCAACTGCTACGTGTGCGTGCAGGAGAACTTCTGGGACGACACCCCGCTGTGCGCGGTCAACCCCACCCTCGGCAACGAGACCCTGCTGCCGTTCCCCGCGATCAAGGCCCGCAAGCACGTCGTCGTCGTCGGCTCCGGCCCGGGCGGGCTCGAATCCGCCCGGATCGCCGCCGAGCGCGGCCACCGGGTCACCGTCCTGGAGAAGTCGGACCGGCTCGGCGGCACCCTGTGGTTCTCCAGCCTCACTACCCCCGACAACGGCCGCCTGCTGGACTGGCTGGCCGGCGAGACCGCACGGCTCGGCGTCGAGGTCCGACTCAACACCGCGGCCACCGCGGCGTCGGTGCGTGCGCTCGCTCCGGACGCCGTCATCGTCGCGACCGGCGCGGTGCGCGCACGCCCGAACGTGCCCGGCGGCGACCTGCCGCACGTGCAGACCGGTGACACGATGCGCGCGCTGATGACCGGGTCCGGCGACGTCTCCGACCAGTCGCTGCTCTTCCGCACCCTCGGCAAGGTGGCGGGGCTGACCGGAATCACCAAGAGCGCAAACCGGATTCGTGACCTGAGCAGCCGCTTCCTGCGGTTCGTCCCGATGGCGAGGAACGTCGTCGTGATCGGCGGCTCGCTGGTCGGTCTCGAGCTCGCCGAGTTCCTCGCCGAACGCGGCAGCCGCGTCACCCTGATCGAGGAGGGCAAGCAGCTCGGCGTGCCGATGGCGATGCCGCGCCGCTGGACCGCGGTCAAGCACGCCCGCGAGGTCGGCGTGAACATCCACCGCACGGCGACGGTCACCCGGATCACCCGCAAGACCGTCGAGTTCACCGCTGGCGGCGAAACCCTCACGGTGCCCGCCTCGCTGGTCGTGGTGGCCACCGGGGTCTCGGCGTCGGCACCGCTCGCCGACGCGCTCGCCGCGGACGGCGTCGACGTCCGCGTCGTCGGCGACGCCGGATCCGTCGACTACATCGAGGGTGCGATGCACTCGGCATGGAAGGTCGCCGCGACGATCTGAGTCGCGTTCCGCCGCCACCGACCTCGGCCCGGCCACCGCACACCCGGTGGCCGGGCCGAGCCGCGTCCGGGCCGCCGTGACACGCCACGGATCCGCCGAACGTTTGCGCACACCGCGTTTCGGGAGCAGGGTGAGCGGTGACCAACCGACCAGTGGGGGTGACGCCGCGGTGGACCTGCAGACCTGGTGGGACTTCGTCACCGCGCGCCGCCAGCAACTGGCCACCGACTCGTTCCTGCATGTCAGCGCGGTGGTGCAGTCGGTGGTGCTCGCCACGATCCTGGCCGTCGGCATCGGAATTGCCGTCTACCGCAGCCCGTTCGGGTCCGCGGTCGCGACCGGGCTGGCCAGCACGATCCTCACGGTTCCGTCGTTCGCGCTGTTGGGTCTGCTGATCCCGATCCTCGGCCTCGGGGTGCGGCCGACCGTCACGGCGCTGGTGCTGTACGCGCTGCTGCCGATCATCCGGAACACGATCATCGGCCTCGCCTCGGTGGACCCGGCCGTCAGCGACGCCGCCCGCGGCGTCGGAATGGGCAGGCTCCGCATCCTCGGACGGATCGAACTGCCCCTGGCGTGGCCGTCGATCCTGACCGGGATGCGGGTCAGCACCCAGATGCTGATGGGCATCCTCGCGATCGCCGCCTACGCGAAGGGCCCCGGCCTGGGGAACCTGATCTTCTCCGGGCTGTCCCGGGTGGGCAGCCCCACCGCCGTTCCGCAGGCGTTGACCGGAACCGTCCTGATCGTCATCCTCGCGCTGATTCTCGACGGCCTGTACGTCGTGCTCGGCAAGCTGACCACGTCGAAGGGAATCCGATGAGCGCTGGCGGCGACGCGCACGTGCACGGTGTCGAGATCATCCTCGAGGACGTCGTCAAGCGCTACCCGAACGCCCCGACGCCCGCCGTCGCCGGGGTGTCGATGACGATCCCGGCAGGCGAGACCGTGGTCTTCGTCGGCCCGTCGGGATGCGGGAAGACCACCACGATGCGGATGATCAACCGCCTGATCGAGCCGACGTCGGGGCGGATCACCATTGCCGGGCGGGATGCGCTGTCCATCGACGCGGACCGGTTACGCCGCGGCATCGGGTACTCCATCCAGCAGGCGGGCCTGTTCCCGCACCTGACGGTCGGCAGGAACGTCGCGACGGTGCCGGGACTGGTCGGCTGGGACCGCAAACGGATCGCCGCCCGCGTCGACGAGATGCTCGACCTCGTCGGGCTCGATCCCGACACCTATCGGCACCGCTACCCGCGTCAGCTGTCCGGCGGGCAGCAGCAGCGGGTCGGGGTCGCGCGGGCGTTGGCGGCGGACCCGCCGGTGCTGCTGATGGACGAACCGTTCGGTGCCGTCGACCCGATCACCCGCGGGCTGCTGCAGGACGAGTTGCTGCGGCTGCAGTCCGAACTGGGCAAGACGATCGTGTTCGTCACCCACGACTTCAACGAGGCGGTCAAGCTCGGGGACCGGATCGCGGTGCTGGGCAACCAGTCCCGGATCCTGCAATACGACACCCCGGAGGCGATCCTGGCGAACCCGGCCGACGACACGGTCGCCGGGTTCGTCGGCGGCGACGCCTCCCTCAAGCAGTTGACCCTGACCCGGGTGCGGGACGTGCGGTTGCTGCACTGCCCCACCGTCCACGAGGACGGTTCGGTCGACGACTTCCGGAACGCGCTGCTCGCCCGCAAGCGGCGCTGGGGTCTGGTCCTCGACCGCCGAGGCAGGCCGCTGCGGTGGGTGTCGTCGCAGCACCTCGCGCACGCGGATTCGCTTCGTGACGTGGGTGATCCGGTCGGCGAGATCGTGACCGTCCAGTCGACGCTGCAGGATGCGCTCGAGGCGCTGCTCGCGGAGTCGAGCGCGTCGACGGTCGTCACCGGCAGGCACGGTGAGTACGCCGGACTGGTCACGATCGACATCCTGGTCGCCGCCCTGCGGGAGTTGCGCGAGGAGCACGCCGACGACCACGACGACGATCACGGACCGGCGCACTGGGCCGAGCCGAGCGGCAGGCACGCCGCTCGCGGAGCCGCACCGGACGAGGCGCCGTCGTGACCGCCGCCGCCGAACGCCGGGCGGAGCGGATCCGGCTGCTGGTCCAGCCCGCGCTGGTGACGGTGCTCGTCGCCGGGGTCCTGCTGTGGGCGTTCAACCGGGAGTTGACCGCGACGCAGCAGGCGAGCATCAGCGTGTCGAACATCGCGACCCTGACCTGGCAGCACGTGCTGATCACGGTCGCGGTGGTCGCGATCGTGCTTGCCCTCGCCGTGCCGCTCGGGACGCTGCTCACCCGCCCTGGGTGGAATCGGTTGGCGCCGTTCTTCGTCGGCATCGCCAACGTGGGCGCTGCGGCGCCCGCGATCGGCCTGCTGGTCCTGTTCTATCTCGCGACCCGCACCACCGGATTCTGGATCGGGGTGCTTCCGATCGCCTTCTACTCCCTGCTTCCGGTGCTGCGCAACACGATCCTCGGCTACCAGGAGGTGGATCCGGCGCTGATCGACGCGGGCCGCGGGCAGGGCATGTCGGCGCTGACGGTGCTGCGCCGGGTGGAGTTCCCGATGGCGGTGCCGTACATTCTCGCCGGGCTGCGGACCTCGCTGGTGCTCGCCGTCGGGACCGCGACGCTGTGCTTCCTGGTCAGTGCGGGCGGCCTCGGCATTCTGATCGACACCGGATACAAGTTGCGGGACAACGTGACCCTGATCGTCGGTGCGGTCCTCGCGGTGGCGCTGGCACTGTTCGTCGACTGGCTCGGTGCGCTCGCCGAGTCGTACCTCGGGCCGAAGGGGCTGCGGTGACGGGGCGGGTGCGCGCCCTCGCCGCGGCCGCCGCGGCCGTGGTCGCCCTGACATCGTGCGGCCTGGAGTCCGGCGGCGCAATCCCCCTCGAGGTCGGTCCGGGCAGCATCACCCCGATCGAAAGTCTCGAGGGAGTCCCGATCACGGTGGGGTCCAAGGACTTCACCGAGCAGATCATCCTCGGCTACCTGATCGAGTTCGCGCTCGCCGCCGCCGGCGCGGACATCCGGGACCTGACGAACATCCAGGGGTCCAACAGCACCCGCGATGCCCAGGTGGACGGCCAGATCGACGTCAGCTACGAGTACACCGGCACCGGCTGGATCAACTACCTCGGGCACGAACAGCCGATCCCCGACTCGACGGCCCAGTTCGAGGCGGTCCGGGACGAGGACCTGGCCCGCAACGGCATGGTGTGGACCGATCCCGCCCCAATGAACAACACCTACGCGCTGGCGACGAATCGGACGACCGCGGCGGCGACCGGGGTCCGGACGCTGTCCGACTACGCGGCGCTGGTGCAGCGGGATCCGGCGGCGGCGACCACCTGCGTCGAAACCGAGTTCAATGTCCGGCAGGACGGCTACCCGGGCATGGCGGCGGCCTACGGATTCGATCCGGCGGCGGCGGACCGACGGCTGCTGCAGACCGGCATCATCTACCAGGCCACCGCGGACGGGACGCAGTGCAAGTTCGGCGAGGTGTTCACCACCGACGGCCGGATCGTCGCGCTCGACCTGGTGCTCCTTGAGGACGACCGGTCGTTTTTCCCCAAGTACAACCCGGCGCTGACCATGCGGGAGGAGTTCGCGGCGGCGCACCCCGAGGTGGCCGAGGTGATGGCCCCGATCTCGGCCCGGCTGACGAACGAGGAGATCAGCGAGCTCAACCGCCAGGTCGACGTCGACGGGCGCGAGCCCGCCGACGTCGCCCGGCAGTGGCTGGCGGACCAGGGGTTCGTCACCATCCCCTGACACGCCGCCCGCGCTACAGCGCGGAGAAGCGCGGAATCAGGTGCTCGGCGACCTGTTTCGCCTCGTCGATCAGCGGCCAGCCCGCGAGGATCAGCGAGGTCAGCCCGGTGCGGTCGCGCAGCGCCCGGACGTGGCCGGTGATCTCGTCGGGGTCGCCGACGTAGTACACCGCCGACGAGCCGGTCGCGAAGATGTCGAGCGGCGACCACGCGGTGATGCCCGCGTACATACCGTCCCCGAGGTACAGGTCGTCCGGTTCGGGGAGCTTCCCCGCGACGATCGCGTCCACCCAGCCCTGTCGCTGCGCGTCCCGTGCGGTGAAGGTCCGCAGGTCCTGCCGCCCGCCGGTGCGCCTGCGGACGGCCTGGTCGAGGACGTCGGTGATCCGGTCGATGCCGGTCTTCTCGAACAGGGACCGGAATCGGTCCATCGCCTCGGCGCGGCTCGGCCGAACGATCACCCCCGACAGGGCGCCGAAGTCCGTGAACTCGCGGCCGGCCGCGGCGGCCGCGGCCCGGGCACCGGCGAACTTCTCCTCGATGAACGACGTCTCCCGCAGCATCGCCAGGTAGGCGTCCAGGACCCTGCCCGAGTTCGCCAGCCCGGCAGGCGAATCGCCGGTCCCCCACAGCGGGACGGTGTGGCCGCCTGCGGCGTCGATGCGCAGCGGGGTGTTCGGGAAGTTCGACTCGGTGCCCGCGCGGTAGTGGCCGCGGACGTCCGCCCAGTACTGCTCGCCGAGCTCGTAACGCCGGTCGTGGTCGACGTTCATGTCGTACTTGGTGAGGATGTTGTCGCGGCCGTTGACGGAGTTGATCATCAGCCGTCCCCCGGTGAACGCGTCGAAGGTCAGCGCCTTCTCGGCGAGCAGCCGGGCCGGGATCATGTTGGCGTACACCGCGACCAGGAACTTCATCCGCGAGGTGTGCGACGCCGCCCAGGTCGCCGACACGAACGGGTCGTTGGGCCAGGTGGCCACCAGCGCCCCCTCGAAGCCCCCGTCGTCGATGGTCCGCGCGAGCTCGATCTGGCGGGCACCGTCGACCGGGTAGAGCCCGCCCGGACTCCACGGGACGTCGCCGTCCGCCTGGGTCAGATACCAGAAGGTCTTGATGCTCACCGGGTTCCCGCCTTTCCGACGGTGACGTCGAACGCCGCGACCCTGGCCCGGTCCGCGAGGGTCGCCGCGTCCACCGAGTACAGGGCGTCGAGGTAGGCGACGGCGAACGAGCCGGGCCCGGTGGACGTCTCCTCCGCGATCTCGGCGGCGACCGCGACGTGCGCGTGCGCGGCGGCCAACCCGACCAGCGGAGTGTCCGCGACCGCGAGGTACGCGGCGACCAGCCCGCCGAGCGCGCAGCCGGTGGAGGTCACCCGCGGCAGCATCGCGCTGCCGCCCCCGATCCGGACTCCGACGACCGTGCCGTCGCGGTCCCGGCCGACCAGGTGGTCCACCGGCCCGGACGCGGACACCACGTCGGCGTGCTCGAGCAGCGCCACCGCGGCGGGGACCGCGGCGGCGGCGTCGTCGGCGCTGTCCACCCCGCGGGTGTCGCCGCCGCGCCCGGCGAGGGCGATGATCTCCGAGGCGTTGCCGCGAATCGCGGTGGGCCGCAGTGTCAGCAGGTCGGCGGCCAGCGTGCTGCGCCAGGTGAGGCCACCGACCCCGACCGGGTCGAGCACCCACGGCGTTCCCGCGTCGTGCGCGGCCCGCGCGGCGAGGGTGAACGCCGCCGCGGTGCCGTCGTCGGGCGTGCCCAGGTTCACCAGGACCGCGCCCGCGATCCGCGCAAACTCGGCGGCCTCGTTGGCGTTGTCGATGTGGGCGTTGCTGGCGCCAGCGGCGAGCAGCACGTTGGTCAGGAAATTGGCCGACACGATGTTGGTCAGCGAGTGGACGAGCGGGACCCGGGCACGCAGCGCGTCGAGCGCGTGGCCGAGGTCGTCTCCGGACAGGGTGGGGGTCATCGAGGGTCCTGGGGCGGTGAGGGGTTGAGGATCGGGATGCTCAGCGGCGACGACATCGGCTCACGCGTCACCGTCCGCGGTCGTGGACATCGGCAGACCCGGATCGGCGGACCACTCCTCGAGCGACCCGTCGTACACCTGCACGTCGTCGTATCCGGCGAGGACGAGACCGAGGGCGGTCAGGCACGCGGACACCCCGCCGCCGCAGTACAGCACCAGCGGCGGTTCGGCGCCGGCGAGGGCGTCGTCGGCGAGCCCGCGCAACTCGGCGCGGTTCCGGACCAGCCCGTCCTCGCCGAGGAGGGCCTTCGCGGGCAGGTTGCGGCTGTCGGGAATGTGGCCGCGCCTGCTGTACCGGGTGCGGTCCGTACCCGCGAACTGGGCGGGCGCCAGCGCGCACACCAGCGTGCCGGGCGCCTGCCCGGCGACGATCGCGGACACCTCCGCGCGGTCCACCCACAGCGGGAGGTAGGACAGGCCCCGCTCGGGGGTCGTTCCGTTCGGCGGCACCGCGTCCCCGAACTCGCGGGGCAGGCCCAGCCGCGTCCACCGCGCGAGACCGCCGTCCAGGACGCGAGCGGCGACGCCGACGCTGCGCAGCAGCCACCACACCCGGGCCGCCCACGTCATCGATCCCTGGTCGTAGACGACGACGTCGATGCCCGCCGACATCCCAAGCGCGGCGAGCTCGTCGGCGAACCGGGACGCGTCGGGGCGGCTGAAGTGCAGGTTCCGCGCGGTGTCCGAGAACGCGGTCAGCAGGTCGACGTGCCGCGACCCGGGGATGTGGGCCGCCCGCCACGCCGCAGCGCCCGACTCCGGCCGGTAGTCACCGTCGAAGCGGGCGGGCGGGAAGCCGACGGTGACGTCGATCACGAGCGGGGCATCGGCGCGACCGAGGGCGTCGATCAGCTCCTCGGCCCCGATCAGCGGTGTCTGGTGCACACGAAACGCCCTTCTGAAGATCCGAACGACACGAACCTAAATGAGGACGAGCGTATACGCAAGTATTCGAATGTCTTCCCTGGCATAATCAGCGCGGCGGCCCGAGGCCGCGACCGAATCGAGGGAGGACACGATGACGCGCGAGGACGACGACCTGGGCACCCTGATGCTCACCGGTGCGGCTGGCCGGTCGGATCAGACGTCCAAGCAGTACCTTCGCCTGCGCGCGGACATCCTCGACGGCAAGTTCCCCCAGGGCGCACCGCTGCACGAGACCCAACTCAGCGAGACCTACGGCGCCTCCCGCACACCGATCCGCGAGGCACTGAACTGGCTGGCCCACGACGGCCTCCTCGAACGCGCGGCCCGCGGCTTCCGGGTCCGCTCCGGCACTCCCGAGGACGTGATCGAGATCTACGCGGCCCGCGTCGCGCTCGAGTCGGAAGCCGCGGGCGCCGCCGCGATCCGGCACACCGACCTCGACATGGCGCGCCTCGAACGGCTGCACCGCTCCTGCTGCGCCGCCGACGACGACACCGCGGTGCGCGCCGGGAACTTCCGGTTCCACGAGGCCCTCTGGCAGGCCGCCCACAACACCACGATCATGACGCTGCTGGTGCGGCTCACCACCCAGCTCCGGATCTACGACAGCGGCCCGCCCTCCAACTACGGCGAACCGGACCTGCTCAACACCGAACACGACCAGATCCTCGACGCGCTGCGGGCCCGCGACGAGCGCGCGGCCCGCGAGCACATGCGCACCCACCTCGAACGCAGCCGCGAGCAACGCATCCGCCTCTTCGCGGGCGAGTAGGCACTTCGTGCCCGTGAGTCCTTTTGGCCCACCAGGGGGCCAAAAGGACTCACGGGCGCCGGAGGCGCGTCAGTACCGGCGGGCGGCGTGGAACGGCATCGCGTCGACCGGCGTTTTCTTCACTGGCTGGCCGGTCGTCGGCGCGTGCACGACCGTGCCGTCCCCGGCGTACAGGCCCACATGCTCGGCGCCGCTGAACAGCACCACATCGCCGGGCTGCAGGTCGCCGCGACCCACCGGGCTCCCGGCGTTGACCTGGTCGTGCGTCGTGCGGGGGACGCTGACACCGGCCTGCCGGTACGCCCACTGCACCAGCCCCGAGCAGTCGAACGAGTTCGGGCCCGTCGCCCCCCACACGTACGGCGCACCCAGCTTCGACAGCGCGGCATCGAGCGCCGCCGTGCCATGCGTCGCCATCGGCGCGGGAGCGGGCGCCGGGGCCCCGCCGCCAGGAAGCTCGACCGGGCCGACACCGGGGATCGTGACCGGCGCGGCCAGCGCCGGGACGGCGGGCAGCAGCAGCGCTCCCCCGACGACGGCGGCGGCGACCGCGGCGTGCCGGACGGATCGGTGGGTGCGGGTGGTGCGGGCGGTGCGGGGCGTCGACATCGTCGCTGGGTCCTCCGGGATTCTTCCGCCAGCACGGCGCCGGCGCGGTCATCGAAGAATCTCGGGACTCGGCCGGCCGGGCGACCGGGGAATCACCCCCACCCATACCCGTTTGCAGCAACCACGTAGCCACAACTGGATTCGGCGTACGCCGTCGGAAACACCGGGCCCTCAGGACCCGAAGACGCGCTCCACCACGGCCTTCGCCCGGCGGGTCACCCGCAGGTAGTTGTCGAGGAACTCGTTGGCGTCACCGCCCGGCCACCCCGCGACCTGCGCGACCGCGGACAGCACCCGGCCGGGGCCGGGCAGCTGGTCGGTCGGCTTGCCGCGGACCAGGACCAGCGCGTTGCGGGCCTTCGTCGCGGTCAGCCACGACTCGCGCAGCAGTTCGACGTCGGTCTCGGCGAGCAGTTCCGCCGCCCCGATCGCATCGAGGGTTTCCAGCGTCGAGGTGTTGTGCAGCGACGGCACCTCGTGCGCGTGCCGCAGCTGGATCAGCTGCACCGTCCACTCGATGTCGGCGAGGCCGCCGCGACCGAGCTTGGTGTGGGTCGCCGGGTCGGCGCCGCGGGGCAGCCGCTCGGAGTCGACGCGGGCCTTGATCCGCCGGATCTCGCGCACCGCGGTCTCCGAGACACCCCCGTCCGGGTACCGGAACTCATCGATCATGTGCAGGAACCGAAGCCCCAGGTCGGCATCGCCGGTGACGGCGTGCGCCCGCAGCAGGGCCTGCACCTCCCAGGCCTGCGCCCACTGCCGGTAGTACGCCTGATACGACGCCAGGGTCCGCACGACCGGGCCGTTGCGTCCCTCGGGTCGCAGCCCGGTGTCCACCTCAAGCGGTGGATCGGTGCTCGGCGCCCCGAGCAGGGTGCGGACCCGGTCGGCGACCAGGTTCGCCCACTTGACCGCCGTCGTCTCGTCGACATCCGGCCGGGGCTCGCACACGAACAGCACGTCCGCGTCGGAGCCGTAGCCGAGCTCGAAACCGCCGAGCCGCCCCATCCCGATGACCGCGAGCGACGCGGGCGCCTGCTCCCCCCGCTCCGCCTCGCTGGCCCGGATCACCGCGTCCAGCGCCGCCCCGAGCACCGCGGCCCACACCGACGACAGCGCGTGGCACACCTGCGGGACGTCGAGCATCCCGAGGACGTCGGCGGACGCGACCCTGGCC
This sequence comes from Rhodococcus sp. NPDC058505, assembly GCF_042720095.1. Taxonomy (NCBI): domain Bacteria; kingdom Bacillati; phylum Actinomycetota; class Actinomycetes; order Mycobacteriales; family Nocardiaceae; genus Rhodococcus; species Rhodococcus sp. NPDC058505. The sequence continues at coordinate 20,438 of NZ_JBHXNB010000016.1, forward strand.
AACTCGTGCCTGCGCAACGACCGCGCGGCGGCGACCGCCCGCGCCGGGTCGTCGTACCGAGCCGAGGACGCCAGGATGCCCCGCGACACCTCCTCCGGTGTCGCGTCGAGCAGTCGCGGCCCGTTCGGGCCGTCGGCGAACAGCCGCAACGCATCCGGCGCCTTGATCAGCAGGTCCGGAATGTAGGCCGACGACCCGAGCACGATCATCAGCCGCTGCGCCACCGCGCCCTCGTCGCGCAGCACCCGCAGATACCAGTCGGCGTCCACCATCGCGTCCGACAACCTGCGATAGGCGAGCAGTCCCGCATCGGGATCCGGTGTGTCGCTGAGCCATTCGAGCAGCGTCGGCAGCAGCAGCGCCTGGATGCGACCCTTGCGGGATGCACCCGAGGTGAGCGCCTTGAGATGCCCGAGGGCGTTCTCCGGGGCCACGTACCCGAGTGCCGCGAGCTGCCGGACCGCGGCGTCCGGGCTCAACACCAGCGCCTCCTTGTCCAGGCGCGCAACGGATTCGAGGAGCGGACGGTAGAACAGCTTCACGTGCAGCCGCCGGATGCGGTGCGCGTTGCGCTTGATCTCCGCGTTCAGCACCCCGAGCGAATCGAGGCGACCATCCGGCCGCATGTGCGCCGCCCGCGCCAGCCAGCGCAGCGACTCCTCGTCCTCGGCGGGCGGCAGGGTGTGCGTGCGTTTGAGCTTCTGCAGCTGCAGCCGGTGCTCGATCAGCCGGAGGAACTCGTAGGACGCGGTGAGGTTGGCCGCGTCGTCGCGGCCGATGTAGCCGCCCCCGGCGAGCGCGGTCAACGCGTCGATCGTGCTCTGCACCCGCAGCGACTCGTCGGCGCGGCCGTGCACCAACTGCAGCAGCTGGACGGCGAACTCGACGTCCCGCAGGCTGCCACGGCCGAGCTTGATCTCACGTTCCCGCAACTCCGGCGGCACCATCTCCTCGACCCGGCGGCGCATCGCCTGCACCCCGGGGACGAAGTCCTCCCGTTCGGCTGCGGTCCACACCATCGGGTTCAGCGCGTCGACGTAGCGCTGCCCCAGTTCCAGGTCCCCGGTCGCGGGCCGCGCCTTGAGCAGCGCCTGGAACTCCCACGTCTTCGCCCAGCGCTTGTAGTAGGCGACGTGCGAGTCCAGGGTGCGGACCAGCTCGCCCCGCTTGCCCTCCGGCCGCAGCGCCGCGTCCACCTCGAAGAACGCGGAGGTGCCGATCCGCATCAACTCGCCTGCCAGCCTGCTGGCCCGCGCGTCCGCCGGCTCCGCGACGAACACGACATCCACGTCGCTGACGTAGTTCAGTTCCCGCGCACCGCATTTGCCCATCGCGATCACCGCGAGCCGGGTCGGGCACTCCTCGTCCGGGTGACAGGTCGCGACCGCGACCGCCAGCGCAGCGGTCAGTGCGGCGTCCGCCATGTCCGACAGGTGTCGCCCGACCGCCTGATACGGCAGCACCGGCTCGTTCTCCACGATCGCCGCCAGGTCCAGCGCGGCGAGGACCGTCATCTGGTCGCGGTAGGTGGTGCGCAGCGCCAGCACGGCCTCCGGGCCGGTGACCGCCGCGCGGTACACGAGGTTCGACTCCGACGCCGACGCGTCCGGGACGGCCCCGACCGCGGCGAGCAGGTCGTCGGTCAGCTCCTTGCGGGACGGCAACACCACGTCGCCGCGCAACTGGCGCCACCGCCCCGGCTCGGCCGCCAGGTGGTCGCCGAGCGCGCTGGACGCCCCGATCACCCCGAACAGCCGCCCGCGCAGTCCGGTGTCGGTGCGCAGGGCGGCGTCGAGTTCGGCCCACCCTTCCCCGAGGCACTCGCGCATCCGGACCAGGGTGCGCAGCGCGAGGTCCGCGTTCGCGGCCCGCGACAGCGACCAGAGCAGGTCGACGCTGTCGACGTTCAGCCAGTCGAGCGTGGCGAGTTGGTCGGGCGCCGCCGACTCGACGAGACCGAGTCGGCCGACACCGGGGATCGTGGACCTGGCGCTGGGTGGCTTGACCATTGTCGCGTTACAGCCCCAGGTAGCTCTGCAGCTCGAACGGCGTCACCTGGCCGCGGTAGTCCTCCCACTCGCGCCGCTTGTTGCGGAGGAAGAAGTCGAACACGTGCTCGCCGAGCGTCTCCGCGACCAGCTCCGATCGTTCCATCTGCTCGAGGGCCTCGCCGAGGCTGCGCGGCAGCTCCCGGTACCCCATCGCCCTGCGCTCCGCGGAGGTCAGCGACCACACATCGTCCTCGGCCTCCGGCGGCAACTCGTAGCCCTTCTCGATGCCGCGCAGACCGGCGGCCAGCAGGACCGCGAACGCCAGGTACGGGTTGCATGCGGAGTCGGGGCTGCGGATCTCGACGCGCCGGGACGACGCCTTGTTCGGCGTGTACATCGGCACCCGGATCAGCGCGGACCGGTTCGACGGACCCCACGAGGCGGCGGTCGGTGCCTCGCCGCCGTGGACGAGGCGCTTGTACGAGTTCACCCACTGGTTGGTGACCGCGCTGATCTCGTTGGCGTGCTCGAGGATGCCCGCGATGAACGCCTTGCCGGTCTCGGAGAGCTGCATCGGGTCGTCGGGGTTGTGGAAGGCGTTGTTCTCGCCCTCGAAGAGGCTCATGTGGGTGTGCATCGCCGACCCGGCATGCTCACCGAACGGCTTGGGCATGAACGTGGCACGCACACCCTCGTTGCGGGCCACCTCCTTGACGACGTACCGGAACGTCATCACGTTGTCGGCCATCGACAGCGCGTCCGCGTAGCGCAGGTCGATCTCCTGCTGGCCCGGCGCCGTCTCGTGGTGGCTGAACTCGACGGAGATGCCCATCTGCTCGAGGGCGTCGATCGCGTGCCTGCGGAAGTTCGGCGCCGAGTCGTGCACCGCCTGGTCGAAATAGCCGCCGGTGTCCGCGGGGATCGGCCGGGTCCCGTCGATCGGGCCGTTCTCCAGCAGGAAGAACTCGATCTCGGGGTGCACGTAGCAGCTGAACCCGAGGTCGCCCGCCTTGCTCAGCTGCCTGCGCAGCACGTGCCGCGGATCCGCCCAGGACGGGGTGCCGTCCGGCATCGCGATGTCGCAGAACATCCGCGCCGAATGCTGCCGCCCGTCCTTGTGCTCCCACGGCAGCACCTGGAACGTCGACGGGTCCGGCTTCGCGACGGTGTCCGCCTCCGACACCCGGGAGAACCCCTCGATCGCCGATCCGTCGAAGCCGATGCCCTCGCTGAAGGCGCCCTCCAGTTCGGCGGGCGCGATCGCCACGGACTTGAGGTACCCGAGCACGTCGGTGAACCACAGTCGGACGAAACGAATGTCGCGCTCTTCGAGGGTCCGGAGCACGAATTCCTTTTGGCGATCCATGCACGCGAGAGTAGGCACCGCGCGTTAAATCTGTGTTACATCCGGGCGGTGGTTACGAACACGTGAGGTCGGGGGCGGGGGCGGTCAGGTCGGTCAGGTACGCGACCACCGGATCGTCGACGCAGGCCACCCCGTTCAGCACGACGGTGTGCTGCGTCCCCCGGTAGGTGATCAGCGCCGCATCCAGCTGCTTCGCCAGGTCGACACCCGCCTGGTAGGGCGTCGCGGGGTCCTGCGTCGTGGACACGACCACCACCCGCGGCAGCCCCGGCGCGTCGACCGCGTGCGGGGTCCCGCTGGCGGGCACCGGCCAGACCGCGCACACGTCCAGCGGGGCGGTACCGGTCCCCCGACCGTCGTCGAGGAACGGCGCGGCCCGCCGGTACGCGGTGTCGCCCGCCGACGCTACGGCCCGGTCCGTCACCGGCGGATCGTCGACGCAGCGGACCGCGTTGAACGCGTCGTTGATGTTGCTGTACGTGCCGTCGTCACCGCGACCCTGGTACTGGTCCGCGAGCAGCAGCAGCGCATCACCGCGGCCGTCCGCCAGCGCGGACAGTCCGCTGCGCAGCGCCCCCCACAGCTGCGGCGAGTACAGCGCCTGCTGGACGCCGGTGATCGCGTCCTGGTAGCCGAGCCCCCGCGGATCGGTCGTCTCGGCGGGCCTGGCGATCAGCGGGTCGACCAGGGCCCGGAACCGCGGCACCGCCTGGCCGGGATCCGACCCGAGCGGACAGTTCGCCTTGGTGGCGCAGTCCGCGGCGAAGTCGTCGAACGCCCGCTGGAACCCGGCCGCCTGCAGCACCGTCTCCTGCACCGGGTCCTGCTCCGGATCGACCGCGCCGTCGAGCACCATCGCCCGCACGTTGGCGGGGAACGTCTCCGCGTACGTCGACCCGATCCGCGTCCCGTACGAGAAGCCAAGGAAACTGAGCTGCTCGTCGCCGAGCACCGAGCGGATGACGTCCATGTCGCGCACCACCTCGCGGGTGCCGACGTGCGCGAGGAACTCCGCGCCGGTCCGCTGCGCGCACTTCGCCGCGTAGTCGGCGTTCACCGCCTCGATGTGCGCGATCCCCGCCGGGCTCATGTCCACGCGCGGGTCAGCGCGGTCGGCGTCGAACTCGACACCGGTCAGGCACCGGACCTGCGGGGTGGACGCGCCGACACCGCGCGGATCGAACCCGATCACATCGAATCGGGCGGCGAGCTCGGTGCCGTCCCCGACGGTCGCCATCGACAGTCCCGACGCCCCCGGCCCGCCGGGGTTGACCAGCAGCGACCCGATCCGGTCGCCCGTCGCAGCACTGCGGGAGATCGCCACCTCCGCCGTGTCCCCGCCCGGCTCGTCGTAGTTCACCGGCACCGTCACCCGCGCACATTCGAGCCTGCTCGCCAGCGGCCCGTCCGTCTCGTAGTCGGCGCAGGACTCCCACCGCAGGTCCTGGTCGTAGAACCGTTCCAGCCCGGCGGGGACCACACCCGCACCCGACGCCGAAGCCGCGGCAGGCGGTTCCGGCGCAACCTGACCGGCGCAGCCCGCCACGGCCGCGGTCACCGCCAAGCCCGCGACCAGTGCCGCGGGAGTCCTCATACGCATGGCCTCGATGGTGCCACGCGCCGCCGCACCCCCGATTCGGGAAGGATCGGCCCCGCAGGCAGGGGCAGATCCTTCCCGACCCGAGTCACTCGCGCGACGCCAGCGCGTCCGTGATTTGGGCGAGGACGGCATTCGGCTCGAGGCGGAGCTGATGCGAGGTGAACCGAAGCACATGCCAGCCCGCGTTGACCAGGATGTTCTGGCGCTTCGCGTCGTTGTTGAACCGGGCGACGTCGCGGTGCCAGGCCCAGCCGTCGACCTCGATCGCGACGCGGTCTCGGATGAACGCGACGTCGATCTCGTAGCCGCACGCGCGCACGTGCGGACGCCATCCGTTCAGGGCGACCGATCGCAGCAGCCGCAGCAGCATCCGCTCGGCCTCGCTGTGCCCGCCCTCCCCGGCGGAGTGCAGGAGTCGGGCCGCGGCCGCCGCGCCGCTGCGGCCACGATTACGCTCGTGCACCGCCACCAGGATCGGCAGCGTGGTGTGCCGTTGCAGTGCCCGGTCCATCAGCACTGAGCCGTCGGGCAGCACCACCGCCGCCTCGAGCACCGTCAAGGGGAGCTCGGTGACCCGCAGTCCGCGGGTGCTGCGGGTGTCGGCCCAGTGCAGGTCGCGGCGGCGGATCCGCTGATCGGGGCGCGCGGTCACGGCCCGGCAGCGAACACCGCCGCCCGCAGGCGGACCGCGTTGGTGTGCTGTCGGTCGGCGCGCAGGTACACACCGCGGTGCAACCGACGCCATTCGCCCGTGCTCACCCGCCGGTCGACCGCGGTCCGGCTCATGCCAGCTGCCAGCGCCTGGGTCAGCGTGACGATGCCGTCCTGGCCGGCCATGATCCGGTGCACTGCCGTCGGCGTCATGCCGGGTTGGACGCCGGTGGCCGCGCGGGAGGTTCCCCGGCTCGCGGATCGGATGTGACGAACCGCACGGGCGCGGCGACCCACCCCGGTGGCAGACTGTGCGTGTCATCACCCACAACCCGGGGACCCGCATTGGGCCTCGAGGCACGAAAGGGACACTGATGTCCGAGACTGCTGTTCCCGAGACTCCCGTCTACGGCGGCGCACCGGCCGCGCCGGTCAAGCGCACCAAGATCCGCACCCACCACCTGCAGGCGATGAAGGCCGAGGGCACCCGCTGGGCGGAGCTGACCGCCTACGACTACTCCACCGCCCGAATCTTCGACGACGCGGGCATCCCGGTCCTGCTGGTCGGCGACTCCGCCGCGAACGTCGTGTACGGCTACGACACGACGGTGCCGGTCACCGTGGACGAGATGCTGCCCCTGGTGCGGGGCGTGGTGCGCGGGGCTCCGCACGCCCTGGTGATCGCCGACCTGCCGTTCGGCAGCTACGAGGCGTCGCCGCAGCAGGCCCTGGAGACCGCGTTCCGATTCATGAAGGAGGGCGGCGCGCACGCCGTCAAGCTCGAGGGCGGCGAACGGGTCGCCCCACAGATCGCGGCGATCACCGCGGCGGGCATCCCGGTGCAGGCGCACATCGGGTTCACCCCGCAGTCGGTGAACAGCCTCGGCGGGTTCCGGGTGCAGGGCCGCGGGGACGGCGCCGAACAGCTCGTCGCCGACGCGATCGCCGTCCAGGAGGCCGGCGCGTTCTCGGTGGTGATGGAGATGGTGCCAGCCGAGATCGCCGGGCAGGTCACCCGCAAGCTCACCATCCCGACCGTCGGCATCGGCGCTGGCGTGGAGTGCGACGCGCAGGTGTTGGTGTGGCAGGACATGGCCGGCTACACCAGCGGCCGCACCGCGAAGTTCGTCAAGCAGTTCGCGACCGTCGGCGACACTCTCCGGGCCGCCGCCCACGCCTACGCGGACGAGGTCCGGGCGGGCAGCTTCCCCGGCGAAGAACACAGCTTCTGACCCGGCGCGTATCGACGCCCGGTTCCCGGTCCGGTGGCACACTGCTTCCGCGCCAGGGAACCGGGCGTCGCCCGTATCCGTTGACGGTGCGACGCGGGTTCCACCGTCAGCACGTCCGCCCACCGACAGACTGGGGACACCACATGCCTTTCCGCCGTTACGTTGTCGCCGCCGCCGGGGCGGCCGTCGTGCTCGGTTCGACCGCGGCATGCGCGACCGAGACGCCGCCAGCCCCGGCGAGCACCGCCGCGCCCGCGCCAGCACCGGTCACCGGGCAGGCACCCGCCGTGATTCCCGGCGACTCCGGCGGCGTCACCACCGTGCAGGCCGAGAAGCTGTGCTCCGACATGGCGGCGCAGCTGCAGAGCTGGCGCACCTACACCCCGACCATCGGAAAGGGCGGCCTGAACACCGTCGTCGGCACCTGGGCCGCGCAGAACGGCGTCAACATGATCGACCTGGTCGCGCACAAGGCCCGGATCGACGTGATCACCTCCGCGCAGTGCCCGGACGTGCGTGAGGGCGCGATGTACGCGCTGGAGATCCCGGACCTGGCGTCCGGGCTGATCGGCTTCTGATGCCGCGCGACGACCGGGCGCTGCGGCGCCTGTATCCGCCGATCGCGCCGCACCGCACCGGCATGCTCGACGTCGGCGACGGGCAGCGCATCGCCTGGGAACAGAGCGGCAACCCGGACGGCAAGCCGGTGGTGTTCCTGCACGGCGGCCCCGGCGGCGGCACCTCCCCCGACCACCGCCGCTTTTTCGACCCCGACGCCTACCGGATCGTGCTGTTCGACCAGCGCGGCTGCGGCCGGTCCACCCCGCACGTCGCGGACGGTGCCGACCTGTCGGTGAACACCACCGCCCACCTGATCGCGGACATCGAGGCGCTGCGCGGGCACCTCGGGGTGGACCGCTGGCAGGTGTTCGGCGGGTCGTGGGGATCGACGCTGGCGCTGGCGTACGTGCAGGCGCACCCGGACCGGGTCACCGAGCTGGTGTTGCGCGGCATCTTCCTGCTGCGCCGCAGCGAGATCGACTGGTACTACAACGGCGGTGCGAGCGCGATCTACCCGGACCGCTGGGAGGAGTTCCTCGCCCCGATCCCCGCCGCGGACCGCGGCGGCGACCTCGTCGAGGCGTACCACCGTCTGCTGCACCACCCGGACCCGAACGTCGCGCGCGGGGCCGCGGTCGCCTGGTCCGCATGGGAAGGCGCGACCAGCGAACTGATCCCGAAACCCGATCACGTGGAACGCAACTCGGATGAGCGGTTCGCGTTGGCGTTCGCCAGGATCGAGAACCACTACTTCGTCCATCACGGCTTCCTCGCCGAGAACCAACTGCTCGACGGGATCGGCGCGATCGCCCACCTGCCCGCGGTGATCGTCCAGGGGCGCTACGACGTCGTGTGCCCGGCAACGTCGGCGTGGGCGCTGCACCGGGCGTGGCCGTCCGCACGGCTGCACCTCGTCGACGACGCGGGCCACGCCGCCGCCGAGCCCGGCATCACCCACCACCTGGTGCAGGCGACGGACGGCTTCCGCGCCGGGTGACGCCCCGGGCCGCGGTGCGGTAGACCTGAGGGATGGGCACCCAGAGACGCGCGGACCGCGCTGCGGTGCGCGGCCACGTCCGCGACCAGCGGGACCGGCTCACCGCCCTGGTGGACGCGGTGGCCGCGGACGAGCCGGACTCGGTGCATCGGATGCGGGTGGCAGCGCGACGCCTGCGCAGCGTGATCGGCACCTACCCGTCGGTGTTCCCCGCGCCGGCGGCCGATCCGCTGCGCGACGAACTGCGGTGGCTCGGGAGGGTTCTCGGCCGCGCGCGGGACGCCGAGGTCCTCGCCGACCGGTTCGGTGAGGTCCTCGACGCGCTGCCCCCCGAGCTGCTGCGCGGCCCGGTGCGGTTCCGCCTCGTCGACGAGCACCGGCGACGCTACCGGGACGCCCACACCGCAGCGGTGACCGCGGTGACCGGCCCCCGCTACCGGGCCCTCGTCGACGGTCTCGACGTCCTGTGCGCCACCACCGCGAGCGGTGGACGACCACGCAACGAACTGCGGCACGCCCGGCGCCGCGTGCTGCGCGCGGGCCGATCCGCCGGACTTCGGGACGGTGCCGCCCCCGGCCCACCCGACGCCCTGCACACCACGAGAAAACGTGCGAAGGCGCTGCGGTACGCCGCCGAGGCGATCGCCGCGGCCCGACCCGGCACGGCCCGGCTCGGGGAGGCCGCCGAGCGGCTGCAGACGGTGCTCGGTGCGCACCAGGACGCCGTGGTCGCGCGGGCCGTGCTGCTCGCCGCCGCGGACCGGGCCCGCGCCGCCGGCGAGGACACCTTCAGCTACGGCGTGCTCGCGGCGGGCGAGATCACCCGTGCCGAACGGACGGCCGCCGACGCGCGTCCCGTCCTCGCCGCCATCGACGACCTGTGACCTGCGAGCACCCTCACCCGTCGTACGCGAACCGGACCGTCCTGGCCACCGGATCCGCCTCCGCAAGGCGCACCGACACCCGCGCGCCCTCCGGCGGGTTGCCGTCACACCGGGCGATCACCACCGGAACGCCGATGTACACCTCGGCGGCCCGCTTCCCCTCCGCCCCGCGCAGCACCACCGCGTCGAACAGTTCGCCCTCACGCCCGGCGAGCACGCTCGCCTCGGCCATGTCGACGCACGCCCGGTCCACCTTCCCCGCCACCTGATCGGAGCCACGCATCAGCGCGGGCAGCGTCGGCAGGGCCTGCCGAACCCACTGCGGCACTTCCGTTCCCGCGGTCACCGCCAGGCAGACCTCGGTGGCGAACCGATCGGACAGCCGGCGCAACGGCGCCGTGACGTGCGCGTAGGGTGCCCCGATCCCGGCATGCACCGTCAGCTCCGGCACCGCGCCGTCGAACGCCGCGTAGTCGGCGCCGCGCAGCAAGGTGGTCGCATCGCTCATCATCACCAACGTCTCCGGCGAGTTCGGTGGCAACCCGGCGAGCATCACCCCGACCGACATCGACGCCGGCCAGCCAAGCCCGAGCGCCCGCGCGGACCGGCGCAGCGCCAGCACCGCATCGTCCGGGGCGGGCGGCAACGTGCGCAACAGGCCAACCCCGGCGTCCAACATCAACCGGGCAGCACACATCCCGGTCAACAAGGACACCTCGGCGTTCCAGTCGTCGACGTCGGTGCGCGGCTCCACCTCAAGATTCCAGCCGCCGTCCCCGTCCGAGACCACCGCCTGCTCCGGCAGCTTCAGTTCGATCGCGCCGCGCTGGGCCGCGGACGCCAACCGCAGCACCCCAAACGCGGGCAGCGCGGCGATCGACGGATGCAGCGTGTCCGCGTCCGAATCCGCCTGCACGCCCGCGTAGTCGAACCGCGCCACCGACCGCACCAGGGCCCTGGTGACCCCGAACGCCACCGGCTCCGCCCGCTCGTCGAGCTCGATGCGCCACAACGCCGCGGGCCGCACCCGACCGGGCAGCAGACTCGCCGAATCCTCCGACAGCACGCGCGGATGCAGCGGCAGCGAGCCGTCCGGGAGGTAGAAGGTCTGGCCGCGACGCCGGGTTTCCCCGTCCAGGTCGCCGCCGGGTTCCACGACCGCCGCGACGTCCGCGATCGCGTAGTGCACAACGAATCCCGTCCCGGTCCGCTCCAGGTGCAGCGCCTGGTCGAGGTCCATCGAGGTGGGCGGGTCGATCGTCACCAACGGCAGATCGGTGCGGTCAACCCGCCCGGTCGCAAACCGGTCCGTTGCCGTCTCGGCCTCGGCGAGTGCGGCGGGCGGAAACGTCCCGGACAGGGAGAAGGCTGCTCGAACCGCCTCGAAGTCGATGCCGTTGGCGGAGATTCGCGTGGTCACCAAACAGAGCCTAGTGTCCCGGCCCGCCGGGGACCGCGGGTCAGTCCTCCCAGTCGCGGTCCTCCCGGTCCGCGGCCCGGTTGCGTTCGGCCGCGATCTCCAATGCGCGTTCGGCGGTCGCCCGATCCGGGTACGGCCCCATCCGGTCCAACCCGCGCGCATCCTTGCCCTGCCGCACGGAACCATCGGAAACGCAGTAATACCACTGGTCGTCGTCGCTCATCGGTCCAGTGTGCGCCACGTTCGGCGGCCCGGCCATCCGATGACTCGGCGGTAACTTGGCGCGCCGCCGGAAGATTTCCGGGAGAACGCTTGAAGGGAACTCACAACCATGAGATTCTTACGCCGCAGCGGGCCATGGTACGTCGCTCCCCCTCGTCGAACCATGGCCTTTAGATCTGTCCCGGATCGGCTGCGCAGCGACGAATCCCGAATGGAGAATCCCCCCACATGGAGCCGATGTCCTACCTGCTCTTCGACGCACTGCTTCCGCACCTCGGTGAAGAGGGCGCGAAGCACTGGGCGACCCTGCTGGTGGTCAACCCGGTCTGAGCCGGGCCCACATCGACTGTGCCCTCGCCCTCAGGGGCGGGGGCATTTTCGCGTCTCCGACGCGGCGGCATTTTCGCGTCTCCGACGCGGGGACCGCCCCCCCGGGGGGCGGACGAGTTGGCCTGTAAGCCGGATCCTGTTCCCGACGCCGAGGCGTCGGGCGGCGACCATCCATCTGGGCACACCGTCGCCGGGTACCTCAAGCGGTCCACCCGCGGGCTCGGGCGAGCAGCCCTCGAACACCCGCGCAGCCGCACCCGAGTGGGTGCGGCCTTCGACCTTGCTCCGGGCGGGGTTTACCTAGCCACCCCGGTCACCCGGGGTGCTGGTGCGCTCTTACCGCACCGTTTCACCCTCACCGACGCCATGCCTCCGAAAAGGCATGTGCCGGCGGTCTGTTTTCTGTGGCACTGTCCCGCGGGTCACCCCGGGTTGCCGTTAGCAACCGCCCTGCTCTGTGGAGTCCGGACTTTCCTCGGCACCGGGCCTGCACGCTGGCTGCGTACGGTTCCCCCTGCCGCGGCCGCCCGACCAACTCGTCCGCCCGTCCAGACTACCCGGCGCTAGGGTGTGCGCATGACACGGTATGCGGCGCTGCTGCGGGGCGTGAACGTCGGCGGAGTCACGATCAAGATGGCGGACCTGCGGGCCACCGTCGAAGCGGCCGGGTTCGAGAACGTGACGACCGTGTTGGCGTCGGGCAACGTCCTGTTCGACTCCGACCGCACCGACGTCGCCGCCGTCAAGAGCGACATCGAGTCGGCGCTGCGGGACCGCTTCGGGTACGAGGCGTGGATCGTGCTGGTGGACCAGCCGACGCTCGCCGCGATCGTCGAGGCGTTCCCGTTCGACGCCGACCGGGACGGCTGGCACCCGTACGTGCTGCTGTCGTCGGATCCGGCGGCGCTGGACGAGATGCTCACCGCCGCGGGGAAACTCGACCTCGGCGACGAGAACCTGAGCCTCGGCAACGGCGTCCTGTACTGGCACGTCGAACGGGGCCAGACCCTGACCAGCCCGTTCGGCAAGCTCAGCGGCAAGGCAAAGTACCGCTCCGCGACCACCAACCGGAACCTACGCACCCTCCGCAAGCTCCTCTGAGCGGCTCCGCCGCCCGTGCGTGATTTTCACCCCGACCGGGGTTAAAATCACGCACAGTTCGGTAACTGCTGGTCAGACGGTTGCCGGGTGCCGCTCCGGCGTTCGGGCCGGCCCGGCATCCGCCGGCGCCCCCCCGTTCGGCGGAGCCTCGGTGACCGGGACCTGGTCCGCGGTGTCGTCGGCGAACGGGTCGCCGCGACGTTCCGCGTTGTACAACTCCTCGTCGAGAATGCCCTCTCGCTTGGCGACGATCGTCGGCACCAGCGCCTGACCGGTGACGTTGACCGCCGTGCGGCCCATGTCGACGATCGGCTCGACCGCGAGCAGCAGACCGACGCCGGCGAGCGGAAGGCCGAGCGTCGACAGCGTCAGTGTCAGCATCACCGTCGCCCCGGTGGTCCCTGCGGTCGCCGCGGAGCCGATCACGGCGACAACAACGATCAGCAGGTAGTCGGTCAGGGTCAGATCAAGGCCGTAGAACTGGGCGACGAAGATCGCGGCGATCGCCGGATAGATCGCGGCGCACCCGTCCATCTTGGTGGTCGCACCGAGCGGCACCGCGAACGACGCGTACTCGCGGGGCACGCCGAGGTTGCGTTCGGTGACCCGCTCGGTCAGCGGGAGCGTGCCGATCGAGGAGCGCGAGACGAACCCGAGCTGGGTGGCAGGCCACACACCGGAAAAGAAGCGGCGCACCGACAGCCCGTGCACGCGGATCAGAATCGGGTAAACGACGAGGAACACGATGGCCAGGCCGAGGTAGATCGCGGCGGTGAACCAGCCGAGTTGGCCGAGCGCATCCCAGCCGTAGGTGGCGACCGCCTTCGCGATCAACGCGGCGGTACCGATCGGGGCGAGCCGGATGATCCACCACAGCACCTTCTGCACGATCGCCAGCAGCGCGGCGTTGAAGTTCAGGAACGGCTCGGCCTTCTCCCCGACCTTCAGCGCGGCGATCCCGATCGCGACCGCGATCACCAGCAACTGCAGCACGTTGAAGCTCAGCGAAGTGGTCGCGGTGCCCGCATCCGTCACGGTGGTCTTGGCGCCGAGCGCGAGGAAGTTCTGTGGGACGAGCCCGGTGAGGAAGGCCCACCAGGAGCCGGACGACTTCGGTTGCGCGGCCGACGTTGCGTCCACCGTGGTGTTGGCGCCGGGCTGCACGACCAGCCCGACGACGATGCCGATCACGACCGCGATCAGCGCGGTGATCGCGAACCACAGCAGCGTCTGCACCGCGAGCCGAGCCGCGTTCGCCACCTGACGCAGGTTCGCGATGGAGCTGACGATCGCGGTGAACACCAGCGGGATCACCGCGACGGTGAGCAGCCCGACATAGCTGGAACCGATGGTCGTTACGGTGCCGACCAGCCAGTTGGGGTTGCCGTCGGCGGCGTCGGGCATCGACCGGGCGAGCAGGCCGATCAGGACGCCCGCGACCAGGCCGATGACGATCTGGGTGCCGAACGAGGTGGCCCAGGAGGGCAGGCGGCGCCGCGTGGGGGCGCTCAAGGAGGCCGACATTGGACGGACCTTTCTTGCGGGTGCGCGCACGGCGAATCACATCGGGGTGCGCGAGAGGGCTGACGTTCGCAGGGCATTCCGACGGCCGCGACGAGAGCGACGACCGCCCCGGGACAGGTGTGTCGACCGGGTCAGCTGATACAGACGGCGCTCGACTGCAGGCAGTTGTCGACGAAGCGTCGACTGGTCAGCAGTGAGTTCACCCGCACGATGTTACCCCCGCTAAAAAGTGCGCTCCGCGCCGGTGCGTGATTCTTACCCTCACTGGGGTAAAAATCACGCACGGCGGCGGAGCCGACATTGACAGGCACGGCGGCGGAGCAGGCGCGACGGTGCTACAGGTGCGAGGTGTCGTTGACCAGCCGCACCGACGCGCCGCCGTCGGGGTAGAACTCGGCGATCGACAGCGACGCGAGGTCGAGGTGCAGCCGGTACAGCAGCGACGGCCCGACCTCGAGCGCCAGCTGCAGGAGCGTCTTGATCGGGGTGACGTGCGAGACGACGAGCACGTTCTGCCCGGGGAAGTCGCGCAGCAGGTCGGCCCGCACCGCGTCGACGCGGGCGCGGACCTCGTCGAAGCTCTCCCCGCCCGGCGGACGCACCGAGGTGTCGCGGAGCCAGCGGCCGTGCAGGTCCGGGTCGCGTTCGCTCGCCTCCAGGAAGGTCAGCGCCTCCCACCCGCCGAAATCGGTCTCGGTGAGGCCCTCGTGCACGGTGACCTGCAGTCCGAGCGCGTCGGCCGCGGCCTGCGCGGTTTGCCTGGCCCGCGCCAGCGGCGACGACACCACCGCCGCGATGCCGCCCCGTGCCCCGAGCCGGGCCGCGGCCGCCGCGGCCTGCGCCTGCCCGACCTCGGTCAGCTCCGGGTTGCCGCGACCGGAGTAGCGGCGCTCCACCGACAGTGGTGTCTGGCCGTGCCGCAGCAGCAGCAGCCGGGTCGGCGCGCCGACGGCACCGGTCCAGCCGGGCGCGGTCGGCGTCGATTCCGCGGCCGCGGGCACCGGTGCCACCTCGGGAACGTCCTCGACATGCCCGTTCGTCGTCTCGACGGCAGTGCCGTCCATGGCCAGGTTGGCGAGGCGGTCGGCGTGCGCGTTCTCGGCGCGCGGGATCCAGGTGTAGGTGACCGCGTCGAATCCGCCTGCCAATTCCCGCGCACGCCGCGCGAGCGGAATCATGTCCGGGTGCTTGACCTTCCAGCGTCCCGACATCTGTTCGACGACGAGTTTCGAGTCCATCCGGACGTCGACCAGGTGCGCGTCGAGCGCGGCGGCGGCGGTGAGGCCGGCGATCAGCCCTCGGTACTCGGCGACGTTGTTGGTCGCGACACCGATGTCCTCGGCGCGTTCGGCGAGGACCCGGTCGTGGTCGGCGTCGAACACCACCGCCCCGTAGCCGGCCGGGCCGGGGTTACCCCGGGATCCGCCGTCGGCCTCGACGATGACGCGCGCGGAACTCACAGACCGGATTCCTTGGTGCGCACCATGATTGCGCTGCATTCGGGGCATCGGACGACGACGTCGGGGGCGGTGGCCTGGATCCGGGCGATCTCGCCACGGTCGATCTCGATGCGGCAGGCGCCGCAGCGGCGGGCCTGCAGCAGGGCGGCCCCGACCCCACCGCTGGCGCGCTGACGGTCGTAGACGGCGAGCAGGTCGGCGGGGAACTCGGCGACGAGCGCGGTGCGGTCGCTCTCGCAGCGCTGCTGCGCGGTGTCGAGGTCGGCGACGGCGTCGTCGCGGCGGCGGCCCGCGTCGACGAGGGCGTCGTCGATCTGGTCGACCTGACCGCCCGCGTGGTCGTAGTCGGCCTGGGTGGCCTCCCGCCGTTCCATCACCTCGAGGAGGTCCTCCTCGAGCGCCTCCTGGCGACGGGTGAGGCTGGCGAGTTCGTGTTCGAGTTCGGTGAGCTGCTTGGCCCCGACGGTGCCGCTCTGCAGCAGCTGACGGTCGCGGTCCTCCCGCTTGCGGACCGCGTCGACCTCACCCTCGAGCTTCGCGATGTCGCGGTCGAGGTCGTCGAGGACGATCTGGACGGCGACGGCGGCATCCTTGCGTCCCACCCGGTCCGCCTCGAGGCGCTGCACCTCCTGCTGCTCGGGGAGGGTGCGCCTGCGGTGCGCGATCCTGGTCAGCTCGGTGTCGACCGCGGCGAGGTCGAGCAGCTTGGCCTGGATCCGGGGTTCGACGTTCACGCGGGCATCGCTCCTGCTTGTGGTTCGCGGGTGGTGGGGATTCGCATACCGTACCGCCCGTCGGCGCCTGCTCCGAACGGGTGAAGGGCACCTTCGCCCGGTTGGGCGGGGCGGGGGTGCCCTTCACCCGGTCGGCGGGGAGGTCAGCCGCCGAGGGTCCAGGGGTCGGTGCGGACGGCGGACAGCGCGGCGGCCCAGCCGTCGACACCCCGGAATCGGGCGTCGAGCAGGTCGCGGGCCTGCCCGCACCACGGCTGCTCGCTGGCCCAGTGCGCGACATCGACCAGCACCGGTCCGCCGCCGCGCAGGTGCTCGTCGGCGGGATGGTGCCGCAGGTCGGCGGTCACGTACGCGTCGACGCCCGCGGCCCGTGCCGCCCCGAGCAGCGAGTCGCCGGAGCCGCCGCACACCGCGACGGTGCGGACGACGGTGTCGGGGTCGCCTGCGGCGCGGACACCCCACGCGGTCTCCGGCAGCGCCCGCCGCACCCGCGCCGCGAAGTCCCGCAGCGACTCCGGTTCGGCGAGCTCACCGATCCGCCCGATGCCGAGCGCGCTGCCGGTATCGGCGAGTTCGAGGACGTCGAACGCCGGTTCCTCGTAGGGGTGCGCGGACCGCAGCGCGGCAAGCACCCGGGCCCGCAGCCCACGCCGGGCGACGACCTCGACGCGGTCCTCGACGACCCGCTCGATCCGCCCGACCGACCCGAGCGCCGGGCTCGCCCCCGCGCCGGGCAGGAACTGGCCGGTGCCTGCGACGGTCCAGCTGCAGCAGCTGTAGTCGCCGACCTGCCCGGCCCCGGCCTGGAACAACGCCTCGCGCACGGCCGCCGTGTCGGGGCCGGGGACCAGCACGACCCACTTGTCGAGCGGGTCCGACGGGGCGGGCGATAGTGGCCCGGTGATGGTCAACCCGAGCGCGTGCGCGAGCGCGTCGGACACGCCGGGGTCGGCCGAATCGGCGTTGGTGTGTGCGGTGTACAGCGCACAGCCGCCGCGGATCAACCGGTGCAGCAGCGCACCCTTCGGGGTGTGCGCGCCGACGGTATCGACGCCGCGCAGCAGCAGCGGGTGATGCACCAGCAGCAGCTGTGCCCCCCAGGCGAGGGCCTCGTCGACGACGGCGGCGGTCGCGTCGACGGCGACCATCACCCGATGCACCGGGTCGGCGGGGTCGCCGCACACCAGCCCGACCGAGTCCCACGACTCCGCGAGCCGCGGCGGGTACGCCTCCTCGAGCACCGAGATGACCTCGGACAGGGCAACGCTCATGCCAATACCTCCGTCAATGCGCTCACCAGGGTCTGCGCCGGGTCCGCGGCGCGGACCGCGACGCGGAGGTGGTTGGGGTCCAGGCCGGGGAAGGTGTCGCAGCGCCGGACCGCGATCCCCCCGTCCTGCAGCTTCTTCCGGACCAGGTCGGCGTCCGGGACGCGGAGCAGCAGGAACGGCGCGCTGGCCGGGCCGACGACCTCGACCCCGGCGGCGCCGAGCAGTGCGAGCATCGCGGCCCGTTCGGACGCGATCAGCGCCGCCTCCCGCTCCGCCCACGCGACCGCCTCGGGTTCGCTGCAGGCCCGGATCGCCTCCACCTGCAGGCTGCCGAGCGGCCAGTGGGCCCGGCCCTGCTGCAGCCGGGCCAACACGCCCGGGTCGCCGAGGGCGTAGCCGCAGCGCAGCCCGGCCAGCGCGAACGTCTTGGTCAGCGACCGCAGCACCAGCACGTCGGGCAGGGATTGCCCGGCGAGGGACTCCGGCTCCCCCGGCACGGCGTCACCGAAGGCCTCGTCCACCACCACGATCCGGCCGTCGCGGCGCAGCGCGAGCACGTCGGCCGCCGGGTGCAGCACCGACGTCGGGTTGGTGGGGTTGCCGAGAACGACGAGGTCGGCGGCGTCGGGGACCGCGGCAGCGGCGAGCCGGTACGGCGGCGGCAGCAGCACCTGCTGCACCGGAATCCCGGCCTGCCGCAACGCCCATTCGGGTTCGGTGAACGACGGGTGGATCAGGGCTGCCAGCCGCGACCCCAGCCGCGGCAGCATCGCGAAGCCCTCGGCGCCGCCGGACAGCAGCAGCACCTCCTCGGGGTCGCGACCGTGTCGGGCCGCGACCTGCTCCCGCGCGGCCCGCTCGGCGCTCGCCGACGGGTACCGCCCGAGCGTCGCCAACTGCGCGGTCAGCCGCGCGGCCAGCCACCGGGGTGGGCCCTCGCCCCGCACATTGACGGCGAAGTCGACCAGCCCGGGAACGGCGTCGACGTCGCCGTGGTGACGGAGGTCGACGTCGCCGGGGCGATCCGGGTCACCGTCGCCGGCGCGACCCACCTCGTTGCCGTCGGATGCCGCGGTGTTCACGACGGGCAGTCTATGGCGGTCCGGTGCTCGCCGGTCGGGGCAGGCAGGATGGACGGGTGCGCTCCCCCATCCTGCTGTTCGACCTCGACGGCACCCTCACCGATTCCGCTCCGGGCATCGTGTCGGGGTTCCGGCACGCGTTGGCATCGGTCGGCGCCCCGGAACCCGCTGGCGATCCGACGCAACTGATCCTCGGCCCGCCGATGGCGGACACGCTGCGCGGCGTCGGGCTCGACGATGCGACCGCCGAGCGCGCCCTCGCCGCCTATGTCGACCGGTACGACCGTGTCGGCTGGGCGGAGAACGCGGTGTTCGACGGCGTCGCGGACCTGCTCGACGCGCTGGCCGCGGCGGGGGCCCGGCTCGCGGTCGCGACCTCGAAGTCGGAGCGGTTCGCGGTGCGCATCCTCGAACACTTCGGCCTCGCCGGGCATTTCGAGGTGATCGCGGGCGCCTCCCCGGACGGTGCCCGGCGCGCGAAGGCGGACGTCATCGAGCATGCCCTGCGCGGCCTCGGCGTCGCCGCCGTCGCGGGCGGCACCGACGGCGTGGTGATGGTCGGGGACCGGATCCACGACGTGCAGGGCGCCGCGCACTGGGGCATCCCGACGGTGTTCGTGCACTGGGGGTACGGCGCGGAGACCGAGGCCGAGGACGCGCGCTGGTCCGCGGCGACCGTCGCCGATCTGGAGGCGATCCTGCATGCGCGCTGACCCGCTGCACATCACGTTCGTCTGCACCGGCAACATCTGCCGATCCCCGATGGCGGAGAAGATCCTCGCTGGCCGCCTATCCGAGACCGGTCTCGCGGAAGCGGTCCGGGTGTCCAGCGCGGGCACCGGCGGCTGGCATGTCGGCGACGACGCCGACCACCGCACCACCGCGGTCCTCGCCGCGCACGGCTACCCGACCGGGCATCGGGCCGCGCAGGTCGGGCCCGACCACCTTGGCGCGGACCTGGTCGTCGCCCTCGACACCGGCCACGACCGGGCGCTCGCGCAGCTCGGGGTTCCCACCGGACGGCGCAGGCTGCTGCGCAGTTTCGACCCGGACGCGGACGGCGACTCGGTGCCCGACCCCTACTACGGGGGGAGCGCCGACTTCGACCTCGTGCGGACCCAGATCGAGGCCGCGGTGCCCGGATTGCTTGCCTGGGTGCGCGAGCACCTGTGATCCCGCGCCTGCCCGTTTCGGGGTCCCCGGCAACGCCAAGTACCGTGGTGTCGTGCGAAGGCTGAAGTTTCTGCTACGTCCGGGCTGGCTCGTGTTGGCCGTCGTCGTCGCCGGATTCGCCTACCTGTGCTTCACGGTGCTTGCTCCGTGGCAGCTTGGCAAGAACACCAGCACCTCCACCCGCAACACCCTGATCGAGGAGTCGGTGAACGCGGACCCGGTGCCGATCGAATCGGTGCTCCCCGCGTCCGGACCGATCGCCACGAACGACGAGTGGCGTCAGGTCACCGCCACCGGAACGTACCTGCCCGAGGACGAGGCGCTGGTGCGGCTGCGGTCCATCGAGGGGGATCCCGCCTACGAGGTGCTGACGCCGATGCGGCTGTCCGGCGGTCAGGTGATCCTGGTCAACCGCGGCTACGTGCGTCCCGTCCGGGGCACCGTCGCACCACCGATCGAGCCGCCGCCCACCGGCGAGACGACGGTGACGACCCGGGTCCGTGCCTCCGAGGGAACCGCCCCCGGCAAGGACCCGATCGTCGAGAACGGCATCCCCCAGGTGTACTCCCTCAACGCGGGCCAGGTCGGCGCCGTGGTCGGGCTGCCGCTGGTCGACGGCTGGTTCCAGCTCGCCGCCGGTGAGCCGGGGGTGCTGACGCCGATCCCGCTGCCGCAACTCGATGCGGGACCGTACCTGTCGTACGGGTTGCAGTGGCTGGCGTTCGGGATCATGGCCCCGCTCGGGCTGGCGTACTTCGTCCGCGCCGAACTGCGGGAACGGCGCAGGGGACGCGAGCGCCGGGTCGCCGAGCCTGCCGCGCCCGTCGAGGCGAGCACCGCCGCCGCCACCCGCGAGCCCGAGACGATGTCGGCGACCGAGGCGAAGCTCGCCGACCGTTACGGCACCCGGCGCTGACCCGCACCCGGTGACCGGGCGGATACCGGACCGTCGCCCGAGTGCCCGACCCGGCAACCGCCCGGTCGGCGTCGGAACGCCGACGCCACCAGCACCGCCGCGACCGCGGCACCCGCCTGCACCACGGTCGACAGCCGCGCCACCCTGGCGATGTCGCCGACGCCGGGCGCCGGGCCGGCACCGAGGGTCGGCCGATCCTCCGCGCCGTACGCGTACTCCGTGCGGCCGCCGAGCGCGATCCCCAGCGCGCCCGCCATCGACGCCTCCGCGACGCCCGCGTTGGGGCTCGGGTGCGCGGACGCGTCGCGTCGCCAGGCCAGGGCGGCCGCGCGCGGTGAGCCGCCGACGACCGGGGCCGCCGCGGCGGTGAGCAGTCCCGTCACCCGCGCGGGCGCGAGGTTCACCGCGTCGTCGAGCCGCGCCGCCGCCCACCCGAACCGCAGATACTTCGGCGAGCGGTACCCGATCATCGCGTCGAGCGTGTTGATCGCGCGATACCCCAGTGCGCCGGGGGCGCCTGCGACCGCCGCCCACACCAGCGGCGCGACGGTGGCGTCGGAGGTGTTCTCGGCGACGGATTCGACGGTGGCGCGGGCGATGCCCGTCGCGTCGAGCAGGTCGGGGTCCCGCGCGCACAGCGACGGCACCAGTGCCCGCGCGCCGGGGAGGTCGTCGGCGGCGAGCCGGTCGGCCATCCGGAACCCCACCCCGGTCAGCGAGGTTCCGCCGAGGGAGATCCACGTCGCCGCGGCGACGACCGCCGTCTCCCCCGCCCAGCCGAGCCGCCCGGCGACGCGGGCGGCGAGGGCGGTGCCGCCGACGACGGCGCCGACGAGCAGCCCGGTGTGCACGGCCCCCGCCGCCCTGGAGTCGCGGTGGGTGCACCGTTCGAGGGCGGCGGCGGCCGATCCGAACCCGGCGACCGGATGCCACCGCACCGGGTCGGCGAACACCCGGTCGGCGAGATAGCCCAGGGCGATGCCGGTGGCGCGGGCGGAGATCCTGGGACGTTTCACACCGGTAGTTGTATCAATCGCGGCGGCGGCGGCAATCCGCCGTGTCCTGACCCGAATCGGCTCCGGTGATGCGAGGATGCGCGGGGCACCCCAGCGGGGTGCGGTGCAGCGACGATTGGAGTCGGCGGGAGTGGCGGCGACCACGGTGAAGAACGCACGCAAGCGGTTGGGGTCCCTGGTGCGGGAGGTCAACGAGGGCACCGTCGCGGTCGAGATCGCGGGCAAACGCGGCGACGCGGTGCTGATCTCCCGCGACCGCTACGCCGCCCTGCAGGAGGCGAACTTCCTGCTCCGGTCCCCCGAGCTGATGGACAGCCTGCGGCGGGAGATGGCCCGCATCCTGGCTGCCGCCGCTTCGGCGCCGACCACCGGCGAGGCGGCAGCGGCGACCGCCGCGAAACGCACCCGCGGGTCCCGCGCCCAGGCCAGGAAGAAGCGCAAGCGGAAGAAGTAGCCGAGGCACGGCCGCCGTCAGGGCCGCGCCGCGCGATCCGCGGTGCCGACCGGCAGGTCCCGCACCCGCCGCGCCGGGTTCCCGACATAGAGGCCATGGGCATCGCAGTCGCGGGTGACGACCGCGCCCGCACCGACGATGCAGCCCGGCCCGACCGTCACCCCGGGCAGCACGATGGCGCCCGCGCCGATCCAGCTGCCGTCACCGACGGTGATCGGCCGGTGGACCACCCGCCCTCCGCGGCCGTCCTCGGGGCCGATCTCGTGGGTGCTGGTGATGAACCGGGCGCCGTGCCCGACCGCAACCTGCCGACCCAGGGTGATCGGCGCGGTCCCGTCGAAGAGCACCCCACGGTTGACGAAGGTGCCGACCCCCATCCGAATGTCCTTGCCGCCGAAGTGACATCCGGAGTAGATCCCGGCGCCCCACACCCGCGCCCCCGCGGCGAGCAGCAGCAGGATCCGCAGCCACACCGGGACGAACGGGGACGCTTGGATGATCGTGATCAGACGCACCGCGCCACGATAGCCGCGGCGACACCCTAGGCTCGACGGGTCAACGAAACCGAGGAGTGCGAGATGGAGCCCGACCCGATCCCCGTGCTGTTCGTGCACGGTCTGTGGATGCACGCGAGCAGCTGGCGGCCGTGGCTCGACCTGTTTGCCGACCACGGGTACGTTCCGATCGCGCCCGGCTGGCCCGGCGACGGCGACACCGCCGAGGCCACCCGGAACGATCCGGGCAGGCTGGACGGGGTCGGGATCGCCGAGCTCACCCGGCACTATCGGACGGTGGCGGAGGCGCTGCCGACGCAGCCGATCGTGGTCGGGCACTCGTTCGGCGGGCTGATCGCGCAGAAGCTGCTCGGGGAGGGTGTGGTCCGCGGCGCCGTTGCGATCGCCCCGGTCCAGTTCAAGGGCGTCCTTCGGCTCCCCCCGGCCCAGGTGCGGACGGTGCTGCCGATCCTGCGCAGGCCGGGCCTGCGCACCCGGACCTGGTCGCACACCGCGGACACGTATCACGCGGGGTTCGCGAGCGCGGTGACCCGCGAGGAGTCGGACGCGTTGTTCGAGGCGCACAGCATCCCCGGCCCGGCGAGGCCGCTGTTCCAGGCGGCGTTCGCGAACATCGTCGGCGGGCCCACGAAGATCGACACCCGCTCCTCCCGCGGCCCGCTGCTGCTCGTTGCCGGTGGCGCGGACCGGATGGTCCCGGAGCCGATCGTGCAGTCCGCGTACAACATTCAGCGTCGCAACACCGGCGCAACCGAGTATCGGGTGCTGCCCGACCGCGGACACTCGCTGGCAGCGGACCGCGGCTGGCGGGAGGTCGCCGATCTGGCGCTGGACTTCCTGGACCGCCACGATCTCGGTGCCCGGCAGGGCTGAGCCTGCGCAGGCACCGGGGCGGGCGCCCGCACCTCGGTGGGCTGGGGTGGCTGCCGCTCCCGGCTGCGGATCTCCATCAGGAACACCGCACCCACCGTGAGGTAGGCGGCGGCGACGACGACCGGGGCGACGATCAGGGTCAGGACTGCGAGGAGTTCCATCGGACACCTCCGTTGGCAGGCGGACTTTCTCGTTCGGCGGCACGTGCACTGGTGCGCGGTCCCGCGATCGCGGCAACCCGCTCCCCACCTCACGGTAGAGGGCGATCACGCGGCGCCGGTGAAGGGCGGGTGAACTCTCGCTGTGATGCCGACCACGGTGGCGTCCGGGCGACCGGCGCCCCCGCGCATGCGCGCTAGGTTGGCGGTATGGCCCGCTCCCGTCTGCACCCGATTGCCCTGTTCGTGTCCGTCGCCGCCGGGGCGCTGCTGCTGGCGGGGTGC
Source organism: Rhodococcus sp. NPDC058505 (assembly GCF_042720095.1). Classification (NCBI taxonomy): domain Bacteria; kingdom Bacillati; phylum Actinomycetota; class Actinomycetes; order Mycobacteriales; family Nocardiaceae; genus Rhodococcus; species Rhodococcus sp. NPDC058505. The sequence goes on from NZ_JBHXNB010000016.1 coordinate 44,254, forward strand.
ACCACCACCCCGTCCGCCGCTCCCGCCGCGAATGTGCTGGCGGCGCACGGTCTGGACGGGTTCGACGGCCGGGAGCTGATCGAGCGGCTCGACACCCTCCCGGTCGCCGAACGACCGAACGACCTGCTCGCCTCGGTCCGGCCCGACGCGGTCGTCGTCTCGGACCCCGACGGGTTCGAGACCAGCGTGCCGCTGCCCGCCGACGAGTTCTACGTCTCGATCGCCCCCTATGCGACCCGAACGCACGACTGCTACTTCCACAGCCTCACCACATGCCTCGGCGAGCTGCGCGACGAGCCGATCCGGGTCCGGGTGACGGACCCGGCGGACGGTGCGGTGCTGGTCGACCGGACCACGCGGACCTACGACAACGGCTTCATCGGGCTGTGGCTGCCGAAGGGCATCGACGCCGACCTCCTGGTGGAGTCCGGTGGCCGGTCGGGTCGCACCACGATCGGCACCGGCGCCGACGATCCGACGTGCGTGACGACTCTCGCCCTCGTGTAGCCGGTCGGTAGTGCCGCGAACCACTGGCCGGAAGGTCGATGTGTGAAAGAATCCGGCCATGCATCGTGTGGTGGTTCTGGCGTTGGACGGCGTGATTCCCTTCGAGCTGGGCATTCCCGCCCGGGTGTTCGGCGGCGCAACCGACGCGGGCGGGCATCCGCTGTACGAGGTGCTGACATGCACCGTCGACGGCGGGCCGGTCCGCACCGACAGCGACTTCGCGGTGTCCGTCGAGCACGACGCGGCGCTGCTGGCGACCGCGGACACGGTGGTGATCCCGGCGACCCATCGGCTCGGCTCGGCGCGGGACGGGCGCCTGCCCGAACCGGTCGCCGCCGCGTTCGCCCGCGTCCGGCCCGGCACCCGCTGGGTGTCGATCTGCATCGGGTCGTACCTGCTTGCGGCGGCGGGCCTGCTCGACGGCCGCCGGGCCACCACCCACTGGCGGCACGCCGAACACTTCCAGCACACCTTCCCGCGGGTCCGGGTCGACCCGGAGGTGCTGTACGTCGACGAGGGCGAGGTGATCACGTCGGCGGGCGCCGCCGCCGGGCTGGACGCGTGCCTGCACCTGGTGCGCCGCGACCACGGCGCCGACGTCGCCAACCGGGTGGCGCGGCGATGCGTGGTTCCGCCCTGGCGCGACGGTGGCCAGGCCCAGTACATCGAGCGGCCGCTGCCCGCGACCACCGCCGAATCGACGGCGGCGACCCGAGACTGGGCGCTGCAGCGGCTGGACGAGCCGCTGCAGCTGTCCCGGCTGGCCCGGCACGCCAACATGAGCGTCCGCACGTTCACCCGCCGGTTCGTCGACGAGGTGGGCACCACCCCGGCCAGGTGGCTGATCATTCGCCGCGTCGACCGGGCGCGGCAGCTGCTCGAGACGACGGACCTGTCGGTGGACACGATCGCCACCGACGTCGGCTTCGGCACCGCCGCCTCGCTGCGTCAGCATATGGCGGCCCAGCTGGGCGTGCCGCCGTCGACCTACCGCAGGACGTTCCGCGGCCAGCTCGACGACGAGGCCAGCCTCGCCCGCTGAGCCTCCTCGCTCGCTGCGCCTTCTCGCCCGCTGCGCATCGCGCCAGCGCCGGTCAGTCGCGGCCGAGTTCGTGCAGCAGATCGACCGCAGCGCGCGCGTACTCCCCGATCCACCGGTCGTGGATCCGCTTGATCGGCAGCGGCGCCAACGCGAGTCGGCGTTCGCGCCCGACCTTGCGGCCGGTGACCAGGTCCGCCCGCTCGAGCACCCGCAGATGCTGCAGCACGGTGGTGCGGTCGAGGTCGGGGAAGTGCGCACACAGTTCCCCGGTGGTGCAGGACGCGTCCTTGAGGACGTCGAGCATCCGCCTTCGGGTGCTCGACGCCAGCGCCTTGAACACCCGGTCGTCGTCGGAGTTCTCGTTGCTCTCGCCCTCGCCCGCATTCATGTTGTAAAATTACAACATGAACGAGAACATCGACACTCCCCAGCCCCTCACCGCACTGTCGTTCACGGTCTCCGGGCACGTCGCCCGCCCGTGCGCCGAGGTCTACGAGGCGGTGGCCGACCCCGAGCAGCTGTCGAAGTACTTCACCACCGGCGGCGCGCGCGGCCGACTCGAACCCGGCACCGAGGTCACCTGGGACTTCCACGACTTCCCCGGCGCCTTCCCGGTCACCGTCGTCGCCGCCGACCCGCACCGGCGGATCGTCATCGAGTGGGACGGCACCGCCACCACCTCGGACACCGGAAAGACCACGACGACCTTCGAGTTCGAGCCCGTCGACGACAACACCAGGACCCTGGTCACGATCACCGAATCCTCCTGGCAGCCAACGGAGGCGGGCGCGAAGAACGCGTTCGACAACTGCATGGGCTGGACCGGGATGCTGGCCGCACTGAAGGTGTGGGTCGAGCACGGCATCAACCTGCGCGACGGCTTCTACCGATGATGCAGCGCCCCGCGTGACCGCACCCGGTCAGAGCCGACGGGCTCCCCGGAGCACCTGCACCATCGGCCACGATGACGCGAGCCCGACGCGAAGCCGGGGATGCACGAAGCCGAGACCGGCGAGGACGACGTAGCGGAGCCCGTTGTCCCGCCACTCCGCGAGCTGCTCGAGCACCTCGGCGGGCGTCCCGGCCAGCATCGACGCCCGGACCAGCGACGGCGGGACACGATCCGCGCAATCGAGCGCGGTCGGCTCGTCAATGGTCTGCGGCAACAGATCCTGAATCCCACTGAACCCCGACCCCATCGGGTGCTCGGCCCCGTGCCGCGCCCACACCTCGCCGGACGCGGTCAGGGTGAACAGTCGCGCCGCGAGCGAGCCGACCATCTCGTCGACCTGGGCGCCGCTGCTGGCCGTCATGACGAACAGAAACGCCGCGGGCGTGACGGCCGCCGGATCACGTCCGGAATCGGACGCCGCGGTCCGCACCACGGCGAGCCGCTCCGCGTACTCGCTCGGCCGGAGCGCGTAGGCGGGGAACCACGCGTCCGCGTACCGTCCCGTGACCCGCAGCATGCGCGGCCCGTGCCCGGCGATCCAGATCTCCGGCCACCTGCCGCGGTACGGCGGGATCGCGAACACCGCGTCGCGAAGCGGGAAGAACTCCGAGTCCCGGGTCACCGGTCGACCGTCGGCGTCCCACAGCGCACGGATCGTCGCGATCGCCTCCGCGAACCGGCCCACCGGCCGTTCCCAGTCCACGCCGTAGGGCGCGTTGCCCTCGCGTTCCCCCGGGCCGATCCCGTGGATCGCGCGACCCCGGCTGAGCTGGTGCAGGGTTGCCGCCGCCTGCGCGGTGACGGCCGGGTTGCGGCGGCCGGTGTCGGTGACGCTCACCCCCAGCCGCAGCCGGGACAACTTGTTCTGGGACGCAACGTATCCCAGTGCGGTCCACGGCTCGTAGCACGCGTCGGCCCGGGGCACGAGCGCCGCGGCCCCGAGGTGCTCGCGTTTCCAGATCGACGCCGGGAAGATGCTGTTGAGGTGGTCGGGCACCCACATCGAATCCGCACCGCCGGCGACCGCCAGCTGCCGGGTCGAGCGCAGCATCAGTTCCGGCGAGAACCGGGTGTGCAGCGCACTGTCGACCAACCCCGCCTTGAATCCACTCATCGCGGCCGCCTCGTCGGGCTCTCCCTGGCACGCGGCACAGCCAGCGGGACGCACCGCACCCAGTCGGAATAACCGGTCGGTTTCATCGTCCCCGCAGTCACCGGTGAAGTCACGGCCCGTTAGCCCCCGGAAGGAAACCGCGGGGCTCCGGACGTCGTACGCCGTCTAATATCGAACGCAACGGCGAATAGGCCAGTTCCGGTTTCTGGCCCCGGAGTACCGCCGTCGAGGACTCATGAACATCCGTCTCGGCGACAGCCGGAACCGCCAACCCCGCCCACCGCATCCGCCCGAGCAGCCACCGCAGCGGGTGCCCCGCTGGCTGCGCCCCGGCTCCCCCCTCGGTGACCGGCTCGCCGGCCTGCTGCCCCCGACCGATCCGGCGGGACCGACGCCACCGACACCGCCGTGGCCTCCTGCCGGCGCCCCAACGCCACCGGGGCCGATCCCCGGCCCCTACCCGTGGCCGGCACCACCCCCGGCGAGCGCACCGACCTGGCCACGGGTCGCGGTCCGCTGGGGGGCGCGACTGCTGGCGGCCTTCCTGGTGTTCTGCGTCGTGACGCCGATCGTCTACCGGGTGGTGACGCCGCCCCGCACGTTGTTCATGCTGACGGACGAGGCGAGCGGTCCGACGGTGCAGCAGACCGTCTCGCTCGACTACATCAGCAGGCACTACGTCGCGGCCACCCTCGTGCACGAGGACGCGCAGCTCGGCACCCGAACCGGCCCGTACCACCTGGGCGAGTTCGTCGATCGCACCACGACCTACCTGACGACCGGTGAGGACAACTCGGGGTCGACCATTCCGCAGCAGCTGGTGAAGAACATCTTCCTGATCCGCGGCGAGTGGCTGGTCGCCAAGGTCGCCAGGAAGGGTGTCGAGGCCGTGCTCGCGTGGCCGTTCAACATGATGGGCGACCGGCGGCAACTCGACCTGTACCTAAACTACGCGCAGTTCGGCCCCAACCTGTACGGCATCTGCGCCGCCAGCTGGTACTACTTCAACCGTGCTCCGTGGGAGGGAAACACCTGGGACGCAGCCACTCTCGCCGGCCTGCTACCCCTCGGTGAGGACGCCAAGCGCTCCCCGGGGGGCGGCGTGGACATCACCAGCGACGGTCAGTGGGTCGTGGCCAGCACGGTGACCAGGGCCCGCGAACGGGTACCGCAGCGGATCGCGGAGATGGGCGGCTGGGAGGGCACCGTGGAGACGGTCGGCATCCTCGACTCCGCCGCCGACAACGACCCGCTCGGCGACCCCGACAGCTGCAGCACGATGCCGGAGTCGGTGGCCGAACGCCTCGCCGCCGAGGACGCCTGGTGGAGCCCGCAGTACGGCGGCTGAGCATCGCTCCGGGCGGCAGCGCCGCACTGCCCGGCCGGACGGGCATGCTCACCGCGCTGAAAGTGTCGGTCGGGCCGGGCGTCGACCTGCACGACAGGTTCTACAGGTAGCGTCGCCACGCGGCGAGGGAGACTCGCACCATCGGCCATCCACACGATCGTGCTCGGACGAATGGCCGAAATCCTGACCGGAACACCGCGAAACCACTACGGTGTGCGGGCTCATTCCATGAACCCGAGGAGAACCACCGTGCGTAGAACCGCAGGATTCATCGGCGCCACCGTCGCCGCCGTCGGCCTCGTCATCGGCACCGCCGGCGTCGCCACCGCGCTCGCTACGAGCATTCCCGGCACCACCGGCCACCCCTACGTCGCGGGCGTCGACGTGGAGCCGGGTTCGTACTACTCCCGCATCACCGACAGCATGGACTGCCGGTTCTCCCTCACCCAGGTCGACGACGAGGCGCCCAGCTACGAGGGCGTCGGCGTCACCGGCGAGTACCGCATCGTCGACATGGACGCCGGAGACCGCCTCGACTCCGTCGGCTGCACCAACTGGAACCGTCAGGGCGGCCCGTTCGGCTCGGCCGGCTCGGAGGACTTCGGCCTCCTCGGCGTACTGGGTTCGGAGGACTTCATCTTCAACCTCCCGCTCGGATCCTGACTCCGCGGAACGGCAGAAGCCCCCGCCTCGAGGTGGGGGCTCCTGTCCGGCTGCGAATCGACGACCCGCGCGGCCGAATGCAGTGGGCGCGGAGGGTTTCGAACCCCCGACCGCTGGTGTGTAAAACCAGAGCTCTACCACTGAGCTACACGCCCGAACCCCGGCGGGGGGGCAGGGTTTCCCGCGCCCGGAAGGACACAGGCATGGTTCGCGGGGCGGGCCGTGTGCCCACGGCCCTGGGGACGGGGCCGCCCCGGGGCGGTAA
>NZ_JBHXNB010000016.1:50154-102452 GCF_042720095.1 Rhodococcus sp. NPDC058505
GCGCGGACAGCTGTCCGCGCGCCGGAATGCACTCAGGAATCTAGCGCGGCGAGCGCCTTCTCCCAAGCTCCCTGGTCACGGGCCTCCCCGGGGCCGTTCATCTCGGCGAACCGGATGATTCCCTCCTTGTCGACGACGAAGGTGCCGCGGTTGGCGTACCCGGCCTTGTCGTTGAACACGCCGTAGGCCTGCGCGACCGCGCCGTGCGGCCAGAAGTCGGACAGCAGCGGGAAGGTGTAGCCCTGCTCGGCGGACCAGATCTTGTGCGTTGGCGGCGGGCCGACCGAGATCGCGAGCACGGCGGCGTCGTCGTTCTCGAACTTGGGCAGCCCGTCGCGCACCTTGCACAGTTCGCCCTGACACGTTCCGGTGAACGCGAGCGGGTAGAACACGATCAGGACGTTCTTCTCGCCCCGATAGTCCGAGAGCGAGACCTCCTGGTTGTTCTGGTCCTTGAGGGTGAAATCGGGCGCGACGGCACCGACGTCGAGGGGCATGCGAATTCCTAACCGGGTTGGGCGCTCAGCGCTGCTTCGCGGGGCGGGCCTTGGGCTGCACCAGCCGACTGCCCGACCAGGATCCCAGGTTCGCGGCCGACGTCTGCGTCAGTCCGGCGGTGGGCGCCGATTCGGCGATCTCGCTGGGTTCGACATGCCCGGGCTGCCCGGTCTTCGGGGTGAGCACCCACACGAAGCCCTCGTCGGCGAGCGGGCCGATCGCATCCATCAGCGCGTCGACGAGGTCGCCGTCGCCGTCCCGCCACCACAGCAGGACAACGTCGATCACGTCGTCTGAGTCCTCGTCGAGGAGCTCACCGCCGATGGTCTCCTCGACGGCGGCCCGCAGGGCGTCGTCGGTGTCCTCGTCCCAACCCAGTTCCTGTACAGCCATGTCTTGGGTGATGCCCAGTTTCTGGACGTAGTTCTGGGCGTCGGCCTCGGCGACCACGGTGGTGTCCTCCTACAGGTGTTCGTGCTGTCTCCAGCATCCGATCGGTGTTGATCGGTAGTGAAAGCGAACATGCTCGAGGCGTTCCGCGCAAGCGGGCCGCGCCGATTCGCCATAACAAATCTTTGGACGGGCGACGAAACAGACGCGCGCGCACCGCGGTCGGGGGCATTTGGCAGGATTGGACCCAGATCACCATCATGAACACACCGGGCCGCCGTCACACCAGGAGACCCGGATGGATCGGACGCCGCACCGTGCGTCCACCCGCGATGAGGAGCAAAAGTTGTCCGAGCAGACCCAGGACCCGGTATCTCCCCTGGCGCCCAGTTCCACTCCCGGTTCCGACGGCCGTGTGCGCGTCATCCGCGAGGGCGTCGCGTCCTACCTTCCCGACATCGATCCCGACGAAACCGGCGAGTGGATCGAAAGCTTCGACGATCTCGTGGAGCGCTCCGGCCCGGCCCGCGCACGCTACCTGATGCTGCGGCTGCTCGAGCGCGCAGGCGAGCGGCACGTCTCCATTCCCGCCCTGACGTCCACCGACTTCGTCAACACCATCCCCACCGAGAACGAGCCCTGGTTCCCCGGCGACGAGGAGGTCGAGCGCCGCTACCGCGCCTGGATCCGGTGGAACGCCGCGATCATGGTGCACCGCGCGCAGCGCCCCGGGGTCGGCGTGGGCGGGCACATCTCCACGTACGCGTCGTCCGCGGCGCTGTACGAGGTCGGGTTCAACCACTTCTTCCGCGGCAAGGATCATCCGGGCGGCGGCGACCACATCTTCGTGCAGGGGCACGCCTCCCCCGGCATCTACGCACGCGCCTTCCTGGAGGGCCGGATCCCGCCCGAGCAGATGGATGGGTTCCGCCAGGAGGCCAGCCACGCCGAGGGTGGGCTGCCGTCGTACCCGCATCCGCGCCTGCTCCCCGACTTCTGGGAGTTCCCGACGGTGTCGATGGGCCTCGGCCCGATGAACGCCATCTACCAGGCCCGGTTCAACCACTACCTGCACGACCGCGGGATCAAGGACACCGCGCAGCAGCACGTGTGGGCGTTCCTCGGTGACGGCGAGATGGACGAGCCGGAGTCGCGGGGACTCGCGCATGTCGCGGCGACCGAGGGCCTGGACAACCTGACCTTCGTCGTCAACTGCAACCTGCAGCGCCTGGACGGGCCGGTCCGCGGCAACGGCAAGATCATCCAGGAACTGGAGTCGTTCTTCCGCGGCGCTGGCTGGAACGTCATCAAGGTCGTCTGGGGCCGCGAGTGGGACGCGCTGCTGCAGGCCGACAAGGACGGCGCCCTGGTGAACCTGATGAACGTCACCCCGGACGGCGACTACCAGACCTACAAGGCCAACGACGGCGGCTACGTCCGCGAACACTTCTTCGGCCGCGACCCGCGGACCAAGGAACTGGTCAAGGACCTCACCGACCAGGAGATCTGGAACCTCAAGCGGGGCGGCCACGACTACCGCAAGATTCACGCCGCGTACGCCGCGGCGATGGCCCACAAGGGCCAGCCGACGGTCATCCTGGCGCACACGATCAAGGGCTACACCCTCGGCAAGCACTTCGAGGGCCGCAACGCCACGCACCAGATGAAGAAGCTGACCCTCGACGACCTCAAGGCGTTCCGCGACCTGCAGCGGATCCCGATCTCCGACGCCGAGTTGGAGAAGGATCCCTACCTGCCCCCGTACTACCACCCCGGGCCGGACGCCCCGGAGATCCGGTACATGCTCGACCGCCGCGCGCAGCTCGGCGGGTTCCTCCCGTCCCGCCGCACCGACGCGGCGCCGCTGCCGGTGCCGGACATCGCCACCCTCGATCCGATCCGCAAGGGGTCGGGCAAGCAGGAGGTCGCGACCACGATGGCGCTGGTCCGCGTCATCAAGGAACTGTTGCGGGACAAGGAGATCGGCAAGCGCATCGTGCCGATCATCCCGGACGAGGCGCGCACCTTCGGCATGGACTCGTGGTTCCCGTCGCTGAAGATCTACAACCGCAACGGGCAGCTGTACACCTCCGTCGACGCCGAGTTGATGCTGGCGTACAAGGAGTCCAGCGTCGGCCAGATCCTGCACGAGGGCATCAACGAGGCAGGCTCGACGGCGTCGTTCACGGCGGTCGGCTCCTCGTACGCCACGCACGGCGAGCCGATGATCCCGCTGTACATCTTCTACTCGATGTTCGGGTTCCAGCGGACCGGTGACGGACTGTGGGCCGCGGCGGACCAGATGTCCCGCGGGTTCGTGCTCGGCGCCACCGCGGGCCGCACCACCCTCACCGGCGAGGGCCTGCAGCACGCCGACGGGCATTCGCTGCTGCTGGCGTCGACGAACCCGGCCGCGGTCACCTACGATCCGGCGTTCTCCTACGAGATCGCACACATCGTCCGGGACGGCATCCGCCGGATGTACGGCGGCACCGAGGGGGTTCCCGGGTTCGGCGGCGAGAACGTCTTCTACTACCTGACGATCTACAACGAGCCGTACGTGCAGCCCGCCGAGCCGGAGGGCCTCGACGTCGACGGCCTGCTCAAGGGCATCTACCTCTACCAGCGCAGCGCAGGCACTGGCCCCAAGGCCCAGATCCTGGTCTCGGGTGTCGCGATGCCGGAGGGTCTGCGCGCCGCGCAGCTGCTCGCCGACGACTGGGGGGTCTCCGCGGACGTGTGGTCGGTGACCTCGTGGGGCGAGCTGCGCAGGGAGGGCATCGAATGCGACCGTGAGGCGCTGCACAGCCCGGACGCCGACCCGCGTATCCCGTACGTCGCCACCGCCCTGGCCGGCGCCGAGGGCCCGTTCGTTGCCGCGTCCGACTGGATGCGCGCGGTGCCGGACCAGATCCGCCAGTGGGTGCCCGGCGACTACACCACCCTCGGCACCGACGGGTTCGGCTTCTCCGACACCCGCACGGCGGCGCGACGGTTCTTCAACGTCGACGCCGAGTCGATCGCGGTCGCGGTGCTCGCCGGGCTCGCCCGCGCGGGCAAGGTCGAGCACAACACCCCGGCGGCCGCCGCCCGCCAGTACCGGATCGACGACGTCCTCGCGGCGCCGACGTCGATGAAGGACCCCGGCAGCGCCTAGCTCCCCCTCGAACGCCCCGACACCGCCCCGGTGCCGGGGCGTTCGGCCCGAGTGGTGGCGTAGGTTTCCCTGTCATGGGTGCACAGGAGTCCGACGGGGCGGAGACGGCGGCGACCCCGCCCACCGATGACCCGGCCGCGGCGCCGCCGCCCGCCGTCCCGGAGGGCGCCCGCACCCCGGTCGCACCACCGTTCGTCGGCCGCCGGGAACCGCGGGAGCCGCTGCCCGACGCGCTGCTCCGCCGGGTCAAGCAGTTCTCCGGCAGGCTGTCGACCGAGGCGGTGTCCTCGATGCAGACGCAGCTGCCGTTCTTCGCCGACCTCGACGCGGATCAGCGCGCCAGCGTGCAGCTGCTGGTGCAGACGGCGATCGTCAACTTCCTGGAATGGCTGCGCAACCCGGCCGACAGCGACATGCGGTTCAGCCTGGACGCATTCCAGGTCATCCCCCAGGACCTGGCCCGGCGCCTGACGCTGCGGCAGACCGTCGACATGGTCCGGGTGGCGATGGAGTTCTTCGAGCAGTGGCTGCCGGCGCTCGCCCGCAACGATCAGCAGCTGGTCGCCCTGACCGAGGCGGTGCTGCGGTACGGGCGCGAGCTCGGGTTCACGGCGGCGACGGTGTACGCGAGCGCCGCCGAGTCCCGCGGCGCCTGGGACACCCGGCTCGAGGCCCTGGTCGTCGATGCGGTGGTCCGCGGCGACAGCGGCCCGGACATGCTCTCGCGGGCGGCGACGCTGAACTGGGACGCGACCGCACCCGCGACGGTGCTGGTCGGGACGCCGCCGCCCGAGGAGGGGGTGTCCGTCGTCGGCACGGTGCACACGATCGCGCAGCGGCACGACCGGGCCGCGCTCGCGGTGGTGCAGGGGTCGCGGCTGGTGGCCGTGGTCTCCGGGGATGTGCGGTCCTCACCGGAGAACCGGCCGTTCCTGAACGACCTGCTTGCCGCGTTCTCCCCCGGACCGGTGGTCATCGGTCCGACGACCGGCACCCTCGGCGCCGCCCACTTCAGCGCGGTCGAGGCGCTCGCCGGCATGGACGCGGTCGCGGGTTGGCGCGCCGCGCCGCGGCCGGTGCACGCGGGCGAGCTGCTGCCCGAGCGCGCCCTGCTCGGCGACCGCGCCGCGCTCGACGCCCTCAACGACCAGTTGGTGCAGCCGCTCGCCGCGGCGGGATCGGCGCTGACGGACACCCTCGACACCTATCTGGACTGCGGCGCCGCCGTCGAGACCTGCGCCCGTCAACTGTTCGTCCATCCAAATACCGTGCGGTATCGACTGAAGAAGATCGCGGAGATCACGCGGCGAGATCCGACCAATCCGCGGGACGCGTACGTACTCCGAATCGCAGCAACAGTGGGCAGGCTGACTCGAACCCATCACGAACCTTCCAGTTCCGCCACATCAGTCACAGCCGCAACAGATCACGGGAACGGGCTGTAACGCGCAACGATTGAAGTACGATGCTCGACGGCGACAAGCGGTTTTGTTGGAACCCTACAAAACACTTGTCCAAGGTTCATCGTCAACAACACCCCGCCACGGCGGGCGGCCGGTGTTCCCTTATTCCTGTGATTGCGTTGCTCGCCCCGGGTCAGGGGTCCCAAACGCCCGGCATGCTCAGCCCCTGGCTGGAGCTGCCCGGCTCTGCTGATCGCGTTGCGATCTGGTCGAAGGCCGCCGGCCTCGACCTCGGTCGGCTCGGTACCACCGCCACCGCGGAGGAGATCACCGACACGGCCGTCACCCAGCCGCTCGTCGTCGCGTCCGCACTGCTGGCGTTCGAGGAACTCGAACGCCGCGGCCAGGTTCCCGCGGACCTCGTCGTCGCGGGCCACTCGGTCGGCGAACTCGCCGCAGCGGCGATCGCCGGGGTCATCTCCGCGGACGACGCGGTCGCGCTCGCCGCGCTGCGCGGGTCGGAGATGGCGAAGGCGTGCGCGCTGGAGCCGACCGGCATGTCCGCGGTCCTCGGTGGCGACGAGGACGCCGTCCTCGCCCGCCTCGCCGAACTCGATCTCGAGCCAGCCAACCGCAATGCGGCAGGCCAGATCGTCGCCGCGGGCCTGCTCACCCAGCTGGAGGAGCTGGCGGCCAACCCGCCGGAGAAGGCCCGGGTGCGCGCCCTCCCCGTCGCGGGCGCCTTCCACACGCGCTTCATGGCACCGGCGCAGGACGCGGTCACCGCGGCCGCCGCCCGGATCGTCCCGCAGGACCCCACCCGCACGCTGCTGTCCAACGCCGACGGGCAGCCGGTGACCTCCGGCGCCGACGCGCTGACCAAGCTGGCCGCGCAGGTCACCCGCCCGGTGCGGTGGGACCTGTGCAGCGCCTACCTCCGCGGCGCCGCGGTCTCCGCGGTCGCCGAACTGCCGCCCGCGGGCACCCTGGTGGGCATCGCGAAGCGCGAGCTCAAGGGCACCCCGACGCTGGCCATGAAAACCCCGGCCGAGCTGGACGCCGTCGCCCAGCTCGGCTGATCCGGCCGCAGCGCGGGCCGGAACTCACCGAACTTGCATCACTCACCCGGTCCGCCGGACCGGGCGAACGCAGGACCCGAATAACAACACCATCATGAAGGGAGCCACCCCGTGGCACACACTCAGGAAGAAATCATCGCCGGCATCGCCGAGATCATCGAAGAGGTCACCGGCATCGAGCCGTCGGAGGTGACCATCGAGAAGGCCTTCGTCGACGACCTCGACATCGACTCGCTGTCCATGGTCGAGATCGCCGTGCAGATGGAAGACAAGTACGGCGTGAAGATCCCGGACGAGGACCTCGCGAGCCTGCGCACCGTCGGCGACGTGGTCACCTACGTTCAGAAGCTCGAGGCCGAGGGCGTCCAGACCGGCTCCACCGACGACAAGTGAGCCCCGACGTGTCCTCCACCTCTCCCCGGACGTTGCCCAACGTCGTCGTCACCAGCCTCGCGGCTACGACGTCACTCGCTGGTGACGTGGATGCCACGTGGAAGTCCCTGCTCGCAGGCGAGAGCGGCATCGGCACGCTCGACGGCTTCGTCGACGAGTTCGATCTGCCGGTTCGCATCGGCGGCAGGCTCAAGGTCAGCCCCGACGAGGGTCTCTCCCGCGTCGAGGTCCGGCGGATGGCGTTCGCCGAGCGGCTCGCCCTGACGCTGGGCCGCACCGCGTGGCAGAACGCGGGCAGCCCCGAGGTCGACCAGGACCGGCTCGGCGTCGTCATCGGCACCGGCCTCGGCGGCGGTGAGACGCTCATCGACGCGGTCGACAAGCTGCGCGAGGGCGGGTACCGCAAGGTGTCCCCGTTCGCCGTGCAGATGGTGATGCCGAACGGCCCTGCCGCGACGGTGGGGCTCGAGCTCGGCGCGCGCGCCGGGGTCATCACCCCGGTCTCCGCCTGCTCGTCGGGGTCGGAGGCGATCGCGCACGCGTACCGGATGATCACGCTCGGTGACGCCGACATCGTCGTCGCCGGTGGCGTCGAAGGGCAACTCGACGCCGTCGCCACCGCCAGCTTCGCGATGATGCGGGCGCTGAGCACCCGCAACGACGACCCGAAGGGGGCGTCGCGGCCGTTCGACAAGGACCGCGACGGCTTCGTCTTCGGCGAGGCGGGCGCGATGATGGTCCTCGAAACCGAGGAGCACGCGAAGGCGCGCGGTGCCACCATCCACGCACGACTGCTGGGTGCGGGCATCACCTCGGACGGACACCACATCGTGGCGCCGCACCCCGAGGGCACCGGAGCGGCCCGCGCCATGACCCGGGCCATCGAGTCCGCGGGATTGGCGAAGGCGGACATCTCGTTCGTCAACGCGCACGCCACCGCGACCCCGATCGGCGACACCGCCGAGGCCAAGGCGATCACCGCCGCGGTCGGATCGCACGCCGCGGTGTACGCACCGAAGTCCGCGCTCGGGCATTCGATCGGCGCCGTCGGTGCGCTCGAATCGGTGCTCACGGTCCTGAGTGTGCGTGACGGGATCATCCCGCCCACGCTCAATCTCGAAAATCAGGATCCAGAGATCGACCTGGACGTCGTCAAGGGCCAGCCCCGCGAGGGCCGGATCGATTTCGCCATCAACAACTCGTTCGGATTCGGTGGGCACAACGTTGCGCTCGCCTTCGGCCGCGCCTGACGTTGGGCGGCTCGTAGTTCGAGGGTGAGGGGCCCGCACCGGCGGGCCCCTCACCACCCCCCACAGTCAGCGGCTCGCTTTTGAAGGAGGACCGGCGATGACCATTCTGGATCCCGTCACCAGATCCGACGCCCAGCTCGACCCGCGCGATCCGCTCGCCCGGCTCGAGAAGCTGTTCGACGCGGGCACCACGACGACGCTGCATGACCGTGACCGGTCCGGCGTCCTCGCCGCATCCGGCGAGATCGACGGCGTCCGCACCATCGCCTACTGCTCCGACGCCACCGTGATGGGCGGCGCGATGGGCGTGGACGGCTGCAGGCACATCGTCGCGGCCATCGACGCCGCGATCGAGGAGCAGGTCCCGATCGTCGGGATCTGGCATTCGGGCGGGGCCCGCCTTGCGGAGGGCGTCGAGGCCCTGCACGCCGTGGGCCTCGTGTTCGAGGCCATGGTCCGCGCGTCCGGCCTGATCCCCCAGATTTCCGTCGTCCTCGGGTTCGCCGCGGGCGGCGCCGCCTACGGCCCCGCGCTCACCGACGTCGTCATCATGGCGCCCGAGGGCCGCGTGTTCGTCACCGGACCCGACGTGGTCCGTTCGGTGACCGGCGAGCAGGTCGACATGGAGTCGCTCGGCGGCCCGGACACGCACACCAAGAAGTCCGGGGTCGCGCACATCGCCGCCCGCGACGAGCTCGACGCCCTGCACCGGGCCCGCAGGCTGGTGTCGATGATCGCCGATCAGGGCGAGTTCGACGTCGAGGCGGCCCGCCGCGGGGACACCGACCTGCGGGCGATGATGCCCGCATCGGCCAAGCGTGCCTACGACGTCCGCCCGATCGTGCACGAGCTGCTCGACAACGTGGACGGCGAGTCCAGCCTCGAGGAACTGCAGGGCAACTACGCGCGCAGCATCGTCACCGGCATCGGCCGGATGGGTGGTCGCACCGTCGGCGTCATCGCGAACAACCCGCTGCGCCTCGGCGGCTGCCTGAACTCGGAGAGCGCGGAGAAGGCGGCCCGGTTCGTCCGGCTGTGCGATGCGTTCGGGATCCCGCTGGTCGTCGTCGTCGACGTGCCCGGCTATCTGCCCGGCGTCAGCCAGGAGTGGGAGGGGGTGGTGCGCCGCGGCGCGAAGCTGCTGCACGCGTTCGCCGAGGCGACCGTTCCCCGCGTCACCCTGGTCACCCGCAAGATCTACGGCGGCGCGTACATCGCAATGAACTCCCGCGCACTCGGCGCCACCGCCGTCTACGCGTGGCCGGAGGCCGAGGTCGCGGTGATGGGCGCCAAGGCCGCGGTCGGGATCCTGCACAAGCGGGCCCTTGCCGCCGCACCCGAGGAGGAGCGCGAGGCGCTGCACGACCGGCTGGCCGCCGAGCACGAGGCGATCGCCGGTGGCGTCGGCCGGGCGATGTCGATCGGCGTCGTCGACGAGCTGATCGAGCCCGCCACGACCCGCAGCAGGCTCACCGCGGCACTCGCCGCGGCCCCCGCACGCCGCGGCCTGCACAAGAACATCCCACTGTGACGTGACGTGCGGGCCGCGACCGGTCCGGTCGGGGCCCGCACGCTGTCGCCGTCAGCCGACCGCGACCAGGGCCCTGCTGTGGCGGGCATTCTCGGCCTCGTCGACCAGCGCGACGGCCAGGTCGGCGTAGGAGAACGCCCCGTCGCCGAGCACACCGGTGCCACCGGTCCGGTACCGCCCGGTCCGCGGCGCGTCCTCGTCGAGCACCACCGGCGGCGGCGCCAGCATCACCCAATCCAACGCGGCATCGGCGGATTCCAGGACGTCGAGTTCCGCGACATGGCCGAGCGAGAACTCGCGCGCCTCCGCCGGGAACCCGGGTGCGTCGAGGACCCGCACACCCGGCTGCGTCTCGAGCATCGTGCCGATTCCCACCGCCACCAGTCGCGGCACCCCGGCGTCGACGAGGCCGCCGGTCAACGCCCGCGCGGCCGCAACGTAGAACTCCGTCGACGGCACGTCCATTCGGGCTGCGGTGTGGATCGCGGCGGAGTGGCCTGCCGCGATCCGCGCGACGTCGCCGCGATCGGTGACGTCCCCCGCGACCACCCGGACCAGATTCCCCACCGGACCGGTGTAGCGGTGCGGATCCCGCGCCACGACCGTCACCGCCCGACCGCGCGAAGCCGCCTCCGCCACGACACGCCGCCCCGCCCTGCCGCCACCGAACACCACGATCTCGTTCACGACTGTCCTCCCTGGTCCGCGTTCGGCCAGCGGTCGCCGGTCGAGACGCCGACGGTAGCGAGGGGGGTGCCGGTTACCGCAACGATAGTTAGGCTGACCAGGTGCGCACCCCGTTGCCCCGCGACCTGTTCTCGGATTGCCTGCCGGGACCGTCACCGATCCGGGTCGGGGACAAGTGGACCGCCCGCATCATCGCCTGTCTGCGGGACGGCCCCCGCCGGTTCTCCGAACTGCAGGTGCCGCTGCACATGGTGTCCCCGAAGGTGCTCACCGCGTCACTGCGGTCGATGGAACGCAGCGGACTGCTCACTCGCACCTCGTACCCCGAGATCCCGGCGCGGGTCGAGTACGAGCTGACCGACCTGGGCCGGTCACTGCAGAGGCCGCTCCGAGCGGCCTGCGAGTGGAGCGACGAGCACCTCGGTGACGTGCTCGCTGCGCAGACGGCGCACGATCTTCGGCCCGAACCCTGACCGACCGGGTCCCTGACGGACCGGGTCCCCGACGACGGGAGCCCCCCGACCTTCCGGTCGGGGGGCTCCCGTGGCTGCCGGCGGGTTCACCGGCGGATCGGCGTCAGACCGCGCGGACGTCCGTCGCCTGCGGGCCCTTGGCCCCCTGCGAGATCTCGAACTCCACCCGCTGGTTCTCCTCGAGGCTCTTGAAGCCGGAACCGGAGATCTCCGAGTAGTGCACGAACACGTCCGGGCCGCCGTTGTCCTGCGCGATGAAGCCGAAGCCCTTCTCCGCGTTGAACCACTTGACTGTTCCCTGGGTCATGAGGACTCCTTCTCAGGGCTGGTCGGACCGCACCGTGCGGACCGGGCCGGTTTCCAGACGCGACGCGAACGTCTCCAGACGCTGACGGGATGAACCCAGGAACCTGAAGGGCTGCACGGCGCCCGCAACACTGTTTCCTTGCGAGCGTGCAGTGGGTACACAAACACACAAAAACCACGGCCGAACCGTTCAACACCCCGTCGGCCGGTCTGATTCCCGACCGTCGATCACCGGGTCAGGGCGACGCCGACCAGCAGCAGGGACACCACGCACAGCGCCGCGCGGAGCGTGTTGAACGCGGTCCAGCGCGGCGCGTACTCCCGGAAGCCGATCCGCCCACCGAGGAGCGCGTTGTTGAGCGGGACGTTGACGACGGCGGTGATCAGGACGGACCCGACGAGGTTGACCGCGGCGGCAGCGAAGTACCACGTCGCGGCCGCGCCCGACGCGAGGAACCCGGCGGCGCCTGCCGCGACGGGTGCCCCGAGGAACGGGACGAACAGCCACGGGGTGAGGATCTTCCGGTTCACGCTCCGCATTGCCGCGTCGGCCGCGTCGTCGTCGACGGCCTTCAGGCCGGGCATCACCGACATCGAGAACGCGTAGTAGAGGCCGGCGAGGACGCCGTGCAGGACGAGCGTGACGAGGCCGAGGATCAGCATGGGGCCATGATGTCCTACCCGACGTCGCTGCGCAGCCAGGTGACCTCCGCGCCCTCGCCGCCGCTGCGGTACGGCTCGAGTTCCGCGTCCCACTGCGACCCGAGCGCGCGTTCGAGCTCGGCGGCGAGGCGCTCGGACCTGCCATGCTCGGCGATCAGCGCCCGCAGCCGCATCTCGCCGACGATGACATCACCGTTCGCGCTCATCGACCCGCGCCACAGCCCGAGCGACGGCGCGTGGCAGTAGCGTTCCCCGTCGACGCCCTCGCTGGCGTCCTCGGTGACCTCGAACCGCAGCATCGGCCACGCCCGGAGTGCGTTGACGAGCCGGGCACCGGTGCCGACCGGGCCGACCCAGTCGGTGCTGGCGCGCAGCTGCCCGGGGGATGCCTGCTGCGAGGTCCACGCCAGGTTGGCGCGGCAGTCCAGGGTGGCGGCGAGGGCCCACTCGATGTGCGGGCACAGCGCCGCTGGCGACGAGTGCACGTGCAGCACACCGTTCGTCGCGTCGGCGAACCGATCCCATTCGCGCACAGCGCACCTCCAGCTTCGACGAGGGTCGTCTTCCCCAACGGCCTCTGTCGCGCTGACCCGGCGGTGGCGCGGTAACAGTGTGCCCCGTGTGCACGGTGGTGCGCCAGTTGAAGCGGGTATTGCCCCGCGGACGGGGCTCGCTCAGCGTCCGCCGAACTCGGCGAGGACCGCGTCGCTCAGCGGCGGCCACGCCTCCTTGGCCCAGTCGCCGAACGCCCGGTCGGTGAGCGCGACGCACGCCAGCGCGCGGGTCGGGTCCACCCACAGGAAGGTGCCGGACTGCCCGAAGTGACCGAAGGTGGCCGGCGAGTTCGTCGCACCGGTCCAGTGCGGCGCCTTCCCGTCGCGGATCTCGAACCCGAGCCCCCAGTCGTTGGGCCGCTGCATGCCGTAGCCGGGGAGCAGCCCGCGCAGGTCGGGGTAGTGCAGCGTCGTGGCGTCGCCGAGGGTGGAGGGGGCCACCAGCCGGGGCCGCAGCAGTTCCTGCGCGAACCGGGTCAGGTCGGCGGTGCTGGCGCTGGCGCCGTGACCGGCGGATCCGTCGAGTGCCGACCCGGTCATCCCGAGCGGTTCGAACACCGCCTGCCGGAGGTACTCCGGGAACGCGATCGCGGTCTCGGCCGCGACGAGGTCGGCGAGCACCTCGAATCCCGCGCTGGAGTAGATGCGTTTGGTGCCCGGCTCCGCCTGCACGGTCCGGTCACCGAAGGCCAGCCCCGAGGTGTGCGCGAGCAGGTGCCGCACGGTCGCGCCGGGTGGGCCCGCAGGCTGGTCCAGGTCGATCGCACCCTCCTCCACCGCGACCAGGACGCCGTAGGCGACGAGCGGCTTGGTCACCGAGGCCAGCGCGAAGACCCGGTCCTGGTCCCCTGCCGTGTCCAGGACGCCGCCAGGGCCGACCGCGGCGGCGGCGGCGTGCTCGACGGGCCAGGTGTCGATCGCGGCGAGGGAGCGCATGGCGTCAGCCTACGAGGACCGGTGGACGCGACGATGCCGGGTCACCCCGTGGGGCGACCCGGCATCGAGGAGCCGTCGGCGGGTGTCCGTCAGCGGTCGGCGTCGGTGTACTTGATGACGCCACGCAGGTTCTTTCCGTCGAGCATGTCCTGGTAGCCCTCGTTGACCTGCTCGAGGCTGTAGGTGTTGGAGATCATGTCCTGCAGGTTCAGCTGACCGGACTTGTAGAGGTCCAACAACATCGGGATCTCGTGGCGCGGGTTGGCGCCGCCGAAGACGTTGCCCTTGAGCGTCTTCTGCAGCATCGCGAAGAGGAACAGGTTCATCTTCACGTCCATGTCCGACATGTTGCCCATCGAGGTGACGACGCAGGTGCCGGTCTTCGCGGTCAGGGTCAGCGCCGGGTCGACGAGGGTGCCGTCCATCTCGCCCATCGTGAGGATGACCTTCTGGCACATCTTGCCCCAGGTCAGCTCCATGACCGGGACGATGGCCTCCTCGAGGCTGGCGTACGCGTGGGTGGCGCCGAACTTCAGGGCCCGCTCACGCTTGGACGCGACCGGGTCGATCGCGATGACGTGGCGGGCGCCGGAGACCACGGCACCCTGCAGCGCGGCCATGCCGACGCCGCCGACACCGACGATCGCGACGGAGTCACCGGGACGCACCTGCGCGACGTTGGTTGCCGAACCCCAGCCGGTGGTGACGCCGCAGCCGACGAGCGCGGCGACCTCGAACGGGATGTGCTCGTCGATCTTGACCGCGGAGTACTCGTGCACCGTCATGTACGGCGAGAACGTGCCGAGCAGGGACATCGGGATGACGTTCTGCCCGCGCGCCTGGATCCGGTAGGAGCCGTCGGAGATGGACTGCCCGGTGAGCAGGCCCATGCCGAGGTCGCAGAGGTTCGAGTGGCCCTGGGTGCAGGGGTCACAGGTGCCGCAGGCCGGGATGAAGGACAGGACGACGTGGTCGCCCTCCTTGAGCCGCTTCACGTTCGGGCCGACCTTGGTGACGACGCCGGAGCCCTCGTGCCCGCCGAGGACAGGGAAGGACGGCATCGGGGTTGCGCCGGTGACGAGGTGGTGGTCGGAGTGGCACATGCCCGCCGCCTCCATGCGGATCTGGACCTCACCCTCGCGCGGGTCGCCCAGTTCGATCTCCTCGACCGACCAGGGCTCGTTGAGACCCCACAGGAGCGCGCCTTTTGTCTTCATCTCGGTTCCGGCCTTTCGTCCAACTTCGGCGTCAGGTGACCCCCGGTGACGGCGATCACAGCGGACACGATAGCCGGAAAACCGCAGATTTGGAACACGTTCTAGAAGAATTTCGTAACAGCCTCTAACGTAGATGCATATCCCCAGGTGAACGTCCGTTACCGACGGGTCAGGTGGGCGCCCCGACGGCACGGGAGTCCACCCGCGGATCCGGGCCAGCGGCCCCCCGGCCGCGCCGCACGACCCGGTCGAGCGCGAACGATCCACCGCCGATGAACACCAGCACGAACATCGCCCAGCAGAACAGTGCCGCGGGTTCGCCATCGTTCTGGATCGGCAGCGCGCCGTCGGCCTGGTGACCCCAGAAGTACGCGTATGCCATCGAGCCCGACCCGAGGAAGGCGGCGGCCCGCGTCCCGAGGCCGACCATCAGCAGCGCGCCACAGGCGACCTGAATGGCGGCGCCCCACCAACCGGGCCACGCACCGAGCTGCGCGGTCTGCCCGCCGTAGGGCTCGGCGGGCCACGCCCACAGGCTGGTTGCGCCGTGGCAGAAGAAGAGGAATCCGATGACGACGCGGAAGGCGGCGATCGCGAGGTCGCTCGCGGAGGTGGCCCAGTGGCGGGAGGTGTGTGTCACGAGCGGGAGTTAAGCATGGCTACCCTAAGTCGTGGGGTGCCACGATTGTCGCGTCAACCAGGGTGGGGCGGGCGGGGCTCGAACCCGCGACCTATGGATTATGAGTCCACGGCTCTAACCGACTGAGCTACCGCCCCATCCGCCCGCACCGCGGGCGCACCGAATGGTACCGGTGCGCCGCGGCCGGTCCGGAGGCGCGTCGAGGCTCAGGTCATCGCGACGAACAGCAGCGCCGAGGTCGCCACCACCGCGACCGCGGCGAGCATCGCCAGCAGGAACCACGCCCGCGCGACCTGCTCGTCGACGTCCCGCGGCGCCAGCAGGTGCCGGTTGGTCAGAGTTCGTGAATTCCGCATCGTCATCCTCGTTCGTCATCGACAATGCGAGGGTTCCATTCTCGGCGCGGCGACAACAGGGTCGAAGGTCCCCGATTGTCGGCGACCCGGCGTCGGCGTGAGCCATCTCACTCCCGCACCCGGCCGCCTGCCGCGGCGAACGACGCCCCCGACCTGCGTACACAGGTCGGGGGTGTGCCGTTCGTCGACTGCGGCAACGGAACGAGAAAACCCCTCCACCCGCCGGAGGCGGATGAAGGGGTTTCGCGGCTCCCCCGGCTGGACTCGAACCAGCAACCGTCCGATTAACAGTCGGAAGCTCTGCCAATTGAGCTACAGGGGATTACCTTCGGCAGCGCTCGCTCTCGCTTGGCTGCGGAACAGACTTTAACCCATAGACCCACCCAGGTACCAAATCGCCTGCCCGCGGACCGGTCAGGCAGACTGTGGGAGGCCGTTCGACAGGAGGGATAAGCAGTTCATGATGCGCTTGCTGATCGGGGTTGCCGCGGGATACGTGCTCGGCACGAAGGCCGGCCGCGCCCGCTACGAACAGATCACCCGGACCACGAAGGCGATCATCGAGAGCCCGGCGACGAAGAAGGCGATCGAGGTGGGACGGCAGAAGCTCTCCGACAGCCTCAACCCGCAGCCCAAGCTCGAACCGCTCAAGCCGATCGACGAGCAGACGACGATCCTCGTCCCCCGCGACCAGCTGCGCCGCTAGAACTCCTCGGCGTTGTCGCCGACCGCCTGCTCCAGGAGGCTGCGCCGGTACTGCTCGAGCGCGACGAGGTCCCCGAACAGCGACATGTACTCGTCCGGGTGGTCCGCCTGCGACAGCCGCTGCAGCCGCGACTTGAGGTCGGCAACCTGCTGCCCCACCCACACCTCCTGCAGCCGGGCGAGGACCCGCGGAATGTAGTCGGGGACGTCGGACGCCCGCATCGGCTCCACCGCCAGCTCGGTGACGAGGGACTGCAGCGGGTCGGCGAGTTTCGCGACGGCGTCCATCCATTCGGCGCCGCCGAGGCCCGCCGCGGTGCCACCCGCGTCGGCCATCGCCTGCCGCACCAGCGCGTACGCGGGGTGGGTGAACGTCTCCGCGGGCAGCGAGTCGAAGACGGACCCGGCGATCGCGGGGTACTGCAGCGCGGCCTTGAGCGCGTCCCGCTGCGGCCACAGCGTCGGGTCGCGGGGGTTCGGCCGCTGCGGACCCTCGGGTGCCGCGGGCGCGGGCGCCTCCTCCCGGAACCTGTTCTCCGGCTGCGTCTTCCCGCGCCGGGATCCGGCGCGGCGCGATTCGTCCCGCACCCGCCGGACGACGGCGGTGATGTCGTCCCAGCCGACCCAGCCAGCCAACTGCCGTGCGTAGTCCTCGCGCAGCGCGGTGTCCTTGATCCGGGCCACCACCGGCACCGTGCGCCGCAACGCCTGGACCCGCCCCTCGGCGGTGTCCAGATCATGTTCGGCCAGCAACGATTTCACGACGAACCGGAACAGTGGCACCCGCCGGGCCACCAGGTCGCGGACCGCCGCATCGCCGGACGCCTGCCGCAGTTCGCACGGATCCATGCCGTCCGGCGCGACCGCGACGTACGTCTGCCCGGCCATCTTCTGGTCACCCTCGAACGCCTTCATCGCGGCCGCCTGACCGGCCGCGTCGCCGTCGAAGGTGTAGATCACCTCGCCGCGGAAGTAGCTGTCGTCCATCAGGAGCCTGCGCAGCATCGCGAGATGGTCGTCGCCGAACGCGGTGCCGCACGCCGCGACCGCCGTCGTCACGCCAGCCAGGTGCATCGCCATCACGTCGGTGTAGCCCTCGACGACGACCGCCTGATGACCCTTCGCGATGTCCCGCTTCGCGAGGTCGAGACCGAACAGCACCTGAGACTTCTTGTACAGCATGGTTTCCGGCGTGTTGATGTACTTGCCGGGCATGGTGTCGTCATCGAACAGCTTGCGGGCGCCGAACCCGATGACGTCGCCGCCGAGGTTGCGGATCGGCCACACCAGTCGGCGCCGGAACCGGTCGATCGGGGTGCCCCGCTTGCCGGGCGTCGCCAGGCCCGCGTCGACGATCTCCTTCGCCTCGAATCCCTGCGACAGCAGATGCTTGGTCAGCGTGTCCCAGCCGTCGGGCGCGTAGCCACACCCGAACGTCAACGCGACCTGCCCGTCGAAGTTCCGTTCCGTCAGGTAGTCGCGGGCGGCCTGCGCGTCCGGTTCCCGCAGCCGCTGCGCGTAGAACTTCTGCGCCGCCGCGTTCGCCGCGACCAGCCTGGCGCGGGTGCCGCGGTCGCGCTGAACGGACGGTCCGCCGCCCTCGTAGGAGATGGTGTAGCCCAGCCGGTCGGCGAGCTGCTCGACGGCCTCGACGAACGAGACGTGCTCGATCTTCTGCAGGAACGAGTAGACGTCGCCGCCCTCCCCGCAGCCGAAGCAGTGGAAGGTGCCGTGGTTGGGCCTGGCATGGAAGGACGGGGACTTCTCGTCGTGGAATGGGCACAGGCCCTTCATCGAGTCCCCGCCGCTGTTCTTCAGCGCGACGTACTCCCCGACGATGTCCTCGATGCGGGTGCGCTCCCGAATGGCCGCGATGTCTCGTTCAGGAATTCGGCCGGCCACGGTCGACAGTCTAGGCGGCTCCGCTCGGGCCGTCCGGCACGGCATCTAGGATTCGCGCCATGTCGTCCTCGTCACGCCGCTGGGTGCGCCGCGCCCTCGTCGGTGTCGCCGTGTTCGTCCTCGTCGCCGCGGCCGCGTTCTTCGCGCTCGCCCCCGGACTTGTCGAGCGGGCGCAGAACAAGATCGTCGACACCGCCCTGCCGGAGGTGTCGGAGCAGACCCGGCAACTCCACGACGGCCTGCTGATCGCGGACCTGCATTCGGACACCCTGATGTGGGACCGCGACCTGCTCGAACGCTCCTCCCGCGGGCACATGGACCTGCCCCGGCTGCAGGACGGGAACGTCGCGCTGCAGGTGTTCTCCTCGGTGTCGAAGTCGCCGAAGGGCCAGAACTACGACGCCAACACCGGCGACAGCGACAACATCACCCTGCTCGGTGTCGCGCAGCTGCAGCCGCCCCGCACCTGGGGGTCGATCCTGGAACGGTCGCTGTACCACGCGGAGAAGCTCGGCAAGGCCGCCGCCGCATCCGACGACCAACTCCGGGTGATCCGCAGCCGGGGCGACCTTGAGGCGCTGCTCGCCGACCGGGCTGCCGGCCGCGAGGTGACCGGCGCCCTGTTCTCGGTGGAGGGGCTGCAGAACCTCGAGGGACGGATCGAGAACGTCGACCGGCTCTTCGACGCCGGGATGCGGATGGCCGGGTTCACCCACTTCTTCGACAACGAGACCGCTGGCTCGATGCACGGCGTCGACAAGGGCGGGCTCACCGACCTCGGCCGCCGGGTGTTCGCGGAGCTGGAGCGGCGCGGGGTCGTCATCGACATCGCGCACGCCAGCCACCCGGCGATCGCGGAGATGCTGGCCCTGGCAACGAAGCCGGTGGTGGCCAGCCACGGCGGGGTGCAGGCGACGTGCGCGGTGAACCGGAACCTCACCGACGACGAGATCCGCGGCGTCGCGGCGACCGGCGGGGTGGTCGGCATCGGCTACTGGGATGCCGCGGTGTGCGCGCTGACCCCGGCCGCGGTGGTCGACGCGATCGAGCATGTGATCGCGGTCGGTGGGCTGGCGACCGCGGCGCTCGGCAGCGACTACGACGGCGCAACCACCGTCGCGTGGGACACCAGCGAGATCGCGGTGATCACGCAGGAGCTGCGGGACCGGGGCCACAGCGACGCCGACATCGGGGCGATCATGGGCGGCAACACCCTGCGGGTGCTGGCGCAGGTCCTGCCGTAGCCGCGGTCAGCCCCAGGCGGCCTGCGCGCCGAGGCTCTGCCGGTCGACGCGTTCGAGTCGGCTCTCGGTGTAGGACGCGATCTGGTCGACGATCACCCTGGTGCGGGCCGCGTCGTCGCCCGCCCGCCGCCACGCGGGAAGCAGGATCGGGTCGAGGCAGGTCGGCGCGGTCTGCAGCAGCCACTGGGCGACGCGGTGGATGCGGTCCCGCTGCCGGTCCTGCTTCGCCCGGTGCCCGGCATCGGACATCACGTACCGCAGCGCGACGGTCTTGAGCAACGCCACCTCGGCGGCGACGACCGGCGGGATCACCAGGTCCGCGGCGTAGCGGGTCAGCGGCGACCCGCCCGCGACGTCCCGGGTCGCGGTGACCGCGGCGGTCGCGAACCGGCCGACGAGCTCACTGGTCAGGTTCTTCAGCGCCACCGCCGACCCGACGGTGCCGTCGTACCGGCCGACCGCGACGACGACCGGCAGCACCGACAGCCTGCCCGCGGCGTCGACGAGATCGTCGACGACGAGTCCCCGGAACTCGGCGGCGCCCATCTCGGCGAGCGCCCGCCGCTCGACCGGGTCGGCGAGGGCGCGCAGGTCGATGCGGCCGGCGATGACACCGTCCTCGACGTCGTGCACGGAGTACGCGACGTCGTCGGCCCAGTCCATCACCTGCGCCTCGAGGCACTGGCGGCCTGCCGGGGCACCCTCGCGCACCCACGCCAGCATCCCGGCGTCGTCGTCGTATGCCCCGAACTTCGCGCCGGGCGTCGGCCGGGTCCACGGGTACTTCATTGCGGCGTCGAGGGCGGCGCGGGTCAGGTTCAGTCCGGCGCTGACGCCGTCACCGTCGAGGACCTTCGGTTCCAGGCGGGTCAGGATCCGCAGGTTCTGCGCGTTGCCCTCGAATCCGCCGCAGTCGGCGGCGACCTCGTCGAGCGCCTTCTCCCCGTTGTGCCCGTACGGCGGGTGCCCGATGTCGTGGGCGAGGCCCGCGAGGTCCACGAGGTCCGGGTCGCAGCCGAGCCCGTCGGCGATGCCGCGGCCGATCTGCGCGACCTCGATCGAGTGCGTCAGCCGGGTGCGGGGGGTGTCGCCGTCGCGGGGGCCGACGACCTGGGTCTTGTCGGCGAGCCTGCGCAGCGCGGCGCTGTGCAGGACCCGCGCCCGGTCCCTGGCGAAGTCGCTGCGCGGGGCGGAGGTGCCGGGCAGGCCAGCGCTCTTCGGCGACTCCCCGATCTGCCGGTCGAGGTCGTGGTCGGTGTACCCCGGCACGATCACTGCCCGGCCGTGTACGGGAAGTCCGCGGAGAAGTGGGTCAGCTGATACCACAGCAATGCGCCTGTCTCCCTTGCTATTCCGTGGAACTGCGATTCACGCGTGAAGACGGCGGGCCCCTGCCGGGTCGGCGCCGTCCACGCCGCGAGCCCGGCGTCGCGGGCCATCGTGCGGGTGCGGAGCGAGTGCCACGGGTCGCTGACCAGGACCGCGGACGTCATCGCCTGCTCCCCCATCACCCGGCTGACGCCCTCGATGCTCAGCAGCGTGTCCTCCCCCTCCTCGACCGCGATGATCCGGTCCGCCGGAACCCCCCGCGAGATGAGGTAGTTCTTGCCCGACGCGGCCTCGGTGTACAGGTCACCGACCTGCTTGCCGCCGACGGTGATCACCGTCGGCGCGATGCCCCGCTCGAACAGCTTGACGGCCTGCTCCAGCCGCGCCTCGAACACCGACGACGGCGTCCCCGAGTACTGCGCCGCGCCGAGCACCACGATCGCGTCCGCCTGCCGGGTGTCGTTGATCCGCGCCACCTGCCACACCCGCACCGCGGTCCCGCCGACCAGCAGCATCCCGATCACGATCGCCCCGGCGACGACCCGGCGCGTCCACCGGCCGAGGGTGCCAGCGAACCCGAGGCGCTCGTCGTCGTGTCGGCGGGCAGCTGCGTAACTCACTCCCCAAGTCTGCCAGTGACCGCGAGCCGCGCCGCGCAGGCCGCGCCAGCCGATAGATTCGGACACATGTCATCTGCACTTCGCCGCGGCGGGCGGCCCGTCGCCGCGACCCTGGCCGTCGTCGCCGCACTGCTCGCCCTGCTCGGCCTGCCCGCCACCGCATCGGCGGACGCCCCGCTCCGGCTGCCGTCCCAGATCACCGACCCGGACGGGATGCTCGACGCGTCCGGGCGCGCCGACGTCCAGGCCGCGCTGGACGCCCTGTTCGACGAGCACCGGACCCAGCTGTGGGTGGTGTACGTCGCCTCCTTCGGCGGCGTCGACGCCGACGCCTGGGCCAGCCGCACCGTCGCGATGAGCGGGCTCGGGGACGAGGCGGCGCTGCTCGCGGTCGCCACCGAGGACGGGGCCTACGCGTTCGACGTGCCCTCCTCGCTGTCCGGGGTGAGCGAGAGCGATGTCGCCGCGATCGAACGGGACGCGGTGGTGCCCGCGCTGCGCGAGGGCGACTGGGCGGGCGCCGCGGTGTCCGCGGCCGGTGGGCTGTCGGACGCGATGTCCGGGACCGGATCCGGGTCCGGGGTCACCTACCTGGTGCTCGGCGGGGTCGCCGTCGTCGCCGCGGGCGGCGCGGTGCTCTACACCCGGCGCCGCAAGACCCGCACCGGCCGCGGCGGATCCGCCGCCGCCGACGTGGACTGGACGGATCCGGCCGTGCTCGCGACGCTGCCGATCGCGACCCTCGACGCCCGCGCCAAGGAGGTGCTCGTCGAGACCGACAACGCGATCCGCACCAGCGAGGAGGAACTGAACCTGGCGCGCGGCGAGTTCGGCGACGCGGCGACCGCGCCGTTCACCGCGGCCTACGACGCCGCCCGGTCGACGCTGGCGTCGGCGTTCGCGATCCGCCAGCGCCTCGACGACGACATCCCCGAAACCCCGGACCAGCAACGGGACATGCTCGTCGAGCTGATCGCGACCTGCAGCCGCGCCGACCGCGAACTCAACGATCGGGTCACCGAGTTCGACGGGATGCGGGACCTGCTGATCGACGCGCCCGCCCGGCTCGACGCCCTCACCCAGCGGACGGTGGAGATGACGGTCCGGATCCCCGAATCCGAGTCCGTTCTGACCGCCCTGCGCGGCGAGTTCCCGGCCCCGGCCCTGGCCTCGGTGGACGGCAACATCGCCCTCGCCAGGGAGCAGCTGGCGTACGCGGACCAGAACATCACGGCGGGCCGGGACGCGGTCGCGCTGCCTGCGGGCAAGCAGGGTCCGGCGGTGGTCGCGATCCGGGCCGCCGAGGGCGCGCTGGATCAGGTTCGGGAACTGCTCGACGGCGTCGACCATGCCGCCGACAACATTCGCACCGCGATGGCGACGCTGCCCGCCGCGATCGCGGACGCCCGCAAGGACATCGCCGACGCCGACGCCCTCGCCGGGCACGGCGGGCCGGACCTTGCCGCCGCCAAGTCGGCGGCGGAGGCGGCGGTCGCCGCGGCGGAGGCCACCAGCGGCAGCGACCCGCTCGGCGCGTTCACCGAACTCGCGAAGGCGGACAGCGCCCTCGACACGATCCTCGCCGCCGCGAACGAGGCCAAGGCGAACGCCGAGCGGACCGCGCAGCGCCTGACCCAGGACATCACCGCGGCCCAGGCGCAGATCACCGCCGCCACCGATTTCGTCGCGACGCGGCGGGGCGCGGTCGGGGCGGAGGCGCGGACCCGGCTATCCGAGGCGCAGCGGCATCTGGACGCGGCGCGGCAGCTGAGCCAGTCCGATCCGGCGACGGCCCTGCAGCATTCGCGGGCGGCCGGGGATCTCAGCGGCCGGGCGCTGCGGCTGGCGCAGTCGGATGTGCAGCAGTGGGAGGCCAGTCGGCGGCCGCAGTCGTCGGGGGTGAATACCGGCGCGATCCTCGGCGGCATCCTGATCGATTCGATGATCCGCGGCGGGAGGAGCGGCGGCTGGGGCAATCGGGGCGGCGGATCCCGCGGCGGCGGCCGCTCACCCGGATCGTTCGGCGGACCGAGCAGTTCCGGGCGGATCAGCCGCAGCGGCCGGTTCTGACGGCACTCGCGCAGGCGCTGCGCGCCCGTGAGTCCTTTCGGCCCGAGCAGGGGCCAGAAGGACTCACGGGCGGCGGAGCCGCCTACGCCCCGAGCAGGCGCTGCGCGAGGTAGCCCTCGACCTTGTCGAGCGAGACCCGCTCCTGCGCCATCGTGTCGCGCTCGCGGACCGTGACGGCGTGGTCGTCGAGGGTGTCGAAGTCGACGGTGATGCAGAACGGGGTGCCGATCTCGTCCTGGCGACGGTAGCGGCGTCCGATCGCGCCCGCGTCGTCGAACTCGACGTTCCAGTGCTTACGCAGCGTGGCCGCGAGGGCCTTCGCCCTCGGCGACAGCGCCTCGTTGCGGGACAGCGGCAGCACGGCGGCCTTCACCGGCGCGAGACGACGGTCGAGGCGCAGCACGGTGCGCTTGTCGACGCCGCCCTTCGCGTTCGGGGCCTCGTCCTCGGTGTACGCGTCGACGAGGAACGCCATCAGCGAGCGGGTCAGGCCCGCGGCGGGCTCGATGACGTACGGCGTGTAGCGCTCACCGCTGGCCTGGTCGAAGTACTTGAGGTCCTGCCCGGAGGACTCCTCGTGGACCCGCAGGTCGTAGTCGGTGCGGTTCGCGACGCCCTCAAGCTCGCCCCACTCGCTGCCCTGGAACTCGAAGCGGTACTCGATGTCGACGGTGCGCTTCGAGTAGTGCGAGAGCTTGTCCTCGGGGTGCTCGAACAGGCGCAGGTTGTCCGGGTTGATCCCGAGGTCGGTGTACCAGGCGAGGCGGGTGTCGATCCAGTACTGGTGCCACTCCTCGTCCTCGCCGGGCTTGACGAAGAACTCCATCTCCATCTGCTCGAACTCGCGGGTGCGGAAGATGAAGTTGCCGGGGGTGATCTCGTTGCGGAAGCTCTTGCCGATCTGGCCGATGCCGAACGGCGGCTTCTTGCGGGAGGTGGTGAGCACGTTCGCGAAATTGACGAAGATGCCCTGCGCGGTCTCCGGGCGGAGGTAGTGCAGACCTTCCTCGGACTCGACCGGGCCGAGGTAGGTCTTGAGCATCATGTTGAAGTCGCGGGGCTCGGTCCACTGGCCGACGGTGCCGCAGTCGGGGCAGCCGAGGACGTCCATCGCGACATCGTCGGGGTTGTCGATCCCCTTCTTCTCCGCGTACGCCTCCTGCAGGTGGTCCTGGCGGTGCCGCTTATGGCAGTTGAGGCATTCGACGAGCGGGTCGTTGAACACGCCGACGTGCCCGGACGCGACCCACACCTGGCGGGGCAGGATGACCGAGGAGTCGAGGCCGACGACGTCGTCGCGGCCGGTGACCATCGAGCGCCACCACTGCTTCTTGATGTTCTCCTTGAGCTCGACGCCGAGCGGCCCGTAGTCCCAGGCGGACCGGGTGCCGCCGTAGATCTCACCACAGGGGAAGACGAGTCCTCGACGCTTGGCGAGGTTGGCGACGGTTTCGACCTTGGACTTGGGTGCCACTGGGGAAGCTCTCCATCTGGGTAATAGATGCCGTGTGGGTGGGACGTGCGTGACCAGCCTATCGGGACCGGGCACCGCACCCAATTCCTCGATTGACATGCACACTCATGCATATCAAAATGGATACTGTTTGCAATAAGGCCCTGGGCGGCATCGGACCCGGCGAAGGAGAATCCCGGCGTGAGCATCACCGACGGCCAGGACGTGCGCACCCACGCCGCGGCCCCCGCTCCCCCGGCGCATCTGCCGGGCGGCGACATCCTGCACGACGCGGGCGAGCTGCTGCGCGCCCTCGCCGCGCCGGTGCGGATCGCGATCGTCCTGCAGCTCCGCGAGACGCCGCGGTGCGTGCACGAACTCGTCGACGCGCTGCAGGTCACCCAGCCGCTGATCAGCCAGCATCTGCGGGTGCTCAAGTCGGCGGGCGTGGTGCGCGGCGACCGGTCCGGACGCGAGGTCGTCTACCGTCTCGTCGACGACCACCTGGCCCACATCGTGATCGACGCCGTCGCGCACGCCGAGGAAGGACACTCGTGACCGACAAGCCCCGCACGCCCGTCGCCGTCGGCGTTCGCGCAACCAAGCAGCGCAGCGCGATCTCGGCACTGCTCGACGAGATCGACGAGTTCCGGTCGGCGCAGGACCTGCACGAGGAGCTGCGCCGGCGCGGCGAGGGCATCGGGCTGACGACGGTGTACCGCACGCTGCAGACCCTCGCCGAGGCGGGCACGGTCGACATGTTGCGGACCGACACCGGCGAGTCCGTGTACCGGCGCTGCTCCTCCGGCCACCACCATCACCTGGTCTGCCGGTCGTGCGGGTTCACGGTCGAGGTCGACGGCCCGGAGGTCGAGCGGTGGTCGCAGACGATCGCGGAGGCGAACGGATTCAGCGACGTGAGCCACACGGTGGAAATCTTCGGCACCTGCCGCGGGTGCGACACCCGCACCCGAGCGTCAACCCAGGGTTGACGATTGGTCATGCGTCAACCTACAGTTGACGCATGACCGAACCGACGCAGTTCTCCCCGACGATCCGCCTCGACGACCTGATCGAGGCGATCAAGAAGGTCCACACCGATCCCCTCGAACAACTCGCCGACGCGATGCTCGCCGCCGACCACCTCGGCGACGTCGCCGACCACCTGATCGGCCACTTCGTCGATCAGGCCCGCCGCACCGGCGCGTCCTGGACGGACATCGGCGCCAGCATGGGCGTCAGCAAGCAGGCCGCGCAGAAGCGGTTCACCCCGAAGGACCCGGGCACCGCGGCGAGCCTCGACCCGAACCAGGGCTTCAACCAGTTCACCCCGCGGGCCCGCAACATCGTCGCGGCCGCCCACAACGAGGCGAAGGCCGCCGGCGCCACCGCGATCACCCCCGCGCACCTGACCCTCGGCCTGCTCGTCGAGCCGGAGTCGCTTGCGCTGCTGCTGCTCGGGAAGCAGGGCGTGGACGCCGACGCGATCCGCGCCGCCGTCACCGCGGCGCTGCCCGCCCCGGCCGCCGAGGTGCCCGAGCTGATCCCCTACGACGCCGCCGCCCGCAAGGCCCTCGAACTCACGTTCCGGCAAGCACTTCGACTCGGCCACAACTACATCGGCACCGAGCACGTCCTGCTGGCCCTGCTCGAGGTCGAGGACGGCGCGGGACCGCTGAGCGGGCTCGGCGTCGACCGGGCGCGGGTCGAGGCCGACCTCACCGCCGCCCTCGCCGCGCTGACCCCGAAGCAGTAGGCGCCGCGGCTCAAAACAGCCTGCGGATCATCGCCTGCGCGCGGTCGGTGTACGGCGGGTAGGCGAACCGGAAGTCCGGCCGGAAGGGTTTGACCAGCACCGCCTTCCGGTTGCTGAACGTCACGAATCCATCCCTGCCGCGGTAGCGGCCCATCCCGCTCGGGCCGACCCCACCGAACGGGAGCTGCGGCACCGAGGCGTGGTAGATGAGGTGATTGACCACGATCGCCCCGGCGGTCACCTCATCGAGCACCCGCCGCCGCACCTCCTTCGACCGTGTGAAGACGTAGGCCGCCAACGGTTTCGGCCGCTCGGCGACGAAGTCGATGGCCTCGTCGACGGAGTCGACCGCCAGCACCGGCAGGACCGGGCCGAAGATCTCGTCCGTCATCAGCGGATCGTCGGCGGGCGGGTCGACCAGGACGGTGGGTTCGACGGTGAGCGTGGACCGGTCCACACCGCCGCCCGCCACCACCGTCGCGCGGGTCGCCGCGAGCTGCCCGGCGAGCCGGTCGAAGTGGCGCTCGTTCACGATCCGCATGCCCGGCGTCGGGGCAGCGGACCGGAACCGCGCCATCGTGGTCACCAGCCGCTCAAGCAGCGGCTCCCGCACCGCCCGCTCCACCAGCAGGTAGTCGGGGGCAATGCAGACCTGCCCCGCGTTCAGCAGCTTCGCCCAGACGATCCGGCGTGCCGTGACGTCCAGCTCGGCATCGGCCGCGACGATCGCGGGCGACTTTCCGCCCATCTCCAGCGTCACCGGTGTCAGCTGCGGGGCGGCGGCGGCCATCACCTTCCTGCCGACCTCGGTGCCGCCGGTGTACAGGCAGTGGTCGACGCCCTCCGCCAGCACCCGCTGGGTCGCGGAACCGTCCCCCTCCACCACCACAACCGCATCCGGGTCGACGTACTCGGGCAGGCGTCGTGCCAGCAGCCGGGAGGTGGCGGGGGCAAGCTCGGACGGCTTGAGCACCACGCAGTTTCCGGCGGCGACCGCATCGATCAGCGGCCACAACGCCAGGGTCATCGGCGCGTTCCAGGCGCCGATGACCAGCACCACCCCCACCGGCTCGTACTGCACCCATCCGAGCGCGGGCATCAGGGCCGACGGCATCGGACGCATGCTCCGCCGCATCCAGCGCCGGAGCCGGGCCCGCACGTAGGCGGCCTCGATCCGGACCGGGGACATGTCGAGGAGCCACGCCTCGAACGCCGACCGCCCGAGATCCGCGGCGAGCGCGTCCGCGATCTCGTCCTCCCGTTCGACGACGAACCGCTCAATCCCCCTCAGCTGCGCCATCCGCCACTCCGCGGGCCTGGTTCGGCCGGACGCGAACGTTGCCCGCAGGCCACCGACCACCTCTGCCACGTCCCGGCGCATCGGCACGGGTTGAATGTCCTGGTCGAGTCCCATCACTGCCACCTCGGCTCGTCCGTGGGATCAGACCCCACGATACGACCGCGGCAGCGCCGGCAGAAGGACCGTTCGCTAGGGAATCAATCCCTGCCTGCTGTCCTCGACGCCGGACAGCACCAGCAGCAGCATCGTGGTCAGCGCCTCATCGGTGAGCCCGGCCGCCGGGAACGTGTAGCGCAGGATGACGTCCGCGAACCGGCCGCGCGTGATCACCGAGACCAGCCCGAACTGCAGTGCCGCGTTCTTCCCCGCGACCTTGCGGTGCAGGGTGGTGCTCGTCGGCCGATCCCAGGCGAGCACCGCCGTCAACGCCAGCACATCCAGACCCGGCGCCAAGGTCACCGCCCGCAGCGAGCACAGCGCGCCGCCGTACTCGAATCCCAGTGAACCGTCCGCGGTTTCGGTGACGGCGACGAAGTGCGCGAGGGTATCCCGGGCCCGACCCTGCAGGGCATCGGCTGCGTCGGCGGTCACTGCTCCGTCACCCCGCCGAATCTCCGGTCCCTGGACGCGTATTCGACGCACGCCGCCCACAGGTCGCGGCGGTCGAAGTCGGGGAACAGCTTCTCCTGGAACACCATCTCCGCGTAGGCGGACTGCCAGATCAGGAAGTTCGAGGTGCGCAGTTCGCCGGAGGGGCGCAGAAACAGGTCAACGTCGGGCATGTCCGGCTCGTCGAGGTAGCGCGCGACCGTCGCCTCGGTGATCTTCTCCGGGTTGATCTCACCGGACGCGACGCGGCGCGCGATTTCCCGTGCCGCGTCGGCGATCTCAGCGCGTCCACCGTAGTTAACGCACATCGTCAGGGTCATGACGTCGTTGTCCTTCGTCAGCTCCTCGGCGATCTCGAGTTCCTTGATCACCGACGCCCACAGCCGCGGCCTGCGGCCCGCCCAGCGGACCCGCA
The DNA here is from genome assembly GCF_042720095.1 of Rhodococcus sp. NPDC058505. Classification (NCBI taxonomy): domain Bacteria; kingdom Bacillati; phylum Actinomycetota; class Actinomycetes; order Mycobacteriales; family Nocardiaceae; genus Rhodococcus; species Rhodococcus sp. NPDC058505. The sequence goes on from NZ_JBHXNB010000016.1 coordinate 79,091, forward strand.
CCCCCATCTCGTGCATCTCGTCGCGCCGCCGCCGGATCACGTCCCGGTTGAAGCCCATCAGGAACTTGACCTCGTCGGGGCTGCGCTTCCAGTTCTCGGTGGAGAACGCGTACGCCGAGAGCCACTTCACGCCGATCTCGATGCAGCCCTCGACCGTGTCCATCAGGACGGCCTCGCCGCGTTCGTGTCCTGCGGTGCGCGGCAGGCCACGGTCCTGCGCCCAGCGGCCGTTGCCGTCCATCACCAGCGCGACGTGCCGGGGAACCAGTTCCGGCTGGATGATCGGGGCCCGAGCACCGGACGAGTGCGGGCGTGGCGGCCGGATCTCCCGGTCAGGCGAGGCTTGCGGTGCGCGTCGTCGGATCACGTCCCTCATCCTGCCCGACGACCCCCGGCCGGTCGGGGTCCGGGGCGGCGGCGTGCGGCCGGGACCGCTCGATCAGCGGCAGCGTCCGCAGTTGCCGTTCCAGATGCCACTGCAGGTGCGCGGCGACCAGCCCGGACGCCTGCGCCCGGATCGCGTCGGGCGCGGTCTCGGTGTGCACCCATTCGCCGCGGTCGAGGGCGACCATCAGGTCGAGGACCCCGGGCGAGGGGGTTGCCGCGCCGGGTGGGCGGCAGTGCACGCACACCGCGCCACCTGCGGCGACGTGGAAGGCGCGGTGTGGGCCGGGGGCGGCGCACCGGGCGCACTCGTCGAGGGCGGGGGCCCAGCCGGCGAATCCCATCGCGCGCAGCAGGAACGCGTCGAGGACCAGTTCCGGCGGCCGGATCTGGTCGCTGACCGCCCGCAGCGCACCGACGGTCAGCCGGTGCAGCCGCGGCGCGGGCGCACGCTCCTCCCCGGACAGCCGTTCGGCCGTCTCCAGGATCGCGCATGCGGTGGTGTAGCGGCCGTAGTCGTCGACGATGTCGGTGGCGAACGCGTCGAGGGTCTGCACCTGGGTGACCACGTCGAGGGAGCGGCCGGGATACAGCTGGACGTCGACGTGCGCGAACGGTTCGAGGCGGGCCCCGAACTTCGACTTCGTGCGCCGCACTCCCTTGGCCACCGCCCGCACCAGGCCGTGTTGCCGGGTGAGCAGGGTGACGATGCGGTCCGCCTCGCCCAGCTTGTGCTGGCGCAGCACCACCGCATGATCCCGGTACAACCTCACCGGGTGATTCTCCCACGCGCCGCGGACATCGCCGGACAGGCGGCCGCGCCGCTGCTACCGTTCGTTCGAACGAACAGGGGGCGGGAGATGAGCGTGGACGCCGGTCACGGGCAGGTGCGGATCGAGACGACGAGGACCGACCACGGATGGCCGTCGCTGACGGAGTGCGCCCGGTCCATCGCCGACGGGGAGGCCACCTCGGTGGCGATGGTCACCCGCAGCCTGGACGCGATCGCGGCGAGTCAACCCACGCTGAACGCGTTCGCGGTGGTCCGCCGCGCCGCCGCGCTCGCCGAGGCCGCCGACGCGGACCGTCGCCGCGCCGCGGGCGAGCGGCTGCCGCTGCTCGGGGTGCCGATCGCCGTCAAGGACGACGTCGACGTCGCCGGGGAACCGACCGCATTCGGCGCACCGGGCCGCTTCCCCGCCAAGGCCGCGGACTCGGAGGCGGTGCGTCGCCTCCGCGCGGCGGGCGCGGTGATCGTCGGCAAGACCACCAGCCCGGAGTTCGGGCAGTGGCCGCTGACCGGTGGCCACTTCGGGCACACCCGCAACCCGTGGTCGCGCGAGCGCACCCCGGGTGGCTCGTCGGGCGGCAGCGCCGCCGCGGTCGCGGCCGGGCTGGTGCCCGCCGCGCTCGGGTCGGACGGCGCCGGCTCGATCCGCATCCCCGCCGCCTGGACCAATCTGGTCGGCATCAAGCCGCAGCGCGGACGGATCTCCACCTGGCCGGACCCGGAGGCGTTCCATGGCATCACGGTGATCGGTCCGCTCGCCCGCACGGTCGCCGACGCGGCGCTGCTGCTCGACCTCGTCGCGGGGCCGCACGACGGCGATCGGCACACCCCGCGACCGGTCCCCCTCCGCGATGCGGTCGACCGGGCCCCGGGTCCGCTGCGGATCGCGTTGTCGCTGCGCCGCCCGTTCACCGCGACCCCGACGGCGCTGCACCCGGAGATCCGGGACGGCGTCGGCGCGATCGCGCACACCCTGCGCGGGCTCGGCCACGAGGTCACACTCGCCGACCCGGCCTACGGAATCCTGCTCGGCGCCAACTTCCTGCCCCGGTCGATGGCCGGCCTGGAGGACTGGCGGCGGCGGGTGCCGGACCCGTCGCTGCTCGATCCGCGCACCCTGTCGAATGCCCGCACCGGGCGCCTCCTCGGTGGGGCGGCGCGGCGCCCCGCCCCCGCCACCGCACCGAACATCCGACCCCGGCACGGGGGAAAATTCACCCAAATAGACGTCATACAAGCCCCCACCCCCCCGACCCCACCCCCGCCGGTGGGCGCGATCGACACCGCCGGACACGTCGCGACGGACCGGATCATCACCGCCGCCTGCCCGTACGCGTGGCCGTGGAACGTGCTCGGCTGGCCGTCGGTGAATGTCCCCGCCGGGTTCACCGACGCCGGCCTGCCCCGCGGAGCCCAGTTGATGGGTCCGGAGTCCAGTGAACCCCTGCTGGTGTCGCTGGCCGCGCAGCTCGAACACGAACTGCACTGGGACCGGGCGGTTCCCGCACGGTGGTGGTGACGTGACCGCGGGCACGGCCCGGGAACGGATCCTGCGGGCGGTGCTGCAGGTGATCGGTACGGACGGTGTGGCCGCGGTGACCAACCGGCGGGTCGCCGCCGACGCCGGTGTCTCGCTCGGGTCGATCACCTACCACTTCCCCACCCGCACCGACATGCTGCGGGACGCGCTGCTCGGGTTCGTCACCGCGGAGACCACCCGGCTCACCGACCTCGCCGAGAGCTACCGGGACCGCGGCCTGTCCGTCGCGGACGCGGCGGCGTTGACCGAACGGGTGGTCGGCGACCTCGGGTGGTCCGCCGAACGCCTCGCCCCGTTCGAGCTGTACATCCAGGCGGGCCGCGACCCGGCGCTGCGGCAGGCCGCCGACGACTGCTTCGCCGCCTACGACCACCTCACGGTGACCATCCTGGACGCGCTGGGTGTGCCGGACGCATCCACCGTCGCACCGACGCTGGTCGCGACGGTCGCCGGCCTGCAATTGCGCCGCGTCGCCACCGGTGTGCCGCAGGACATCTCGGCGGCGATCCTGCGGCTGCTCGTCCCCGCCCCCTGACGGCGGCGGGCCCGTCACCCCGGCGAAATGCGCGCGCCGACGGTGTGGATCACCTGCACCGCCGGGTCGAACGGGACAATGGAATCGACGGTCGCCTGCAGCTCGTCGATCGGTGGCAGCTCGGCGGGACCCAGGACCGACACGATCGCGGTATCCCCCTGCCAGCTGACGTCGGTCACCCGGGCGCCGGGCACGTCCTGCAGCCACCGCTCGCCTGCTTCCCCAATCTGCTGAGCCCACAACGTGGACAGCGTATTCACGACCATCGGCACGGCAACGACGAACACCCCGATCGCGAGTGCGAGGTAGGTGCCACCGCGCCGTCTCGCGGCGGCACCGTCCTCGGCGCCGTAACCGGCGAAAACGAGGACTGCGGTCGCGGTGACAATCAGGGCCAGCACGTTCGACAGGAAGAGAACAAGGGCTCCCAGTGCCAGGGACGGGGCCCCGGACCCGAGACACACCCCCACCACGCCGAGCGGCGGGACGAGGGAGATCGCGATGGCCACCCCGGGCAGGACGTCACCAACGTCGCGGCGGGTCACCGCGATCGCACCGACCAGGCCGGTCGCCAGCGCCGCGACCAGATCGGCCAGCTTCGGCGAGGTCCGGCCGGTGACCTGTGAATTCGCAAGAACGTCGGTGGGATTGGGAAGCAGCTGCGCGAATACCGCACCCACCGCGACGACCAGCACCACCCCGAGCGCGACCACGATCAAGCTATGCCGGATCAGCGATCCCCGACCGGTGGCGATACCCAATCCGACGCCAAGGATCGGCGTCGATAACGGCGCGACGATCATCGCACCGATCACCGTTGCGGTGGAGTCACCCACGACACCGGCGACCGCGATCAGCCCGGCCAACGTCAGCATCGTCCAGAACGCCGACGCCTTGGCCCGGCGATCGCCCTGGGTCAGGTCGAGCCGCTCGTCCAGTTCGGACCGCGTCCGACGCTGACTGTCGGGTACGAGATTCATCGATCCACCCTCACTCCCGCACCCGACCAGCCACACTCCCCTTCCGTCAGTCCGTGACTGATCGCGAAGTCCGGTTCGCCCGGATCCAGCACCGCCGCAAGACGTTCCAGCACCGATGCGTCACCACTCAATTCGATGCCTGCGTCGGCCAGCCCCTGCGCGGACAGGCCGCCAAGCGCGAGCGCGGGGAGGCTCCGCCTGGTCGCGGTCACGGTCGCGTCCGCCTCACCCTTCTGGGGACGGCCACTGTAGGTGAGCACCCCGTTCGCGATCCGCAGCCGGTACCGCTCATCGTCGTCGCTGAGGACGACGTCGAGGGTGAACCTCTCGTCCCACGCCTTCGGACCGTCCACCTGAATCGCGATGGCATCAAAGAGCATCTGCGGGGTGAGCGCGGAGATGACATCCGCCGACGCGGCCACGGCCGGGGTGCCGAACTGACCCTCGGATGCCCGCTTCGATGTGGTGTCCATGGCACGAGCATCGCCCGCCGCGGCGGGTGACCGCCTCACCCGGTGCGGGTGAAGCGGCCGCGGCTACCACACGGTCAGAACCCCAACCGGCCCAACTGCTTCGGGTCCCGCTGCCAGTCCTTCGCGACCTTGACGTGCAGTTCGAGGTAGATCTTGGTGCCGAGCAGCTTCTCGATCTGCTTGCGCGCCTTGGTGCCGACCTCGCGCAGCCGGGCACCGCCCTTGCCGATGACGATGCCCTTCTGGCTGGGCCGCTCCACGTACAGCAGCGCGTGCACGTCGAGCAGCTCGCCCTGCTTCTCGGTGCGGCCCTCCCGCTCGAGGATCTCCTCGATGACGACGGCCAGCGAGTGCGGCAGCTCGTCGCCGAGGCCCTCGAGCGCCGCCTCCCGGATCAGCTCGGCCATCAGGGTTTCCTCGGGCTCGTCGGTGAGCTCGCCGTCCGGGTAGAACGCAGGCCCCTCCTCCATGTGCGAGGCGAGGACGTCGACGAGCACCTCGACCTGCTCGCCCGACGACGCGGACACCGGCACCACGTCGGCGTCCGCGCCGAGCAGCTTCGAGACGGCGAGCAGCTGGGCCGCGAGCTGGTCCTTGCTCACCTTGTCGATCTTGGTGACGATGCCGAGCAGCTTCGTCCGCGGCGCGACCTGCCGCACCTGCTCGAGGATCCACCGGTCACCGGGGCCGATCTTCTCGTCCGCGGGAATGCACAGCCCGATCGCGTCGACCTCCGAGTAGGTGTCCCGGACGAGGTCGTTGAGCCGCTGCCCGAGCAGGGTGCGCGGCCGGTGCAGGCCGGGGGTGTCGACAAGGATCAGCTGGGTGTGCTCGCGGTGCACGATGCCGCGGATGGTGTGCCGCGTCGTCTGCGGCCGCGACGAGGTGATCGCGATCTTGCTGCCGACCAGCGCGTTGGTCAGCGTCGACTTGCCGGTGTTCGGTCGTCCGACGAAACAGACGAAGCCGGAACGGAATTCGGTGGTGGTCATGACTGCTCCTGGGTGTCGGTGTCGTCGTCGGGTTCGGGTGCGCGCCGGACCAGGACGGTGCTGATCCGGACCCGGCCGCGGACGTCGCTGCCGCCCTCCGCGCGCAGCACCAGCCGGGTCGCGGTGTCCGAGGCGTCACCGGTGGCGACCACGACCTCGGAGCCGGGCAGCGGCACCCGGCCCAGCTCATAGCCGACGAGGCCGCCGACGGTGTCGACCTCGTCGCTCTCGATCTCCACGTCGAACAGGTCCCCGAGGTCCTCGAGCGGGAGCCGCGCGGACACCCGGTAGCGGCCGTCCGCCAGGTCCTCGACGGGCGGAATCTCGTCGGTGTCGTACTCGTCGGCGATCTCCCCGACGATCTCCTCGATGATGTCCTCAATGGTGACCAGCCCGGCGATGCCGCCGTACTCGTCGACGAGCAGCGCCATGTGGTTGCGGCCCTGCTGCATCTCGGCGAGCAGCCCGTCGAGCGGTTTCGAGTCGGGCACGAACACCGCCGGACGCATCACCTCGGCGACGGTGACGCCGCGGCCGCCGTCGACATCGTGGTACGTCTTCTCCACCAGGTCCTTCAGGTACACCACGCCGAGCACGTCGTCGACGTTCTCCCCGATCACCGGGATCCGCGAGTGCCCGCTGCGCACCGCGAGGGAGGTGGCCTGGCCCGCCGACTTGTCGGCCTCGATCCACACCATCTCCGGGCGCGGCACCATCACCTCCCGGGCGGGGGTGTCGCCGAGTTCGAAGACCGACTGGATCATCCGACGCTCCTCGTCGGCGACGACGCCCCGCTCCTGCGCCAGGTCGACCAGCTCCCGCAGTTCGATCTCCGACGCGAATGGGCCGTTGCGGAACCCCTTGCCCGGCGTCAGCGCGTTGCCGATCAGGATCAGCAGCCTGCTGACCGGGCCGAGCAGCACACCGAGGCCCTGCAACGGCAGCGCGGCGGCAAGCGCGATCGAGTAGGCGTGCTGCCTGCCGACGGTGCGCGGCCCGACCCCGATCGCGACGTAGTTGACCAGCACCATCACCACGGCGGCCACCGCCAACGCCCAGCCGCGCGAGAGCAGCTCCAGCAGCCCGGCGACCAGCAGCACCGTCGCGCAGATTTCGGCGGCGATCCGCAACAGCACGGACAGGTTCACGTATCGGGGCCGGTCCGCGACCACCGCGAGCAGCCGCTGCGCGCCGGGACGATCGTCCTTCGCCATCTCCTCGACGCGGGCGGGCGAGACGGTGTTCAGCGCCGAATCAAGGGCGGCGAACACCCCACCGAGCAGGACAAGGAGGACAGCGAACAGGATCAGCAGGACGGCGCCGGTCACCGGCGCTCACTCGGGGTCACTGCTCGGGCCCGACGAACCCGGTCTTGCCGAGCAGGCGGCTGTCCCGGTCGGCGAGTTCCGCCTCCCGCTGCCGCCGGGCCACGTCCTCGTACCACTCGGCGAGCAGGCTGTTCTGCAGCGCGAACATCTCCTTCTCCTCCTCCGGCTCGGCGTGGTCGTAGCCGAGCAGGTGCAGGACCCCGTGCACGGTGAGCAGCGCCAGCTCGTGCGCGGTCGAGTGGCCCGCCTTCGCGGCCTGGTCGGCGGCGAACGCCGGACACAGCACGATGTCGCCGAGCATCGCCGGACCCGGCTCCGGCGCGTCCGGCCGTCCGCCGGGCTCGAGCTCGTCCATCGGGAACGACATCACATCGGTCGGACCGGGCAGGTCCATCCAGCGCATGTGCAGGTCCGCCATCGTGTCCAGGTCGACGAGCACCATCGACAGCTCCGCCGCCGGATGCACGTCCATGCGGGAGATCGCGAACCGGGCGACGTCGACCAGTTCCGCCTCGGACACGTCCATTCCGGACTCGTTGGATACCTCGATGCTCATCTGTGTTGCTCTCCTCGTGCCGCGGTGGCGGCTGTGCGGGGACTCAATTCCGGTTCCGGGGGTTCGGTTCGGGTGTCGGTGCGGGTCACCGCGACGCGGCTCGCCGCGCTGCCCGGTTGCCGGGCCTGCCGTTGTCGTCGGAGCGTTCCGCGTCGTACCGTTCGTATGCGTCGACGATGTCGGAGACGAGCCGGTGCCGGACGACGTCGGCGCTGGTCAGTTCCGCGAAGTGGATGTCGTCGATGTCGGTGAGGATGTCGGCGGCCGCCCGCAGCCCGGACCGCTGCCCGCCGGGCAGGTCGACCTGGGTGACGTCGCCGGTGACCACGATCTTCGAGCCGAACCCGAGCCGGGTGAGGAACATCTTCATCTGCTCGGCGGTGGTGTTCTGCGCCTCGTCGAGAATGATGAATGCATCATTCAACGTTCGGCCCCGCATGTACGCCAGCGGCGCCACCTCGATGACCCCGGCCTGCATCAGCTTCGGGATGGCCTCGGGGTCCATCATGTCGTGCAGCGCGTCGTGCAGCGGCCGCAGGTACGGGTCGATCTTCTCGTGCAGGGTGCCGGGCAGGAACCCGAGCCGCTCCCCCGCCTCGACGGCGGGCCGGGTCAGGATGATCCGGCTGACGTTCTTGGACTGCAACGCCTGCACAGCCTTCGCCATCGCCAGGTAGGTCTTGCCGGTGCCCGCGGGCCCGATGCCGAACACGATGGTGTTGGCGTCGATCGCGTCGACGTACCGCTTCTGGTTGACGGTCTTGGGCCGGATGGTCTTGCCGCGCCGGGACAGGATGTCGAGGCTGAGCACCTCGGCGGGCGACTCCCCAACGCCGTCGGCCATCATCGCGACGCTGCGCCGGACCGCGTCCGGGTTCAGCGTCCCGCCGCGGCCGACGACGGCGACGAGCTCGGTGATCACCCGTTCGGCGAGCGCGACGTCCGGGACCCGCCCGCTGAGGGTGACGCTGTTGCCGCGGACGTGGATGTCGGCGGCGAGGGCCCGTTCGAGCGCCTTGAGGTTCTCGTCGGTGGATCCGAGCAGGGGCAGCACCGCGTCGGGCGGGATCTCCATGCTCGAGCGGACGGAACGCTGCGCGGGGCGCTGCCGACCGTCGACCGCCCGCGTGGACCCATCAGACCTGGATACGGCGGACGACATGGTCTCACCCATTTCGCTGTCTGCACTCACGTGGTTGCTATGGCCTGCTTCCCTGGTCCGGCGGCGGTGACGTTCGCAGTCTATCGCGCCCGCACGGGTCGCCCCACCGAGTAACCGGCGGTCAGCGCCCGGATGCGGCGCTGCTCTCGCGCAGCCATCGCGTCGCCTCGTCGGCGATCGCCGCCGCCCGCTCCGGCGCGATGCCGAGCAGGACGAGGGACGCGACCGCGAACGACTCGCCGCTGTCGGTGACCGCGCCGCGGTTGGCCTCCTCGAACATCGCGAGCGCGATCGCCTCGGACAGCGCGACGAGGACCGGTGCGGGCAGATAGCGGGAGAAGACCCCGTCGGCCTGGCCGCGCTCGATGATCGCGAGGCTCGGCGCGCGGGCGGGCACGAGCAGATCCCGGATGCGTTCCTCGCCGAGTTCCCTGCGCGCGAAGGTGAGCAACACCCGAAACCGGTCGCCGACCGGCCAGCTCAGCAGGGCAAGCAGCGCGGTCGTGAGGTCCGGCCGGTCGGGCAGGTCGGGCAGCCCGTCCAGCAGCGAGACCAGCGCCGCGGACGCCTCGTCGGCGATGCCCTGGACCAGCGCCTCCCGGTTGGGGAAGTGCCCGTAGACGGTGCGGCGGACCACCCCGGCCGCCCTGGCGACGTCGTCCATGCTGGCGTCGGGGTTGGCGGCGAACTCGGCGATCGCGGCCTCGATGATGCGGGATCTGTTCGCCCTGACCCGGCCGCGCCGCCGCCCGGTGCCCTCGCCGTCCACGCCGTCGTCCACCTCAGCAGTGTTCCACGACCGCGCCGCGTGATCCCCGACACACACATGTTGCACATCGGTGTGCAATGTTCTTGACTTGCACAACAGTGTGCAAATGAGGTCGTGCCTCGTGAACGGAGCCCGAAAATGACGCTTGTCGCCACCCGCCCGGTGACCGACGACCAGACCCCCTACCCGCGGCGGTGGGCGGCGCTCGGCGTGCTGTGCCTGTCGCTGCTGATCGTGGTGATGGCGAACACCGCGCTGATCGTCGCGGCCCCCGACATGACCCGCGACCTCGCCCTGACCAGCTCGCAGCTGCAGTGGGTGATCGACGGCTACACCGTCCCGTACGCGGCGCTGATGCTGCTGTGCGGGGTGATCGGGGACCGCTACGGTCGCCGCGCGGCGCTGCTGACCGGCCTGCTGGTGTTCGCCGGGGGTGCGGTGTTCGGCAGCCTCGCCGACACCACCGGCGCCGTGATCGCCGCCCGCATCGTGATGGGTGTCGGCGCGGCGATCATCATGCCCGCAACGCTGTCACTGCTCGTCGCGACCTTTCCGCGCGCCGAACGATCCCGCGCGATCGCGGCGTGGGCGGCGACCGCGGGCCTTGCCATCGCGCTCGGCCCGCTGCTGGCCGGCTGGATCCTCGAATCCTCCTCGTGGAACGCCACGTTCCTGATCAACGTGCCGATCGCGGTGCTCGCCGCGGTGGCCGCGCTGATCCTGGTTCCGCCGTCGAAGGCCGCGCGGGCGGGCCGGATCGACTGGATCGGCGGGCTGCTGTCGGTGGTCGCGATCGGGGCGTTGGTGTACGCGATCATCAACGGCTTCCACTTCGGGTGGACCGCAGGGCCGGTGGCGGCCGGCGTCGGCGCGGCAGCGGGCCTCGCCGCGTTCGTCGCCTGGGAGCTGCGGCATCGGCATCCGCTGCTCGACGTGCGCAGGCTCGGCGACCGCGCGATCGGCGGCGCCACCCTCGCGGTGCTGCTGCTGTTCCTCGCGGCGTTCGGCGCGATCTACTTCCTCGCCCAGCAGTTCCAGTTCGTGCTCGGCTACGGCCCCCTCGAGACCGGGGTCCGGCTGCTGCCGCTGGCGGCCGCGGTGTCGGTCGGCGCGCTGGCGTCGGGTCGCGCCGCGCCGCGCCTCGGCACCCGGTGGGTGATCGCCGGCGGCATGGCGATCGCCGCGGCGGGCGTGCTGCTGCTGGTCCGGGCCGACGCCGGATCCGGCTACCTCGATTTCGCGGTGCCGCTGGTGCTGCTCGGGCTGGGCATCGGCCTCGCCGAGCCGCCTGCCACCGACGCGATCATGGACCGCTTCCCGGACGATGATCTCGGCGCCGCGGGCGGATTGAACGACACCGCCATCGAACTCGGCGGCTCGCTCGGCATCGCGATCCTCGGCTCGGTCCTCGCCGCGGGCTACAAGGACGCGATCGCCGGGTTCATCGATTCCGCACCGCTGCCGACACTGACCGGGGACCTGGCCGCGCAGGCCGACTACGCGATGGAGGTGTCCCGCGAATCCGTCGGCGGCGCAACACTGGTCGCCGAGGAACTCGCCGCCAACCCGATCGCGGCGTCGTTCGCGCAGCCGCTGCGGGACGCGGCGGGCGTCGCGTTCGCCGACGCCATCGGCGGGGCCAGCCTGGTCGGCGGGCTGACGCTGGCGGTCGGGGCACTGATCGTCGCGGTTATCCTGCCGGGCCGGGCGCGGCGCTGAGGGATTCGCTCCGCCGCCGCCGTCCGCTACCGCGTCAGAGGGTGCGGCAGCCGGACCGGCTCGGCGGGGATCCGTTCCAGCACGCCGCCCGCGAAGACGTCGTACAGCGGGAGCTGCTCGCTGTGCACGTACCCAATGTGGCAGTCGCACACCGCCAGCGGGCAGGGCCGGGGTCGCAGCGCTGCGCGGTAGGACCCGTCGTACAGATTTCCGAGCACCTCGGCGACGAAGTGGCAGCGTCGAACGGTGCCGTCACCGTCGACGGAGACCACCGTCTCCCCGGTCCTGCATGCCCGGCCCCTGGTCCGGTGCGAATGCCTGCTGTACTCGAAGAGCGGGTCGAGCGCGGCCCAGTCGGCCGCGTCCGCATCGGTGTACTCGTGCCCGTCCGCGGCGTTGACCCACAGGTACACCGGGTCCGGGAGCTCCGTGCGCAGTCGGCGGGCGGCGTCCAGGTGCTCCGGCAGTCCGACCACGCCCACACTGAACCGCACCCCGAGCGCGGTCAGTTCGCGTGTCTTGGTGAGGAACCGGTCGTGCGGCGTCTGCCCGGGGTGGTACGTGCACCACAGCGCTAGTGCGGACAGATCGGCGTCCGCGAGCCATCCGGTGCGGCAGCTCAGGTTGGTCTGGATCGCCACCCGACGCACCTGCGGCAGCCGGGACAGCGTCACCAGCGCCTGCCGGTACCAGGACCGGACCAGCCCCTCACCCCAGGGCGTGAACAGGATCGACAGGTCCTCGTCCTGCTCAGATACCCACCCGCAGAATCGGTCCAGCGCGGCGCGGTCGGCGCGCAACTGGGCGGGCGTGTCCCGGCGCTTCGCGAACGGGCAGTACGGGCAGTCGTAGTCACACGACGCGAGCGGCCCACGGTACAAGAGCGTCAGCATCGTCAGCGACCCTCGTACGCGGCCATCGCCGCCCGGACCCGCGGGGAGAACAATTCGGGCCCGAGGGCGTCCGAGTACGCCAGGCCCTCCTCGGTCAGGCGGAGCCGGTCGCCGTCGTCGAGAAGCCAACCGCGACCCGCCCAGCGGCCGAGTTCGTCACCGAAGTGCTCGGCCGGGGCTGCGCCGAAGCGGGACCGGTAGTCCGCCACCGGCATTCCCGCCGCCTGCAGCACGGACTGCAGCAGGTGCCTGCGCCGCGCCTCGTCACCGGTCATCTGGTGGCCGACGACGGCACGACGGAAGTCTCCGGCCGGGGTCGCCACGTAGTCGTCGATGATGGCCCGCACCTCGTGTGCGCCGACCGCATAGTCGAACGAGTAGTGCAAATCCCTGGTGTATGACCGGGCGCCGCACCCGAGTCCGATCATGCCGTCGGTCTGGCAGGCGTGGTCGTTCGGACCGGTATCGGGGGCGTCGGCGCGCCGGAACATCCGCATCGACTCCTGCACATACCCGGCGGCCAGCAGATGATCGCGGCCCCGGCGGTACAGATCCATGCGGTGCGCGTCCCACTCCGGATCGGGACCGACGCGACGCCGGGCCAGCCCGGTCAGTGGCCGCACGTACAGCGGGTACAGGTACAGCTCCTCGGGTCGCCAGGCCAGCGCGGCGTCGAGGGACGCGGCCCACGACTCCGGTGTCTGCCCGTCGATCCCGTAGATCAGGTCGATGTTGAGGACGGGGATGGCAACGTCCCGGACCCGTTGCAATGCGGCCTCGACGTCGGCGCGGCGCTGCGGCCGGACGGCGGCGCGGGCCTCGATGTCGTCGAAGCTCTGCACGCCGAGGCTGAGCCGGGTGGCGCCGCGGTCCGCGAGGACCGCGAGCCGGTCGGCGGTGGCGGTCGCCGGCGACGCCTCCACCGACAGGGGCACCGCCCGCAGGTCGGCACCCATTCCCTCCGCGATGTCGCACAGCCGGCCCAGCTCCGCCGCGGTCAGGTACGTGGGGGTCCCGCCGCCGAACGCCGCCGTCGCGAACCGGGCCGACGACGCTAGCGACTCGCGCACCGCCGCGGACTGCCGTTCGAGGGCGTCGAGGTAGCGGGTGGTCAGCTCGTCCGGGGCGCCGACCCGGGTGAAGAGATTGCAGAACCCGCACCGCACCTCGCAGAACGGGATGTGCAGGTACAGCGACAGCGCGTCCTGCGGTTCGTCCGCCCACAACTCGGTCAGCGCCGGGCGCGGGTCAAGCGGACGGTAGGCGGTCTTGTGCGGGTAGGCGTACACGTAATTCTGGTATGGCGCAACGTATTCCACTGCAACGGCGGTCATCGGGGTCCCTCCAGGAAGAAATGGGCGTACGGCACCGTCCACACCGCGGGGTGGCCGAGCCGGTGACCGGTGTAGCCGTCCTCGCCGTACGTCGTGCCGTGATCCGAGCACACGATCGCGAAGCACCGGCGCCGGCTCGACACCACGTCGAACAGCCGGCCGATGTGCCGGTCCACGTACTCCAGCGCCGCCGCGTGCGTGGCCCGGGTGTCCCCGGCGGCCGCTGTGGCGCCGTCGGCATGGAACCAGTTCGGCTGGTGCAGCGCCGAGACGTTGACGAACAGGAACAGCCGTTGGCTGGCAGGCAGCCGGTCGACGATCCGGGCCGCGAGGTCCGTCTGCGCCTCGAACGACGTCGGCGAGGTCACCCCGAGGTCGGGCGACCAGTGCGCCTCGGCGAACAGGTCGGGCAGCACCGAGCCAAGCGCCCCCCGGCGGTTGAAGAAGCCGACACCACCGATGCATGCCGTGTGGTAGCCCACGGAGGCAAGGCCCGCAACGATATTCGCCTCCGGGAACACGAAGGTCCCGGCCGCGGTGGATTCACTGCCACCGAACTCGGCCGCGAACAGCCGCGGGTGCGGGCCCTGTCCCACCGGGGTCGGCAGGAACCCGGCGAACATCGCCTGGTGCGAGGCGTACGTGAAGCTGCCGGGGGCGTGCCGCTGTTCCCACCGACCGCCGGGCAGGTGCCGCGCCAGGTTCGGGATCCGCCCGGCCGCCGCGAGCTCGCACGCCACGTCGTAGCGCAGCGTGTCGAGGGTGACCATCAGAATGTCGTCGGAGCCGACGACCGTGTTCATGTCGGGCTGTGTCGTCTCACGCTGTGTCATCTCACGCTGCGGCATCGTCGATCCATTCGTCGAGTGCGGCCACCTGCGCCGCGTAGGTGTCGAGTCCGTCGGCGCGACCTGGAAGCCCGGCCAGGCCGGGAAGCAGGTCGCCGAAGGCGTTCACCTCGCCAACCGCGGCGCCGCGCCAGCCCGCGGCGGGCAGCAGGTCCACACCGACGCACAGGGTGCGGGGGAAGCAGGCGGCCGCCGACTCCGCGACGGCCAGCGCCCGGTCCCAGCCGTAGCCCACGGACTCGAAACCGGACCGCGCACTCTCCAGGTCGCCGCGTCGCCCGCCCAGGTGCAGGTTGGTCATCGGGTGACCGCTGATGCGGAGTACCGCGTGGGTCGCCCGTCCGGCGACCACCACCACCCGCAGGTCGGCGACGCCACCGGCGGCCGACGGCTTCGGCAGCCACGCCTCGATGTGCAGTGTCTCCCCGGCCACCGCGTCGACGACGGCGCCGACCGCGTCGTCGCCCGTGTACCGACGCACGCGCAGCGAGTTGTGCACCCCGTCCGCGGCGATCTCCACGCTGCTGCGGGCCTGCACCCGGCCGCCGGAACCGATCTCCACCGCCACCACCCCGGCCGCGGACGAGCCGTGCGCCGGCTTGACGAAGAACCGCCGCAGCCCCGCCGCGACCGCCAGGTCCCGCACCTCAGACCAGTCTCGCGGCACCGGGGCGCCATCACCGGAGGTCGGCGACACCGGCACCGGCACACCGGCGTCCGCGAGGACGCCGTGGCAGCGCCGCTTGTCGAACAACACCGCCAGATCGTCCGGGTCGGTCAGCAGTCGCCCGCCCCGCAGCGTCCCGACGGCGGCCGTCAGCGCGGCGTACCACCGCGGGCCGCCCCCGATCCGGGTCGGGTCGCCGGGACCGCGGAGCAACGCGTCGACGTCGGGGTTCTCGCCGGGCGAGTCGAGGCGCACCACCTCGTCGGGCTCGAATCGTGCGCCGCCCGTGGTGAGTACGTCGCGCCAGGGCACCACCCGAGGGGCGGGGAGACCGGAGCGAGCCGCGGCGGCGAGGAACAGCGTGACGCGCCGGTTCTCCGAGTTGCCCACGACCGCGAGGCGGGGACGGGTCATTCGCCGACCGCGACCGACCGGTAGATGGTGCCGTCGTACTCATCCTCATCGGCGTCGCCGCCGTCGAGGTTCAGGTCCGTGCCTGACGACGCGAAGACCGCCCGGATCCGGTCGCGCATGTCGTCGGTCAGATAGTTGTGGTGCAGGTCCAGGGATTCGAGATGGGTGAGGGACTGCCCGGCGAGCAGTGCCTCGGCGCCCTCGTCCTGGAGGATGCCCTTCGACAGGTCCAGGTGCCGCAGCCGCGGCACGATCGCCGCCGCCGCGACCGCGGCGGCGGTGTCGTTCTGATACTCGCAGTTCACCAGCGCGAGGCGCGTGAGGCCGGGAAGCCGATCGCCGGCGAGGATCGGGGCGAGATCGTCGACGGTCGAATCGGCCCCGTAGTTCTCGTCACCGAGCCACAGCTCCAGGTCGGTGAGTGCGGGCAGGTCCGACGCGGCCACCGCCCGGACCACGTCGCCGGGCAGTCCGCCCGATTCGATCGTCAGGCTGCGCAGGTGCTGGTGCCGCACCGGGCTCAGTTCCAGCTGATTGCCGCCCCGCACCCCCAGGTGCTCCAGCCGCGGGAAGGCCGTGAGGAGGGCGGTGACGTCGGACTGCACGATCCACGAGATCTCGCAGTCCTCGAAGGTCATGTCCCCCAGGAACAGTGCCCGCAACGCGGGGAGCTCGTCGGCCGCGGCGACGAGTGCCGCCACCACGCCCGCCGAACTGGTCTCGTACGGCTCGGACCAGCCCCCTACGACGATGGCCTGCACGGACGACGGGTCGACCGCGGTACGAAACGTCGCGAACGCCTCCGGCCACTCGATCTCGGTGTCGTACGTGGGCACCGAGATTCGCCAGGCCACCGGACCGGATGGCGCGGGAACGGGTGTCCCGTCGATGGGAAACTCGACGACGGGACGGCCGTGGAACTGGTCCTGCAGCGTGCTGATCACCGTGCGCTCCTGGGTGCTCGTGGGGTCGGCGGCCAGTATGCCGGAGCGAGCCGACACCGCCGCCGACACCGCACTCGGGCTCCCCGGTCAGGCCGCCATGTCGGGCGCGATCATCTCCATCTGCTCGAGGACGAGTTTGATCGCGGCGGGCTGCTGGTCCGGCGGGTAGCCGTGCCGGACCAGCAGCCGCTTGATCTGCGAGCGCAGCTTCGCCTTCACGTCGTCGCGTTGGGTCCAGTCGGTCCTGATGTCGCGGCGCATCACGGCGACCAGGTCACGGGCGATGTCGGCGAGCTTGCCCTCCCCCTGCTGCTCGACGGCGGACGGGTTCTGGCTGACCGCGTCGTAGAAGGCGAGTTCATCCACCCCGAGCGGCGGATCGAAACGCTTCCCGCGGTCGGCCTCCCTGGCAACCTCCTGCGCCATCTCCACCATCGCCGCGATCACCTCGGCGGAGGTGAGCTGACTGTTGGTGTACTTGCGCATCAGTTCCTGCAACCGGGCCGAGAAGGCCCGCTGGCGGACAATGTTGTGCCGAGCGGCCTTTCGCGACTCCTCGTTGATCAGCGTGCGCAGCGCCTCGATCGCGAGGTTGGGGTTGCGGGCCTGCTGGGTGCGGGTGATGAACTCGACGTTGATCTCCGACAGCGCCGGCTTCGGCATCCCCGCCGCGGCATAGATGTCGAGCACGTCACCGGATTCCACCGACGCTGCCATCAGCGTCCGCAGCGCCCGCTCGACGTCCTCGGGGATCACCTGGCCGCGCGCCGCCCGATCCTCGGCGTCGAACTTGGCCATGTAGACGCGGACCTCCTCGAAGAACTTCGCGTCGCCGACCTGCCCGCGCAGTTCCTCCCGGCTCCCGCAGATCGCCCACATCCGGGACAGCTGCGACGAGAACATCCGGTACCGGGCGGCGAGCGTCTCCTGCCCCTCCCCGACCTGGTTCTCCGGGTTCCGGGGGTCCCGCAGGTGGTCGACGGCGCCGAGCGCCGCGCGAACGTACGACTGCGGGCCGGGTTCGCGGAGCTTCACCTTCCAGTCGTACCCGTGCAGGATGTTCCCGAGCTTCGTGAGCAGGTTCTTCGCGGTGTCGATCGCCGCGTCGATGTCGCGGCCGAGCGGCCTGCTCTGCCGGTCGGATTCGGTGTACTCGGCCAGCGCCGCGGCGAGGTTGTCGGCGACCGGCGCGTACGCGACGAGCAGCCCGTCCTGCTTGCCGCGGAAGGTGCGGTTCACCCGCGCGAGCGCCTGCATCAGCAGTGCACCCTTGAGCGGCCGGTCCAGGTACATCGTGTGCAGCGGCGGCGCATCGAAGCCGGTGAGCATCATGTCCTTGACGATGACCAGTTCGAGTTCGTCGTCGATGTCCTTGAGCCGCTTCTTGATCACCGCGTTCGCCGAGTCGCGTCGCACGTGGTCGCTGATCGGCGGCTGATCGGCAGCGGTGCCGGAGTAGACGACCTTGATCCGGCCCTTGTCGAGGTCGTCGGAATGCCAGTCGGGGCGCAGCGCGACGATCCGTGAGTACAGGTTCGCGCAGATCTCCCTGGTGCCGCCGACGATCATCGCCTTGCCCGGCGCGGTGGGGTTCTCGGTCGACCCGACGAACTCGCTCATCGCCGCGCGTCGGGTCTCCCAGTGCGTCACCAGGTCCCGCGCCAGCTGGTCGAGGCGGGCTGGCGCCCCGTAGACGGCGTTGACGACCGCGACGCTGCGCTCGATCCGTTCCCGTTCGGTGTCGTCGAGGCCGACGGTCACCTCGTCGGCGGTCGCGTCGAGGTCCGACTCGCTGACCCCGTCGGCGAACGCGACCTTGACCAGCCGACTCTCGAAGTGGACGGGGACCGTTGCGCCGTCCTCGACGGCCCGGGTCAGGTCATAGACGTCGATGTAGTCACCGAACACGTCGCGGGTGTTGCGGTCCTCGAAGGAGACCGGGGTGCCGGTGAACGCGATCAGCGCGGCGTGCGGCAGGGCATCGCGCAGGTGTCGGGCGTAGCCGTCGAGGTTGTCGTAGTGGCTGCGGTGCGCCTCGTCGACCACGACGATGATGTTGCGCCGGCTCGACAGCAGTGGATGCGCGGCACCGGAGTCCCGCTCCTCCTTCGTCCTCCCGAACTTCTGCAGGGTGGTGAAGTAGATGCCGCCGGTGGTGCGGCCGGACAGTTCACCGCGCAGTTCCTCCCTGCGTCCGATCTGTCGCGGTTGCTCGGGAAGCAGCTGCGAGCGCGCGAACGTCTCGTACAGCTGGCCGTCGAGTTCGGTGCGGTCGGTGATCACCACGATCGTCGGGTTGGCCAGCTTGGGGTGCCGGATCACCTGGGCGGCATAGAGTTCCATCTCCATCGACTTGCCGGAGCCCTGGGTGTGCCAGACGACGCCCGCCTTCCCGTCGGATTCGACGGCATGCACCGTTGACGCGACGGCCTTGGTGACCGCGAAGTACTGGTGCGGCTTGGCGATCCGCTTGACCAGGCCGTGCTCGCCCTTGTCGAACGCGGTGAAGTTGCGCAGCAGCTGCAGGAATCGTTCCTGGTTGTAGAGGCCGAACATCGCAACCTCCATCGCCGAGGCGGCGGTGGCGGCGACGGGTGCACCGTCGTCGTCGACGTTCCACGGCGAGAAGTGGTTGTAGGCGGTGAACGGGGTGCCGTACCTGGCGGTGATCCCGTCGGACACCAGCGTGAAGACGGCGAACCGGAACGCGAGCGGGAACTCGGCGACGTAGGTGCACAGCTGGGCGTGCGCCTCCATCAGACCGGCGTGTTCGCTGCCCGCCCGTTTGAGTTCGATGATGCCGACCGGCATTCCGTTGAGGTACAGCACGACGTCGAACCTGCGGTGATGGTCTCCGCGGCGGACGGTGACCTGGCTGACCGCGAGCCAGTCGTTGTCGTCGGGATGGGTGGACACCAGCCGGATCGTCGGGGTGACCTCGGCGCCCGCGTCGTCGGTGTAGGTGACCTTGCGGAGGCCCTCGACGAGGTACCCGTGCACGGTGTGGTTCTCGGCGAGCGCGTCCATCGAGCCTGCGGTCGCGACGATCGCCGCCGCCTGATCGACGACATGGGCGGGCAGCTCGGGGTTGAGTTCGGCGATCGCCGCCCGCAGCCGCGGGGCGAGGAGCAGGTCGTCCCAACCGGCCCGCGCACCGGTGCCCGGCGCGATCTCCGCACCCGGCATCGGCTTCCAGCCCAGTTCGCCGAGCGTTTCGAGGGCGAGATGTTCCCATTCGGCCTCGGTCAGGCCCTGCTCCGCCATGCCTGCTCCCTCACTCATGCTGATCAATGTAGATGGGCGGTGCGGCGTTTACCTCCGCCGAGCGCACGATCGCAGCCCCGCTGGACGCCGACGCTACCTTCGGTCGATAACCCCCCTTATCACTGTCCCGCTTCCTGATTGCCTGTTTGGTCGCCACGATTGCGGCACACCACCAGCACACGTCAGGAGCAGCCGTGATGGATCACCTCGACGCACCGGATCCGGGCACCGGGGATTTCCCCGACCGGATCTCCCGCGCCGCATTGGCGGTGCGGATCGCGGCCGGAGTGGTCGGGTGCGTCGCGCTGGCCGGGCTCGCGTTCGCGATCGATCACGCGAATCGGCCGGACGGGCGCCCGTTCGAGTTGACCGGGCAGGTGGCGACGGGGCCGACCACGGCCGCCGACGACACCGTCGACGGCGACTGCTCCGGCGGGGTGGCACCAGGCGCCGAGGTTGTCGTGCGGGACGGGGCGGGCACGCAGCTCGCGACGGGCCGCGTCGACACCGACACCCCCGTCGACGGTGGGCACGCCTACGGCTTCTCGGTCGCGGGCGTCCCCCGCGGCCACGACAGCTATCGGGTGACGGTCGGCGACCTCGGGGCCGTCGTCGTCTCCGCACCGCAGGCCGAGGCAGGCCTGCTGTTCCTCGTCGCGACCTGATTCCGGTTCTTGCGACTTCTCCTTCACCGAAAGGCCACATCATGTCCGCACCCCAGGGGCCCGGCCCCGCCCCGCAGTACCCAACGCCCGGAGCACCGGCAGCGCCGCCGAAGAAGACCAGGAAGTGGCCGTGGATCGTCGGCGCAATCGCCGCGGTGCTCGTGATCGCCGGTGTCGCAGGCGGCGGTGACAAGGACGCGACGACCCCGGCACCTGCCGCGCCGACCGTGGCGTCCGGCGAGCCCGGCCCCGCCGCGGCGGCCCCCGAAGCCTCGGAGACCCCGGACGCCGGGATCGGTAGTCCGGTGCGGGACGGCAAGTTCGAGTTCACCGTGACGAACGTCGAGACCGGACTGTCCTCACTCGGGGACAACCCGTACCTGGAGAAGCAAGCCCAGGGACAGTTCGTGGTCGTCACGATGACGGTGCTGAACACCTCCGGAGAGCCGAAGGGTGTCAGCCCCGGCGACCAGAAGCTGTTCGACACGCAGGGCCGCGAGTTCAGCGCGGACACGTCGGCCGGACTGAACCTCGATACCGACGTCGCGTTCTGGGACGAGATCAATCCCGGCAATGCGGTGACGTTGAAGGTGGTCTACGACATGCCAGCCGACGCGGTTCCCGCGTCGATGGAGCTGCACGACTCGATGTTCTCCGGCGGGGTGGAAGTGGCACTGCAGTAGTTGATCTCGCACGAGGCGGTGGGCATGAGGGGTGCCCACCGCCCCCTGCGTCGCCACTGTCAGCTTGCCGATGACCCGCTCGTCCGTGGAGTTCAGAAGGGCGGCGGTTCGTCCTCGACGGCGCACGTGCCCGACCCGTCGCCACTGGTTGCCTCGGTGCTGCCTGGATGACCGTCCACCGGCGGCGCTGCGGGGTGGCAGTCGAGGATGTACGCCAGGTCGGCTTCCACTCCCCTGCCGTGTGATGGATCGAAGAGCCGCGCGATGGTGTCCCGGTCGGTGAGCGTGACACCCAGGCGCTCCGCGATCTCGGCATCGGAGGCCGCACCGACCAGTGTGGTTTCCGAGCCCGCCCCGCTCGATGCCGAGTCACTCGAATCCGGCTCACCCGAATCCGACTCATCGAATGCCGGTTCGTTCCATGCTGGCTCGCCGCGGTCTGCGATACCGGCCTCGACCCCGTGGTCGGTGTCGTCGGTGCTGAACTCGCCTGCCGGTTCGGTGATGACGAGTTCCCTCGCCGGGGAGGTCCATTCGAGGCGACCGCTGCCGATCTGCCGCACGGTCCATCGCCCGATTGTCTTGAGGCGGTGGTGCCGCCGGCAGAGGCAGGCCAGGTTCTGTTCGACGGTCCAACCGCCGGATTCGGGGTTGGCGTGGTCGAACGGGATCGTGTGGTCGATGTCGCAGGCGGCGGCGCGAACGCCGCATCCCGGGAATCGGCAGCCGCCGTCCCTGGCGCGGACGATCTCCGCCAGCCGATGGGTCGGGCGGTAGGTCAACTGGTCGCGTCTGCGTTGGCTGTGTTCCCGGATCGCCGCCGGGGTGATCCCCGCGGCCGACAGTGCGCGGCCGACGCCGAGGATCGTTCCGTGCGGGAGGGTGCCGGATCGCCGCTTCGACAACCACGCCCCGTCGGAGCGGTCGTCTTCCGTCTCGTTGCCGGGCGCGCCGCCGTGCCCGGTGTGTCCGCACAGCGCGTCGAGCAGCGCCTCACGGTCCGCGTCGGTGAGGGTGAGTACCTTCCGCCAGGTGCCGTCCGCCGCGAGGTCCCTGGCGAGATCGGCGTCGATCCACCCGTGCCCGGCGAGGAAGCCGGGCAGGTCGTCGAGCCCGAGCAGCGTCGTCAGGTTCACCCCGACGTGAATGGTCGTGGGCGGCAGCGGCCGCATGGCCGCACCGCTTCGATCGTCGACGACCGTTTCCACCGCGCCGGCGCCGCGCGCACCGCTCCCGTCAACAGCACCACGGTAGGCATCGCCACCGTCCGCGGCATCACCGTCCGCACAGGCACCATCCCCCGCATCATCGGCCGCGGCACACACGCTGCTCTCGCCGTCCGCGCCGTCGTGATCGTTGCTGGCCACCCGCGCCGAGTCGCTGGCCGTGGCCGCCGCGGGCCCGTCCGGCCGGGGCCCGTCCTGCGGCGGCTGCGAACTCCCGAGCTGCGCGCAGTCCGCGCGACCGCAGAGGCAGCGCAGCCAACCGGATCCATCCGCCAACGCGACCAGCGCGTCGGCCCGGCGCTGCGCCAAGGTGCGTGGGTCTCCCGCGCAGACCTCGAACGACATCTTCCGCAGCCGCATCGCCACCAGCTGGCCCGCCGGGCCGGGCAGGGTGCCCTCCACCGTGCAGGTTCCGTCGTCGTTCGCGTAGAAGCGCATGTCCCGGTCGGCCTCGCCCTGCTCGCGCCGCGCCTTCGCGCCTTCCGGATCGTGCCGGGCGATCAGGCGCCGGGCCGCACGGCGGATCATCGACGTGGTCGCCCCGTCGATCCCGTTCAGGAGGAGCTGCTCCACCAGCTCCACCTTGTCGGCGGACACATTGGCCATCGCATCCGAAATGGCCTGGGCCCGAGCCTGATCAATGCGGCCCGACGCGAACGCCTCCGACGTCGCGTGCAGTCGCCATCGCAGGTCAAGGCCCAACCCGATCCACCGCCGCGCCACCGGCTCGGTGACCGTCAGCATCACGCCGACCTCGACGTGCGCGAACTCGCCCTGGAACGCCTCGTTGCAGCCTCGACGGGCATCGTCCGCGCACCGCGCCAAGTACACCGACGCCACCGCGTCGACCTCGAGGAACTGGGCGCGGGCAATCCCGGCGTGCCGATCTCGCAGCACCGCAGTCCATTCGATGTCCGGGACACCAGAGAGGATGCCGGGAGCCTCCGTTTCCATCGACGGATCCATCGACGTCACCCCCGCCTGCCCCGAACCCCCCGACTCGAACATGGGTTCTATCGTACGCGCGTTCGAAGGCAATGGCCAGGGTTCGGCGCTACCCGATCAGCTCGGTGATGGTCACCGTACGATGCCGCCCGTCGAGGGAGAGTCCCCTGGGGTGGTGGGAATCGGGTGAGACCCTGACCTGCAGGATCGGCCGCGTGTCGGTCCCGTAGCAAGGACGGGCCATCGCGTAG
>NZ_JBHXNB010000017.1:0-17420 GCF_042720095.1 Rhodococcus sp. NPDC058505
TACCGGGCGCCGTCGACGCCGGTAGAAGAGATCGTGGCGTCGGTGTTCGGTGACGTGCTCGGGCTTGAGCGGGTCGGTGCCGATGACGACTTCTTCGAGTTGGGTGGCAACTCGCTGCTCGCGACGCAGGTCACCGCGCGTCTTGGCGCCGCGCTCGACACCCGGGTGGCTGTTCGGGACCTGTTCGACGCGGCGACCGTCGAATCGCTGGCCGGCCGCGTCGCGTCGGCGGCGGGCAGCGGTGCGCGCCCGGAACTGACCGCGCAGGCTCGGCCCGAGCGGCTGCCGCTGTCGTTGGCGCAGCAGCGGATGTGGTTCCTCAACCGGTTCGACCCGGAGTCCGCTGCCTACAACATTCCGGTCGCGATCCGGCTGTCCGGGCACCTCGACGTCGGGTCACTGCGGGCGGCCGTCGCGGACGTCCTGTCCCGGCACGAGGTCCTGCGGACCGTCTACCCGGAGACCGCGGACGGGCCCGTCCAGGTGATCCTCCCCGCCGACGGCGCGGTGCCGGACCTCACGGTGGTGCCGACCACCGAGGCCCAGGTGACCCGGGTGGTCACCGACTTCGTGCAGGCCGGTTTCGACGTGACCGCGCAGGTCCCGGTGCGAACCCTGCTGCTTCGCATCGACCGTGACGGCCTCGACGAGACCGCCAGCGACGAGCACGTCCTCGCCATGGTCGTTCACCACATTTCCGCGGACGGCTTTTCGATGGCGCCGTTCACCCGCGACGTGATGATCGCGTACGCGGCACGCACCGCGGGACAGCTGCCGGGCTGGGCATCCCTGCCGGTGCAGTACGCCGACTACGCGCTGTGGCAGCGGGAGGTCCTCGGTTCGGAGAACGATCCGGACTCCCTGATCGCCGGGCAGATCGGCTACTGGATCACCGCGCTGGGTGGGCTGCCGGACCAGCTTGAGCTCCCGACGGACCGGCCGCGACCTGCGGTGCAGTCGTACCACGGCGGAAGGATCGAGTTCGCGGTCAGCGAGGACCTGCATCGCGGTCTCGTCGATGTCGCGCGCGGCAACAACGCGACGCTGTTCATGGCGGTGCACGCCGCGTTCGCGGCGCTGCTTGCCCGGTCGTCCGGGACCGAGGACATCGCGGTCGGCACCCCGTTCGCCGGCCGCGGCGAGGCCGCCCTCGACGACCTGGTCGGCATGTTCGTCAACACCCTCGTCTTCCGCACCCAGGTCGCCGCGGACGCCACCTTCACCGAACTGCTCGCGGCGGTCCGCGAGACCGACCTGGGAGCATTCGGCAACGCGGACGTGCCGTTCGAGCGACTGGTGGAGGTGCTGAATCCGACCCGATCGACGGCGCGGCATCCGCTGTGCCAGGTGGGATTCTCGTTCCAGAACCTGTCCGGCGGACAGTTCGAGCTGCCCGGGTTGTCCGTCGCGGCGGTCGATTTCGAGTCCGAGATCACCCAGTACGACCTGCACCTGATCGTCGCCGACCGCTACGACGGCGACGGGGACCCGGCCGGCATGTCGGCTGCGATCACCTACTCGACGGCACTGTTCGACGCGGGCACCGTGCAGGCGTTCGCGGACCGGTTCGTCCGGATCCTCGAGGCCGTCGTCGCGGACCCGGCCGCGATCGTCGGCGACGTCGACCTGCTCGGAACTGCCGAGCGGGACCGCATCCTCGACGGCTGGAACGCGACCGACCGGCCCGTCCGCGAGGCGACGCTCGTCGACCTCGTCGACCGCCAGGTGGCACGCACCCCGGACTCGACCGCGCTGGTCTTCGAGGGCGAGACGCTGAGCTACGGGCAGTTCGATGTCCGGGTGAACCGACTCGCGCGCAGGCTGATCGCCGAGGGCGTCGGCCCGGAAACGCTGGTCGGACTGGCGATCCGGCGGTCAATCGACCTGCTCGTCGGCATGTACGCGATCGTCAAGGCGGGCGGCGCGTACGTGCCGCTCGACCCCGACCATCCCATCGAACGCATTGCGCTGGTGCTCGAGTCCGCGGCTCCGGCCCTGGTCCTCACCCGCACCCAGGACGGCCTGGATCTCGGAGCCGGGGTGCGGACCCTGACGGTTGACGCCGCGGACCTGGAGTCGCTCGACGGATCGCCGATCGCGGACGCGGACCGGGTCGCTCCGCTGCGCCCGTCCCACCCGGCGTACGTGATCTTCACGTCGGGATCGACGGGACGACCGAAGGGTGTGGCGGTCTCACATGCCGCGGTCGTGAACCAGATGGTGTGGAAGCAATCCGAGTACCCGCTCGATGCGCGGGATGCGGTGCTGCTCAAGACCGCGGCGACGTTCGACCTGTCCGTGTGGGAGTTCTGGTGGGCGCTGCAAACCGGTGCCCGGCTGGTGATCGCCCGGCCGGACGGTCATCAGGATCCGGGCTACCTGCTCGACCTAATGGACCGGGAGGCGGTGACCACCCTGCACGTGGTGCCGTCGATGCTGTCGATGCTGCTGACCGAGGCCGATTCCGGGTTCCCTGGCACGGTGACCCGAGTGCTGGCGATCGGTGAGGCACTGCCCGCCGCCACCGCGGCGCGGCTGCGCCGCGTCAGCTCCGCGCGGCTGGACAACCTCTACGGCCCGACCGAGGCCGCGGTCTCGGTGACCTCGTACCGGACGTCCGAGGCGGACACCGTCACGGTGCCGATCGGCTCACCCGAGTGGAACACCCAGGTCTACGTGCTCGATTCACGGCTGCACCCGGTGCCCGCCGGCATCGCGGGTGAGCTCTACCTGGCAGGTGCCCAACTGGCCCGCGGCTACTACCGCCGCGCCGACCTCACCGCGGACCGCTTCGTCGCGAACCCGTTCGACACCGCAGGCGCGCGGATGTACCGCACCGGCGACGTGGTGCGCTGGCGTGCGGACCTCACACCGGAGGACGGGACGCTCGAGTACCTTGAGCGCGCAGACTTCCAGGTGAAGGTGCGGGGCTTCCGGATCGAACTCGGTGAGATCGAATCCGCCCTCCGGGCGCGGCCCGGGGTGATCGAGGCCATCGTCGTGGCTCGTGAGGACACGCACCTCGGCATCCAGCTGGTCGGCTACGTCGTCGGCGGCGATGGCGACCGGCCGCTCGATGGCTCGACCGTGCGGGAAGGTCTTGAGGGATCGGTACCGTCGTACATGGTCCCCGCCGTCGTGATGGTCCTCGACCGGTTGCCGCTCAACGTGAACGGCAAGGTGGATCGGAAGTTGTTGCCGGAGCCGGTGTTCGAGGCGCGGGTGTTCCGGGCCCCGTCGACGCCGGTCGAGGAGATCATCGCGGCGACCTTTGCGGATCTGCTGGGTGTGGAGCGGGTCGGGTTGGATGATGACTTCTTCGAGTTGGGTGGCAACTCGCTGATCGCGACGCAGGTGGTGGCGCGGTTGGGTGCGGCGCTGGAGGTGCCGGTGCCTGTGCGGGTGCTGTTCGAGGCGTCGACCGTGTCGGATTTGGCGGCGCGGGTGGAGTCGCAGGCGGGTGTTGGTGGCCGGATCGCGTTGGTTGCGGGCCCGCGCCCGGAACGGGTTCCGCTGTCGCTGGCGCAGCAGCGGTTGTGGTTCCTGAATCGCTTCGATCCGGAGTCGGCTGCTTACAACATTCCGATGGCCATTCGGCTGACCGGGCGACTGGACATCGATGCGTTGCAGGCGGCTGTGGTCGACGTGCTGGAGCGGCACGAGTCGCTGCGCACCATCTATCCGGAGTCGGATGGTTCTGCGTATCAGCTGATTGTCCCTGTTGCACAGTCTGTTCCAGATCTGGCACCGATCGAGGTGACATCCGAGACCATCGCGGCCACCGTCGCGGGGGTGATGGCCAGGAGCTTCGACCTCACCTCCGAGGTGCCGGTGCGGGGCGGGATCTATCGCCTCGGCGACGCCGAGCATGTCCTGGTGTTGGTGGTTCACCACATCAGCGCGGACGGCTGGTCGATGGGCCCGTTGACCCGGGACGTGATGCTCGCGTACGCGGCGCGGACCGCGGGCACGGAGCCGACCTGGGCTGCGTTGCCGGTGCAGTACGCCGACTTCTCGTTGTGGCAGCGGGAGGTGCTCGGCTCGGAGGACGATCCGGAGTCGGTGATCTCGCGGCAGCTCGGGTACTGGACGGAGGCGTTGGCGGGTCTTCCCAGCGTGTTGGAGCTTCCGACCGATCGGCCGCGTCCGGCGGTGATGTCCGGGCGTGGGGTCACGCACGAGTTCGAGATCGATGCCGAGCTGTACGGCGCGTTGGAGGCCGTGGCCCGCGAGCATCGTGTGACGGTGTTCATGGTTGTGCATGCGGCGCTGGCGGTGTTGCTTGCCCGGCTCAGTGGCTCGTCCGACGTTGCGATCGGGACGCCGGTCGCTGGCCGTGGCGACGAGGCGCTCGACGACCTGGTCGGCATGTTCGTTAACACGCTGGTGTTGCGGACCGCGGTCGAGGGTGGCGAGTCGTTCGCGGATCTTCTCGGGCGGGTGCGGGAGACGGATCTGGCGGCGTTCGCGCACGCCGATCTTCCGTTCGAGCGGCTGGTGGATGCCGTGAATCCGGTTCGTTCCCAGTCGTACACGCCGCTGTTCCAGGTCTCGCTTGCCTTCCAGAACCACGCATCGACGGCTCTGGAGCTTGATGGACTGCACGTCTCGGCGGTCGACAGCGACGTGGTTGTCGCGCGGTTCGACCTTGAGGTCATCGTCGTCGACCGACTCGTCGACGGTGCCCCGGTCGGCGCAGCCGTGGCGTTGACCTATGCGACGGATCTGTTCGATGGGGCCACCGCGGCCCGGTTCGGTGCGGCGTTCCTGCATATTCTTCGTCGGGTCGGTGCCGGCACCGTCGGGGAACTCGGCGACCTCGAGCTGATCTCCGCGCCGGACCGCGAGGTGATGCTTGGGGAGTGGAACGCGACCGCGGTGGAGGTTCCGGCCGGAACCCTGGTCGATCTGATCGACCGGTCCGCCCGCGAGAATGGCACCGCACCCGCCGTGACCTTCGAGGGCGAGACGCTCTCCTTCGCCGAGTTCGATTCCCGGGTCAACCGGCTTGCCCGTCACCTCATCGGGATCGGTGTGGGACCGGAGGATCGGGTTGTGGTTGCCGCCCGCCGGTCGGTGGAGATGCTCGTCGGCATGTACGCGGTGATGAAGGCCGGTGGCGCGTATGTGCCGGTCGATCCGGATCAGCCCGTCGAGCGGTTGGCGGCGGTCCTCGCGATCGCCGAGCCGGTGTGTGTGCTGACGACCGAACGCGATCGGGTCGAGGTGCCGGCCGGTGTGGTGGTCGTCGAACTGGACCGTGTCGATCTGGTGGGTCTCAGTGATGGTCCGGTTTCGGACGGCGATCGGATGCGCCCGCTGCGTCCCGGCAACCCCGCGTATGTCATCTTCACGTCCGGTTCGACCGGGGTGCCGAAGGGTGTCGCGGTCACGCACGAGGCGATCGTGAACCAGCTCAGTTGGTTCATTGGCGAGTACGCGGTGACGCCGTCGGATGTGGTGTTGCAGAAGACACCGATTGTGTTCGATCCGTCGGTGTGGGAGTTGTTCGTGCCGTTCCTCGCTGGCGCACACCTGGTCATTGCCCGCCCGGACGGGCACCGCGATCCGGACTACCTGGTGTCGATGTCTCGGGAGTGGGGGGTGACCCTCCTTGGCTTCGTGCCGTCGATGCTGGCCACCCTGGCGTCGGGCGCGGTGTCGGCGTTGCCGCCGTCGGTGCGGGCTCTGCAGTTGGCGGGTGAGGCGCTCAGTCCCGAGCTCGCGGCGCGGGTCATGGGCGCATCGCCGGTGCGCATCAACAATGCGTACGGTCCTGCCGAGACGACGCTGACGTCGGTGCACTACTGGTGCGACGGGACCGAGTCGGATTCGATGCCGATCGGTCGGCCGGTGTGGAACACGCAGGCATACGTGTTGGATTCGCGGTTGCATCCGGTGTTGCCGGGTGTCGCGGGAGAGGTGTATCTCGCGGGCAGGCAGGTCTCGCGCGGTTACCACGGTCATCCGGGCCGGACGGCGGAACGGTTTGTTCCGAACCCGTTCGGGGGACCGGGCTCTGTCATGTATCGCACGGGCGACCTCGCCCGCTGGCGTGCGGATGGCCAGTTGGAGTACCTGGGGCGCACCGACTTCCAGGTGAAGCTGCGCGGCCAGCGCATCGAGCTGGGGGAGATCGAGTCGGCTCTCGAGCGTGTCGGTGGTGTGTCGCAGGCGGTGGTGGTGCTGCGCTCGGATCCGGCGGTTGGTGATCGACTGGTCGGGTATGCGGTGCCGGATCCGGGCGTGGCGCTGACCTCGAGCGCGCTGCGGGAGCGGGTGGCGGAGTCGTTGCCGGGGTACATGGTGCCGTCCACGGTGATGGTGCTCGAGGCGTTCCCGCTCAACACCAGCGGCAAGCTGGATCGGAAGTTGCTGCCGGAGCCGGTGTTCGAGGTGCGGGTGTTCCGTGCGCCGTCCACGCCCGTCGAGCGGGTCGTTTCAGCGGTGTTCGGTGAGGTGCTCGCGGTCGAGGAGGTCGGGCTCGATGACGACTTCTTCGAGTTGGGCGGCAACTCGCTGATCGCGACGCAGGTGGTGGCGCGGTTGGGTGCCGCACTGGACACGCAGGTGCCGGTGCGGATGCTGTTCGAGGCGTCGACGGTGGCGGAACTGGCGGGCCTGGTCGAGGCCCATGCGGGCGCCGGCGGCCGGGTCGCGTTGCGAGCCGGCGAGCGCCCGGACCGGATTCCGTTGTCGCTCGCACAGGCTCGGATGTGGTTCCTGAACCGGTTCGCCCCGGAGTCGACTGCGTACAACATTCCACTGGCGGTTCGGTTGACGGGCGTGCTCAAGGTGGCCGCGTTGCAGGCGGCGGTCGGTGATGTGCTTGAGCGACACGAATCGCTGCGCACGATGTACCCGGAGTCGGACGAGGGTCCGCGGCAGGTGATCGTTCCGTCCGCTGAGGTGACCCTCGACCTTGAGCCGAGGAGCATACCCAACGTCGACATGCTCGCCGCGGCTGCGGAGTTCCTGTCCGAGGGGTTCGACGTGCGGGTTGCACCGCCGGTGCGTGCGCGACTGTTCGAGGTGTCCGATACCGAACGGGTCCTGGTGATGGTGGTGCACCACATCACTGCGGACGGTCTGTCGATGGCGCCGCTGGCCCGCGACGTGATGGTGGCCTACGCTGCTCGTGCGGAAGGGGCGGCACCGGCGTGGGCGCCGCTGCCGGTGCAGTACGCGGACTACACGGTGTGGCAGCACCGGATGCTCGGTTCGCTGGATGACGAGAACAGTCTGGCTGCACAGCAACTCAAGTTCTGGAGGAGCGAGCTCGCGGCGTTGCCCGACGCCCTGGATCTCCCCGCCGACCGGCCGCGCCCTGCCGAGCAGTCGATGCGGGGTGCGCGGTACGACTTTGCCCTCGACGAGGGCACCACAGCGGCGATCCGCGAGTGCGCCGCCGCGCACGGCGCAACTCCGTTCATGGTGCTGCATACCGCGCTGGCCGTGCTGCTGGCCAGGCTCTCCGGGACGTCGGACATTGTTATCGGCACCCCGGTCGCCGGACGTGGCGAGGCCGCGTTGGATGACCTGGTCGGCATGTTCGTCAACACTTTGGTGTTGCGCACCGAGGTGGACGCGTCGGCGTCGTTCGCGGACCTGTTGGGCGTTGTTCGTTCGACGGACGTCCGGGCCTTCGGGCACATGGACGTGCCGTTTGAGCAACTTGTCGACGCACTGAACCCGGCGCGGTCGAAGGCGCACAATCCACTGTTCCAGGTATCGCTGTCGTTGCAGAACCAGGAGCAGGCGGTTCTGGAACTGCCCGGCCTGACGGTCGGCGCGCTCGACACCGATGTCGAGGTCACCCAGTTCGACCTGTCACTCACCCTCGGTGACCAGATGGACGCGCACGGCGCAGCCGATGGCATGTACGCGTGCTTCGTGTATGCGACGGATCTGTTCGACGAGTCGACGATCGCGGCGTTCGCGTCGCAGTTCGTCCGCATCGTTGAGGCCGTGGTCGCGGATGCGGCCGCGGTCGTCGGCGACATTCGCATGGTCAACCGGCAGGAGGCGCAGACGTGGCTCGCCCGCGCAACGGGCGAGACCGTCCCCGGCAATGGTGGCCTTCTACTCGACGACTTCGAGGCGCAGGTCGCACGCACGCCGGACGCGATCGCACTCGCCGACGACACCCGCCGGATGACGTATCGGGAGTTCGACGCTCGGGTCAACCGCATCGCGCGTGTTCTCATTGCGCGTGGGGTCCGACCCGAGGCAACGGTTGCGATCGCGATGCGCCGGTCGCTCGACCTGTTCGTCGCGATCTACGCGGTCCTCAAGGCGGGCGGGGCCTATCTCCCGGTGGACCCGGATCAGTCGGGGACCCGCAACGAGTTCGTTCTGGAGGCGGCCACTCCGCTACTGGTCCTGACCAGCGCGGCGGACCGCGCGGACCTTCCTCCGACCGAGGCGGAGGTCGTCGAGATCGATTGCCTCGATACCGCCGGCGTTCGCGGCGAGCAGATCGATCCGTCGGAGCGGATCGGGGTGCTGCGTCCGGGCAATGCCGCGTACGTGTTTTTCACCTCGGGGTCGACCGGACGGCCGAAGGGTGTCGTGGTGTCCCACGACGCGATCACCGGTCATCTGCGGTGGATGCGGGACCGGGCGAGTATGACGAATGCGGACGTCGTGCTGCACAAGGCGGTCGAGACGTTCGACATCGCGGTCTGGGAATGCTTCGGTGGCCTGCAGTCCGGCGGTCGGGTCGTGGTGGCCCGCGCCGATGGGCATCGCGATGCGCGGTACCTTGCGGATCTGATGGCGCGTGAGCGGGTGACGGTTGCGCACTTCGTGCCGTCGATGCTCGACCTCTTCCTCGGGTCGGACGGTGTCGCCCTACCGGACTCGCTTCGTTTCGTCTTTGTCGGTGGCGAGGCGATCTCGA
Organism: Rhodococcus sp. NPDC058505; assembly: GCF_042720095.1. Taxonomy (NCBI): domain Bacteria; kingdom Bacillati; phylum Actinomycetota; class Actinomycetes; order Mycobacteriales; family Nocardiaceae; genus Rhodococcus; species Rhodococcus sp. NPDC058505. The sequence continues at coordinate 8,903 of NZ_JBHXNB010000017.1, forward strand.
TCGACCTGGCGCGGTCGGCCGCCACGCGCGGGCTGTCGGTCCACAACAGTTACGGACCGACCGAGGTGACGGTCACTGCCACCTGGTTCGACCACGCTGGTCGTGCGCGGGGCGCCGTGGTGCCGATGGGTGGTCCGGCGTGGAATACCCGGGCGTATGTGCTCGATTCGCGGTTGCACCCGGTTCCGATCGGGGTCGCCGGTGAGTTGTATCTGGCCGGCGAGCAGGTTGCGCGGGGCTATCTCGGCAGGCCGGACTTGACGGCTGATCGGTTCGTTGCCGATCCGTTCGGGACCGTTGGTGATCGCATGTATCGGACCGGTGACCGCGTGCGGTGGAACGGCGAGGGCGACCTCGAGTTCCTCGGCCGCACGGACTTCCAGATCAAGCTGCGGGGCCAGCGGATCGAGCCGGGAGAGATCGAAGCGGTTCTCCGTCGACATCCGGCGGTGGCGCAGGCGGTCGTCGTCGCGCACGCCGACGAGCGGACAGGCATGCAACTCGTCGGGTATGTCGTTGCGTCCGATGGGATGGAGGTCGGGTCGGCGGAGCTGAGGGCGTACCTCGATACCAGTCTTCCGCGGTTCATGGTGCCCTCGGCGATCGTGGGCATCGATCAGTTGCCGCTCAATGCTGCCGGGAAGTTGGACCGCAGAGCACTACCTGCGCCACGATTCGAGACGTCCACGGACGCCTACGTCGCTCCCCGCACCCCGGTCGAGGCCTTCGTTGCCGATGCCTTCGCCGACGTCGTCGGCATTGAGCAGGTCGGTGCCACCGACAGCTTCTTCGAGCTCGGCGGCCACTCGCTGCTCGCGGTCCGGGTCGTGGCTCGGCTGAACGCCCGATTCGGGGTCGATCTCGGGGTCCGGGTGATCTTCGACGCCCCGACCGTTGCGGCACTGGCGGAGGTTGTCGAACGGTCCGGCTTGGCGGCGGACCGTCCCGCGCTGGCCGCACGCCCGCGTCCCGACCTGATTCCGCTGTCCCTTGCACAGCAACGCATGTGGTTCCTCAACCAGTTCGACACCGAATCGGCGCTGTACAACATTCCGGCAGCGGTGCGACTGTCCGGCCAGCTGGATGTCGGGGCATTGCGGGCAGCAGTCGGCGACGTGCTGGCCCGGCACGAGGTGCTGCGCACGCGGTACCCGTCCGTCGACGGAACGGGTAGCCAGCAGGTCCTGCCGGTCGGCGCGTTCACCCTCGACCTGACGCCGGAGACGATCCCGGCAGCGGACACGATCACCCGGGTCACCGAGGTGGTCACCGCCGGCTTCGACGTGACCACCCAGGTCCCGGTGCGGGCCCGGCTGTTCGCCGTCGCCGACACCGACGACCACGTCCTCGTGCTGGTGGTGCATCACATCGCGGGCGACGGGGTCTCGATGGGGCCGCTGACCCGCGACGTGATGCTCGCCTACGCCGCCCGCGGCGCGGGCAGCGCGCCGGACTGGGCGCCGCTCACCGTCCAGTACGCGGACTACAGCCTGTGGCAGCACGAGGTTCTCGGCTCCGAGCACGACCCGGCTTCGCTGATCTCCCGGCAGCTGTCGCACTGGACGACGGCCCTAGACGGGCTGCCGGACCAGCTGGAGCTGCCGACGGACCGACCGCGTCCCGCCGTGGCGACCAACAGCGGAGCGGTGGTGTCGTTCACGCTGGACGCGAGCCTCCACCGAGGCCTCGGCGACCTTGCCCGGACCCACAATTCGACGATGTTCATGGTGCTGCACACGGCGCTGGCCGTGCTGCTCGCCAGGCTCTCCGGGACCTCGGACATCGCGATCGGCACTCCGATCGCGGGACGTGGCGACGCGGCACTCGACGAGCTGGTCGGCATGTTCGTCAACACGCTGGTCCTGCGGACGCCCGCCGAGCCGTCCACCACCTTCGCGGATCTGCTTGAGCAGGCTCGGGAGACGGACCTGTCGGCGTTCGCGAACGCGGACGTGCCGTTCGAACGGCTGGTGGAGGTGCTGAGCCCGACCCGCTCGCAGTCGCGGAACCCGCTGTTCCAGGTGGCCATCGCCATGCAGAACACCGGGCCGGTCGAGTTCGAACTGCCCGGGCTGAGCCTGAGCGGCGTCGACTTCGACGGGCACGTCGCCAAGTTCGACCTGCAGCTGGCGATCATGGAGTCGTTCACCGAGGACGGCGTCGCCGACGGCATTGCGGCCGAATTCCTGTACGCGACAGATCTGTTCAACGAGCAGACCGTCGTCCGCTTCGCGGAGCGACTGGTGTCCATCGCCCACGCGGCGGTTGCGGCCCCCTCGACCGCGATCGGCGACATCGACCTCCTCACCCCTGCGGAACTGGTCGAGCTGAGCAGTCGGCGCGGCGCGGACGCCGGCCCGGTGCGCACGCTGCCGGAGGTGCTCGCCGCCGCGGCGAGGATGCACCCGTCGGCGCCCGCCGTCACACTCGAGGGTCGCACCCTGACCTACCGGGAGATCGACGAGTGGTCGTCCCGGGTGGCGCGGGTGTTGATCGCGGAGGGGGTGGGCCCGGAGTCGTTCATTGCGCTGGGGATCACCCGGTCGATCGAGTCGGTGCTGGCGGTGTGGTCGGTGGCAAAGACCGGCGCCGCGTTCGTTCCGGTCGACCCGAACTACCCCGCCGACCGGGTCGCGCACATGGCGTCGGACTCGGGTGCCCGGATCGGCCTGACCGTGTCCGCGTCCGTGGACCGGCTCCCGGGCAGCGTCCGCTGGCTGGTCCTCGACGACCTCGACTTCGCCGCCCGCTGCCGGGTGCAGCCCGCGGGCGAGGTCGACGCGTCCGAACGCCGCGGTGCCCTCCGGGTCGAGAACACCGCCTACGTCATCTACACGTCGGGGTCGACGGGCAAACCGAAGGGCGTCGCCGTCACCCACGGCGGACTGTCCAACCTGGCGGACGAACAGCGGGACCGGTTCGGGATCGATGCCGACTCGCGGACACTGCATTTCGCGTCCCCGAGCTTCGATGCCTCGATGCTGGAATTGCTGCTCGCGGTCGGAGCTGGCGCGACGATGGTGATCGTGCCGACCACGATCTACGGCGGTGCGGAACTGGGTGAGCTGATCCGGGACGAGCGGGTGAGCCACGTCTTCATCACCCCGGCCGCGCTGGCCTCGATCGACCCTGCCCAGGTCCCGGAGCTGCGGTCGGTGATGGTCGGCGGCGAGGCATACTCGCCGGACCTGGTCGCCCGCTGGGCGGCCGACCGCGCCTTCTTCAACGTCTACGGGCCCACCGAGACGACGATCCTCGCCACCAGCAGTGATCCGCTCACCCCGGGCGGGCCGATGCCGATCGGCGAGGGTCTGCGCGGGGTGCGCACCCTCGTCCTCGACGGCAGGCTGCACCCGGTCCCCGTCGGTGTTGCCGGGGAGCTGTACCTGTCTGGCCCCGGTGTCGCGCGCGGCTACCTCGATCGGCCGGGGCTGACCGCCGACCGCTTCGTCGCGAATCCCTTCGCCGCGGACGGTGCCCTCGCGGGCGACCGGATGTACCGGACCGGTGACGTGGTGCGGTGGACGGATGCGGGTGAGCTCGACTACGTCAGCCGCGCCGACTTCCAGGTGAAGGTCCGCGGCTTCCGGATCGAACTCGGCGAGATCGACCTGGCGTTGACCGCTCACGACGACGTCGACTTCGCGACGACGATCGGCCACACCGCCGGTGGCTCGACCTCGCTGGTGTCCTACGTGGTGGCCGTACCGGGTCGGGTGCTCGACCCGAGCGCGCTCAAGGAGTTCGTCGGTCGATCACTGGCCGCCCACATGGTGCCCGCCTCGATCATGGTGCTCGACGAGATCCCGCTGAACCCGGTCGGCAAGCTCGACCGGAAGGCGCTGCCGGAGCCCGTCTTCGAGGCCCGCGAGTTCCGCGCCCCGTCGACCCCGGTCGAGCAGATCGTCGCGAACGCCTACGCGGAGGTGCTCGGCGCCACTCGCGTCGGGCTCGATGACGACTTCTTCGAGCTCGGTGGCAACTCGCTGATCGCGACGCAGGTCACCGCCCGTCTCGGCGCCGCGCTCGACGCAACCGTCCCGGTCCGGCTCATGTTCGAGGCCAGCACGGTCGCGGAGCTCGCGGTGCGGGTCGGCCAACTCGCGGGACACGGTGGGCGTCCGGCGCTGCGTCCGGGCGACCGGCCGGAGCAGCTGCCGCTGTCGCTGGCGCAGCAGCGGATGTGGTTCCTCAACCGGTTCGACCCGGAGTCGGTGGCCTACAACATTCCGTCGGCGATCCGGCTGACCGGTCACCTCGATGTGGCGGCCCTGCAGGCCGCGGTCGGGGACGTGATGGCGCGGCACGAGGTGCTGCGCACCGTGTACCCGCAGGCCGAGGACGGCACCGCGACGCAGGTGATCCTGCCGATCGGGGACGTCGTGGTGGACCTCGACCCGGTCGTCGTGCCTGCCGACCGGGTGGTCGCCGAGGTGACGGCGTTCGTGTCCGCCGGATTCGATGTCACCGCGCACGTCCCGATCCGGGCGCTGCTGGTGCGGGTCGACGGCACCGACGCGAACCCCGAACACGTGCTCGCCCTCGTCGTCCACCACATCGCGGCCGACGGGTCCTCGATCGGGCCGTTCACCCGGGACCTGATGGTGGCGTACGCGTCTCGTGCCGCCGACACCGTCCCGCCGCAGCAGCCGCTGCCGGTGCAGTACGCGGACTACGCGCTGTGGCAGCGGGAGGTCCTCGGCAGCGAGGACGATCCGGCGTCCCTGATCTCCGCGCAGCTCGACTACTGGAGGACCGCGCTCGCCGGCCTTCCCGACCAGCTCGATCTGCCGACCAACCGGCCGCGCCCGGCGGTGCAGTCGTATCACGGCGGGACGATCGAGTTCGCGGTCAGCGCCGAGCTGCACCGGGGCCTGGCCGCCATCGCGCGCGGCAACAACGCCACCCTGTTCATGGTCGTGCACGCCGCGTTCGCGACGCTGCTCGCGCGGCTGTCGGGGACACGGGACATCGCGGTCGGCACCCCGTTCGCCGGCCGCGGCGACGCCGCGCTCGACGACCTGATCGGGATGTTCGTCAACACCCTGGTCTTCCGGACCGATGTCGCGCCGGACGCGAGCTTCACCGAGCTGCTTGCGCTGGTCCGGGAGGCGGACCTCGGGGCGTTCGGGAACGCGGACGTGCCGTTCGAGCGGCTCGTCGAGGTGCTCAACCCGACCCGCTCGACCGCGCGGCACCCGCTGTGCCAGGTCGGCTTCTCGTTCCAGAACCTCGCCGAGGCCACCTTCGAACTCGACGGCCTGGAGATCGCGCCCGCCGAGCTGGCGTCCGAGGTCTCCCAGTTCGACCTGCACCTGATCATCGGTGACCGCTACGACGAACAGGGGACGCCGATCGGGTTGGGCGCCAACCTGACCTACGCGACGGCCCTCTTCGATCGGGGCACCGCGCAGGCGTTCGCGGATCGCTTCCTCGGGATCCTGGAACGGGTCGTCGCCGACCCGGACGGGACCGTGGGGGACCTGCCGATGGTCACCGCGGCCGAGTCCGAGCAGATCCTCGGCGACTGGAACGCCACCGACGAGTCGGTGCCCGACGCGACCCTCGTCGACCTCTTCGCGGCGCAGGCCACCCGGACCCCGGACGAGGTTGCGCTGGTGTTCGAGGAGCAGACGCTGACCTACCGAGAGTTCGCGGCCCGGGTGAACCGGTTGGCGCGCAGGCTGATCGAGGAGGGGGTCGGCCCCGAGGCCCCGGTGGGTCTGGCGATGCGGCGGTCCGTCGAGCTGATGGTCGGCATGTACGCGATCGTCACGGCGGGCGGCGCCTACGTGCCGATCGACCCGGACCATCCGGGGGATCGGATCGCCCTGATCCTGGAGTCGGCGGCCCCGGCGCTGGTGCTGACCCGGACCGCCGACGCGGTCGCGCTGCCCGACGACGTCCGGTCGCTGGCGGTGGACACCCTCGACCTGTCCGGCATCCCGGACGCACCGGTCGACGACCGGGACCGGGTGGCGCCGCTGCGCACCGGGAACCCGGCGTACGTGATCTTCACGTCGGGTTCGACCGGCAGGCCGAAGGGCGTCGCCGTCTCCCACGCGGCCGTCGTCAACCAGATGGTGTGGAAGCAGGAGGAATACGGGCTCGGCGGTACCGACGCGGTGCTGCTCAAGACCGCGGCCACCTTCGACCTGTCGGTGTGGGAATTCTGGTGGGCGCTGCAGACCGGTGCGCGGCTGGTCATCGCCCGCCCCGACGGGCATCGGGATCCGGCGTACCTCCTTGACCTGATGACGCGCGAGTCGGTGACGACCCTGCACGTGGTGCCGTCGATGCTGTCGATGCTGCTGGCGGACCAGCAGCACCGCTTCCCGGAGTCGGTGACCAGAGTCCTGGCCATCGGCGAGGCACTGCCCGCGGACACCGCGGCGCGGTTGCGGGCCGTCAGCGGTGCCCGGCTCGACAACCTGTACGGACCGACCGAGGCGGCGGTCTCGGTGACCTCATACCGGACGTCGGAGGCGGACGCGGCGACGGTGCCGATCGGCAGGCCCGAGTGGAACACCCAGGTGTTCGTCCTCGACGGACGCCTGCACCCGGTACCGGTCGGGGTGCCCGGCGAGCTGTACCTCGCAGGCACCCAGCTGGCCCGCGGCTACCACGGGCGGACCGACCTGACCGCGGATCGGTTCGTCGCCAACCCCTTCGGTGACGGCACCCGCCTCTACCGCACCGGCGACGTGGTGCGGTGGCGCGCCGACGGCAACCTTGACTACCTCGAGCGCGCCGACTTCCAGGTCAAGGTCCGCGGTTACCGGATCGAACTCGGCGAGATCGAATCCGCGCTGCGGTCCCTGACCGGGGTGAACGACGCGGTCGTGGTCGCACGGGGCGACGCGCTGGGCGGCACCCGGCTCGTCGGCTACGTCGTCGGGTCCGGCCTCGACGGGGCGCACGTTCGTGGCGCGCTGTCCGGCGCGGTGCCGTCGTACATGGTGCCCGCGGCCGTGCTGGTCCTCGATGCGCTGCCGCTGAACGTGAACGGCAAGGTGGACCGGGCGGCGCTGCCCGATCCGGAGTTCGCGCCGCGCGAGTTCCGGGCACCGGCGACCGACACCCAGCGCGCGGTGGCTGCGGTCTTCGCCGAGGTGCTCGGGCTCGAGCGGGTCGGGTTGGACGACGACTTCTTCGAACTGGGCGGCAACTCGCTGGTGGCCACCCGGCTCACCGCGCTCCTCGGCGCCGAGCTCGGTGTCGAGGTTCCGGTGCTGTGGGTGTTCTCGGGTCCCACGGTGGAGTCGATCGCGTCCCGTGCGGATGCCGTCCTCGCGGGTGTCGAGGACGTCGACGCGGACGCCGCGTTCGGCATCCTGCTTCCGCTGCGGGAGCAGGGGACCAAGCCGCCGCTGTTCTGCATCCACCCGGTCATCGGCCTGTCGTGGGCGTTCGGCGGGCTGTCCGCCCACGTCGACCGCGAGCGCGCCATCTACGGTCTGCAGTCGCCCGCGATCTCCGGTGCGGAACCGTTGCCCGCGACCATCGAGGACTGGGCGGCGCGCTACCTGCGGGAGATTCGGACCGTGCAGCCCGAGGGGCCGTACCACCTGATCGGCTGGTCGCTTGGCGGCGTCATCGCCCACGCGATGGCGGCGCAGCTGCAGGCGGACGGCGGGGAGGTGGCCCTGCTCGCGATGATGGACAGCTACGCGGACAACGACATCGAACGCCCGGCGGCCGCGCGCGGCATGACCGCCCGGGACCTGGTCGGCGGTCTGCTCCCGTCGCTCGCGTCGGGGGGCGAACGGGTCGACGAGGATCTCACCGCCGACCTCGTGCACGAGCTCGTCGCGGATCTTCCCGCGCCGTTCGGATCGTTCGGGGCCGACCGGATCGCTGCCGCGCTCGCTGCCGCGGGCGCGTCGATCGAGATGATCGGGGAGTACGACCCGCGGCCCTACAAGGGTGACCTGCTGTACTTCGCGGCGTGCGGCGACGACCCGACCGGCGAGATCGGCGCGTCGACGTGGCGCGCCGCCGTCGACGGCCGGATCGCCACCCACCGCATCGAGGCCACGCACTGGGAGATGGCGTCCCCGGAGTCGCTCGCCCGGATTGGTGCGGCGCTCGAGGAATGGTGGTCCGCCGACGGCGAACGCTGACCGACCGAACATGCCTGCAGGACAAGAATCTTCACGGAAAGGAAAGAGATGAGCAATCCGTTCGACGACGAGGAGGGCACGTTCTTCGTGCTGGTGAACGACGAGGGGCAGCATTCGCTGTGGCCGACGTTCGCCGACGTCCCGGCCGGCTGGACGACCGTGCACGGTGCGGCGTCGCGCCAGTCGTGCGTCGAGTACGTCGAGACCAACTGGACCGACATGCGCCCGAACAGCCTGATCGCCGCGATGGCGGCGGACGCGGAGCAGGCCACGCTCGGCGGCTGACCGCGCGGAAACGGGGTGGGGGGGGCCGCCGCAAGGGGGAGTACGCCCCCCCCCACAAGGAGGATGCGGGGGGGTAGCCGCGCCGGGCCCGGCGCGGCCGCCCCCCGCCC